>DATEPP010000429.1:0-28879 GCA_035273165.1 Gemmatimonadaceae bacterium
CTGAGTTGCCTTTTGCAGCCGGCCGCCATAGCTTTGCCGCTGGAACAAGCCAACCGTAGGTACAAGCGCGCTTTATAGTTAGCTCAACCCAGCTCGCGCCCTTCGTCGGCGTGAGGTCGGTCGAGCGCTCGAGATGCGCCCTGCGGCTGGCGCGGTTTACTCCTACCCCGCGGCCCACTTCGCGGTGGAGCATAGATCCATATGAGTGAATTTTTCGCTGCCGCGCTTGGCGCTGTCGTACTCGCCTCGGCGGCTTTCTTCTTTCTTGGACGTCGAATCGGGAAAAGCGCGGAGATCAAGCGACTCGCCGCCGCGAAGTCGACCGCCGAAGAGACCGCGCAACGGATCGTCACGGAGAGCGAGCGCGAAGCTGAGAACTTGCGAAAGAGCGCGGTCGTCGCCGGGAAGGAAGAGCTCATCAGACTGCGCGAAAAGTTCGAGCAGGAAGTGCGCGGCCGGCGTGAGGAGGTAGAGCGCGAGGAGCGGCGAATCAGCGAGCGCGAGAATGTGCTCGACCGCAAGTCCGACGTGCTCGAGCAGCGCGACCGGGATCTCGGCCGCCGCGCCAGCGAGTTCGGTCGGCGTGAAAAAACGGTTGCTCAGCGCGAGGAAGAGCTCGCGACACTGATTGCCGAGGAGCGACGCCGGCTCGAGCAAATGGCTGGCATGTCCGCGCAGGACGCCAAGGCCGAGCTTGTGCGGCGGATGGAGGAAGAGGCTCAGGCCGATGCCGCTAATCGCGTGCGTGAGATACGCGAGACCGCGCGCCGCAACGCCGAACGCGAAGCGAGGAAGATCGTCGCTCTCGCCATTCAGCGCATTGCCGCCGAGCATACGGCCGAGAGCACGGTGTCCGCGGTGTCGCTCCCGAATGATGAGATGAAGGGTCGTATCATCGGTCGCGAGGGACGGAACATCCGCGCCTTCGAGCTCGCTACGGGCGTCGACGTGATCATCGACGACACGCCGGACACTGTCGTCGTCTCGTGCTTCGATCCGATCCGACGCGAGATCGCACGTCTCGCGCTCGAGAAGCTCGTCTCCGACGGCCGCATCCATCCCGGGCGCATCGAGGAGGTCGTCAACAAGTCCCGCAAGGAAGTGGATGCGCAGATCATCGAGATCGGCGAGCAGGCCGCGTACGAGACGGGAATTCACGGCTTGCACCCGGAGCTCGTGAAGCTGGTCGGCAGGATGCATTGGCGGACGAGCTACGGGCAGAACATCCTGCAGCATTCGAAGGAAGTCGCATGGCTCGCGGGCATCATGGCAGGCGAGCTGGGACTCGACGTCATTCTCGCGAAGCGGGGGGCGCTCCTGCACGACGTCGGCAAGGTCCTCACGCACGAGCACGAAGGAACGCACGTTCAGCTCGGCGTCGAGGTCGCGACGAAATACGGTGAGAATCCGCTCGTCGTGAACTGCATTGCCGCGCACCACGACGACGTGCCCCACGAGAGCGAGGTCTCGGTGCTCGTCCAGGCGGCCGACGCGATCTCGGGATCCCGACCCGGTGCGCGCCGCGAGGCGTTCGAGACGTACGTGAAGCGCCTCGAAGGACTCGAGCGAATCGCGTCCAGCTACAAGGGCGTGGATAAGGTCTATGCGATCCAGGCGGGGCGCGAGGTCCGCGTCATCGTCATGCCTGATGACATCGATGACATTCGTATGACGACGATGTCCGAGGAGATCGCCCGCCGTATCGAGACGGAGCTCCAGTATCCGGGCCAGATCAAGGTGGTGCTGATTCGCGAGACGAGGGCAGTCGACTTTGCGCGGTGACGTTGCTGCGGCACGTGGGGCGCGGGAGGAGGCAGGCGGGATGGTGCTTCCGATGAAGGGAAAGCTGATCGACGGCGCCGCAATCGCCGCGCGTGTTCTCGACGAGGTACGGGCCGAAGTCGATCGGCTTCGCACGCGTGGCATCACACCAGGATTGAGCGTTGTCCTCGTCGGCGACGACCCGGCGAGCGCGGTCTACGTGCGCAGTAAGGAAGCGACCTCGCGCGAGCTCGGCATGGCCGGCGAGACGATCCGGCTCCCGGCCTCGACGACGCAATCGGAGCTGCTTGCGATCGTGGATCGGTTGAACGCGAGCGCTCAGGTGCACGGCATCCTCGTGCAGATGCCATTACCGCGGCAGATCGATGCGGACGTCGTGCTCCGCCGCATCCGTCCCGACAAGGACGTCGACGGCTTTCACCCCGTGAATGTCGGTAAGTTGCTCATCGGTGAAAGGGATGGGTTCGTCCCCTGCACGCCGGCCGGCATACAGTACATGCTCGAAGTCTGCGGAGTGGAGACGCGTGACGCGGAGTGCGTGGTGATCGGACGCAGCAACATCGTCGGAAAGCCGATGGCGGCGCTCATGCTCCAGAATGGTCCGGGCGCGGACGCGACGGTCACCATCTGTCACAGCCGCACGAGGGATCTCGCCGCACACACGAAGCGCGCCGACATCCTGATCGTTGCGACAGGCCGTGCACACATGGTCACGGCCGAGATGGTGAAGCCGGGCGCCGTGGTCATCGACGTCGGCATGAATCGGATCCCCGACGCAACGAAGAAGAGTGGGTCACGTCTCGTCGGCGACGTCGACTTCGACGCAGTTCGTGAAGTTGCGTCGTTGATCACGCCTGTCCCGGGGGGCGTCGGCAAGATGACCATCGCGATGCTGATGCGAAACACCGTTCGCGCGGCCGCACGCGCCGAGAGCTGACTCCATCGTGCGAAAGCGACGTGATGTCCCGATCGCGCGAGAGATGACGCGCCGCCCGTCGGATCTCGATCTCTTCGCTCCCCCACCGGAGCCCGAGCCGCGCATGGAGCCGTCTTTCGAGAGCGCGCCGACGGCGCTCTACGAGGAGCTTGGCACTGCGTTTCCCGGCGCATCGCCCGGCTCGGCCGTTTCCGTTACGACGGTGACCCAGACGGCGAAGGACATTCTCGAGGGTGCGTTCATGCCGCTCTGGGTGCGCGGCGAGGTGATCGACTTCAAAGCACACCGCAACGGTCACTGGTACTTCTGTCTCCGTGACGGAAGCGCTCAACTGCGCTGTGTCGTCTGGTCTCGTGACCGGCGGTCGATCCCGGCGCCGCCCGACGACGGCATGCAGGTCACGGTGCTTGGGCAGCTGACGCTGTACGCCGCTCGCGGCGACATGCAATTCGCCGTTAGGCGGATCGAGGCAGAAGGAGATGGCCTCTGGCGCAAGGCTTTGGAACGAACGCGTGCCAAGCTCGAGGCTGACGGTCTGCTTGCGCGTGAGCGTAAGCGCGCGCTGCCGCGCTATCCTCGCGTCATCGCCGTAGTCACGAGTCCTGATGGTGCGGCGCTCCACGACGTCGTCGCGGTCGTCAAGCGCCGTGCGCCGCATGTGCGCGTCGTCGTCGTGCCGGCAACCGTGCAGGGCGACGCGGCCATCGAAGAGCTCTGTTTCGCCATCGATCAGGTGAGTCGCTGGAACGGTGCTGATACGATCATCATCGGCCGGGGCGGTGGCGCTCGCGAAGACCTGCGCGCGTTCAACGACGAGCGCGTTGCCCGCGCCCTCGCCCGCTGTCCCGTACCAACGATCTCCGCCGTCGGCCATGAGATCGACGTTACCATCTGCGATCTCGTCGCCGATCATCGTGCGCCTACGCCCTCGGCAGCGGCGGAAGCCGCCGTGCGCGCCACCGAGGAGCTCGTCGGCGAACTGCAGTCGCGAGCGCGCCATCTGCTTGGCGCCGTCGCGTCGCGGATCGACGAAGCCGGTGATGTCCTTCATCGAGTCGCTGGTGAGCTGACGGCGGCGAGTCGGAGCGCGATCGACCGACGCGGTAGCCGCATTGCTTCGGCCGCCGGGAGACTGCACGCCCTCAGTCCACTAGCTACGCTATCACGCGGCTACGCGATCGCGCGCGACGCTGACGGGCGCACCTTGGCCTCTGTCGAGGACTTCGGGCCGGGCCGGGAGTTCGACCTGCGCCTTCGCGACGGCATCGTGCGCTCTACCGCTAACAACGTCACTCCCGATATCGATGGCGAAGCCTAACGCGACATCCGCGACCGTCTCTTTCGAGTCCCGACTGGAGCGCCTCGAAACCATCGTCCAGGAGTTGGAAGGCGATCAGGTGGATCTCGCGCACGCTCTCGCGCTCTTCGAGGAGGGCGTCGAATGCCTCCGTGCCGCCTCGAAGGAGCTCGCGGACGCGCGCGCGAGGGTGCAGCGCCTGGTGGAGCGTGACGACGGCTCGTTCGAGCTCACTGATTTTCGTGGCTGATCGCGGCGGTACCGACGTCTTCCACGCTGACGTCATCGGCGAGGTCGAGACATATCGCCATCAGATCGATGACGCGCTCGCGCGTCTGGCCGGCAACGACCTCGCGCCGCTCGAGGCTCGAGGTCCGCGCGTCGCCGCCGCAATTCGCTATAGCCTCCTCGGCGGGGGCAAGCGCTTTCGCGGAATCCTCCTTCTCGCCGCGTATCGAGCGGCAGGAGGAACGGGAAACGCGACGCTATTAGCGGCCGCAATCGAGGTCGTGCACGCGTACTCCCTAATCCACGACGACTTGCCGTGCATGGACGACGACGATGTGCGTCGTGGCCGGCCTACCGTTCATCGCAGGTTCGACACGCGTGTCGCAACCGTAGCGGGGCTCGTGATGGTCCCATTGGCCGCCCGCACTGCGGCGCGGGCGGCGCACGAACTGTCTCCCTCCAATGCCGGCCGCATCGTCCGCGAGCTCATGGCCGCCTCCGGGGCTGGAGGGATGATTGGGGGCCAGATGCTGGATCTCGATGGGGAAGGGAGGACGCTGAGCCTTGCTGACCTCGAGCAGATTCATGCCGCAAAGACGGGGGCGCTCGTTTCGACGGCGGCGCTCCTCGGCGGTCTCGCGGCGGGTGCAAGCCGTGAAGCCGTCGGCGCGCTCGCACGCTATGGCTCCGATGTGGGCCTCGCCTTTCAGATCATCGACGATGTGCTCGATGTCACGGCGACAACCGAGGCGCTCGGGAAGACCGCTGGACGGGACGCCGCCCTTGGGAAGAGCACATATCCTGCCCTGTTGGGCGTCGACGGCGCGATGCAGCGTGCCGACGCATTGATCGACGAAGGTTGCGCGGCGTTGGCCGCCGTCGGCCTTCTCACACCACTGCTCCAGAGCATTGCGCGCTTTGTCGTGAGGCGGCGAGCCTGACTTCGCGCATCGCGCTAGCTCGAGGTGCGGAAGTAACAGACCGCAGTGCAGTTCGCTAGCTTTAGGCGGTGCAACTGGTCACACCGTAGCGAGTATGACGATTCTCGATCGCATCCATTCTCCCCATGACGTCCGTCGTCTCAACCCAGACGAGCTGAAGACGCTCGCCGAGGACGTTCGCGCGCGCCTGATCGACGTCTGCTCACGCACCGGCGGACACATCGGAGCGGGGCTTGGCGTCGTGGAACTCACGATCGCGCTTCATGCGGCTTTCGATACTCCGCGCGATCAGCTCATCTGGGACGTGGGGCACCAGGGCTATCCGCACAAGCTCCTCACGGGGCGTAATGAGGGGCTGGAGACGCTGCGCCAGGAGAGCGGGATCTCCGGATTTCTCAAGCGAAGCGAGAGCGAGTACGACGTCTTCGGCGCCGGGCACGCGGCAACCTCTATCTCGGCGGCACTTGGTGTCGCAGCCGGTCGGGATCTACGTCACGAGGATTTCAAGGTCGTCGCCGTCGTTGGCGATGGGGCCCTGACTTGCGGCTTGGCGTACGAGGGTCTGAACAATGCCGGCCACTCGGAGCGCGATGTCATCGTCGTCCTCAATGACAATGAGATGTCGATCGCGCCTAACGTTGGCGCGATCTCGAAGTATCTCACCTCGGTGCAGCGTAATTCACTGTACAATCGCGTGCGCTCCGCCATCGGAGACATCGCCGACAACGGCGCCGGTGGTCTTTTCTCGTCCATGGGCTTCGGAACGTGGGTGCGCCGCTGGGAGGAGAGCCTCAAGGCACTCCTCACGCCTGGCGTACTTTTCGAGGAGCTTGGCTTCCGCTACTTCGGTCCCATCGATGGACACGACATCGATGCGATGATCGAGACGTTCACCGCGGTTCGCGCCCTGGGCGGCCCGCGGCTCGTCCATGTGCGCACGCAGAAGGGAAAAGGCTTTCCAGCCGGCGAGAGTCTCGAGAAATGGCATGCGCTGCCGCCCGATCACGATCCGTCGACTGGAAAGCTGCGTCACGCTTCGTCGGCGACGTCGTATCAGAAGGTTTTTGGAAAAGCGCTCACCGAGCTCGGTGGAAAGGACGAGCGTGTGGCCGCCATCACGGCGGCGATGCCAAGCGGGACGAGCACGGATCTGTTCGCAAAGGCGTTTCCGAGCCGGTTCTTCGACGTGGGAATCGCCGAGGCGCATGCGGTGACCTTCGCCGCTGGTCTGGCGACCCGTGGCGTGCGGCCGGTCGTCGCGATCTACTCGACATTTCTACAGCGCGCGTACGATAGCATCATCCACGACGTTGCGATCCAGTCGCTTCCGGTGATCTTTTGCCTCGATCGCGCGGGGCTCGTTGGCGAGGACGGCGAGACGCACATGGGTCTCTACGACATCGCCTATCTCCTCGCTGTGCCTAACGTCACCGTGACCGCGCCCAAGGACGGGCGAGAGCTGGTTGGCCTGCTCCGCACGGCGATCGCCCACGAGAGTGGACCGTTCTCGATTCGTTATCCGCGCGACGCGGCGCCCGACGGCGTGCCGGCAGCCAACGAGGTGGAATCGGTTCCCTTCGGCACGTGGGAGGTCCTCCGCCACGGTTCGGAGATCGCCGTGCTCGCGACCGGAACGATGGTGGGCACCGCGCTCGCGGCAGCTGACGTGCTGGCGGAGGAAGGCTTGCGCATCACCGTCGTGAACTGTCGGTTCATGAAACCGTACGACGAGGTGACGCTTACCGCGGTGCTCGCGAATCACAATCGCGTGCTCGTCGTGGAGGAGGGCACGGTCGTGAACGGCTTCGGCGCCTACATGTCCACCGTCATCGCACGTCAGGATCCGTCGGTGCGTGTCGCGGTGCATGGCGTCCCTGATCGTATCATTCCGGCGGCGTCGCGCGCTCGCCAGCTCGCGCTCACCGGGCTCGATGCCACCGGCATCGCGGCGCGGGTGCGCGCGCTGCACGAGCAAGAGAGTGAGGCAGTCGCCGGGTGATCCGCGTCGGCGTCGTCGGACACCGAGGCTACGCGGGGCTGCCAGACGTCCTTCAGACACTGGAAGAGCTCAAGCCCGGGCTCGGCCTCGAGCTCTACTTCGAGAGCGAGATTCACGAGGCGGCCGGCTATGGGAACGAGCTGACCGATCCGTCCAATCTCGACGTCATGCTCACGTTAGGCGGCGATGGCACGCTCCTGCGTGGCGCTCGCCTTCTCGATCCGCATCAGGTCCCCATCCTCGGCGTGAACCTGGGGCGGCTTGGATTCCTCACCTGCTGTCCGGCCGATCAACTGGCGTCGGCGCTGATGCGCTTCGCGCGGAAAGATTACCGCGTCGAATCGCGCATGGCGATCAAGGCCCGTGTGCTCGACGCCTTCGGACGCGAGCGGCATCAATGGGTCGCGCTGAATGACGTCGTCCTTCACAAGGGAGGCTTCGCGCGCGTCGTCGAGCTTCGTGTCTGCGCCGATGGTGAAACGATCGCGACTTACGGGGCCGACGGCGTGGTGGTATCAACGCCCACTGGCTCGACCGCGTACAGCCTGTCCGCTGGCGGACCAGTTGTCTTTCCCACACTCGAGGCCCTCGTCGTCACCCCGGTCTCGGCCCACGCGCTCGCGATCCGGCCGCTCATCCTCCCCGCGGGCACTGAGGTGACCGTGCAAGCGGAAGGTTTCCCAGACGAATTATTGGTGACGATCGATGGTCAGGTGGGCTCTACCTTCGCGAGCGGCGAAACACTCAGCATTCGCCGGAGCGAAGGCGGTGTCCTCATCGTCCGCTTTCCCGGCGGCAGCTTCTTCAAGACGCTCCGACAGAAGTTGGGTTGGGGCGGGCTCAAAGAGCGCGATGAGAAGTTCGGATCGGATGCGGGCACCTGATGCTGACTGAGCTGCGGATCAAGAACTTCGCGATCATCGAATCGCTCTCGCTGCCCCTGGCGCGAGGCTTCAACGTCCTGTCGGGTGAAACCGGCGCCGGCAAATCCATCATCGTCGGCGCGTTGAGCTTGCTCCTCGGCGAGCGGGCGAGCGTCGACCTCATTCGCACGGGGGCGGAGCGCGCCAGCGTCGAAGGCGTCTTCGACATCGCCGATCGTTTAGAGATCGCTCAACTGCTCGACGACCGCGGCATCGACGCGGACGAGCCGCTGGTCGTGCTGAAGCGAGAGATCGCCGCCTCCGGCCGAACTCGTGCGTGGGTGAACGGGAGCGCGGTGAGCGCAACCCTCCTCGCCGACATCGGCCGGCATCTGGTCAATCTGCATGGGCAGCACGAGGCCCAGACGCTCCTCGATCCCGAATCCCAGCGCCGCATTCTCGACGTCTTCGCCGGCGCCGTCGACACCGCCGTGCAAACGCACGCCGCGTACGAGGAGCTCGCCAGCGCGCGCCGCGAGATCGCCGACCTTCTTCGCCGGCGCGCGGACGCCGAGCGACGTGCCGACTATCTCCGTCACGTCGCCAGGGAGATCGAGGACGCAAGGCTCACCGAAGGTGAGGACCTGCGCCTCGAAGACGAGGCGCGCCGACTGGAGAACGCCGAAGAGCTGCGCAGCCTCGCATCGGGTATTGCATCCGCCATCGACGGTGAGGAGGACGCCGTGCTCACCCTCCTCGGTGGCGTGGAGCGGCATCTCTCCACCATTCAGCGCATCGATCCGACGCTCGCGCGCCTTCAGGAACTGTACGATAGCGCGTACTACAACCTCGAGGCGCTCGCACGTGAGCTCGAGGAGTATGAGGCATCGATCGATCTCGACCCAGCGCGCCTGGACGAGGTCCGCGCGCGACGTGATCTCCTCTTCCGTCTTACGAAGAAGTACGGCGCGACGCTCGCCGATGTGATCGAGACGGGACGTCGCACTCGCGAGGAGCTCGACCTCGTCGATTCCGCCGGGCTGGATCTGCGCCAGCTCGAGTCACGCGAGCGCGAGGCGCGTGCTCGCCTCGAAGAGCGGGCGGCCGCGCTCACCGAAATGCGGCAAGCCGCGGCGCAGCGCCTTGCCGCGAGCGTCGATCAACTGCTTCCCGACCTCGGCATGCCCGACGGTCATTTCAGTGTTCGCCTGACGCCGAACACTGAAATCAGCTCATATGGAGCGGAAGACGTCGAGTTTCGGGTGTCGCTCAACATCGGTCACGAGGAGCGGCCGCTCTCCCGTGTGGCCTCGGGCGGCGAGCTGTCGCGCGTGATGCTCGCGCTCAAGACGATTCTCGCCCGGCTCGACCGGGTGCCGACCCTCGTCTTCGACGAGGTGGATGCCGGCATTGGCGGCCGGGTCGGTCTCATGGTTGGGGAAACGATGCGACGCGTCGCCGCGCACCACCAGGTGTTCGCGATCACTCATCTTCCGCAGATCGCGGCCCGCGCACACCATCACATCCTCGTCGCGAAGGGAGCGCGCGGTGGCGTGACGACGGCCGACGTCACCGTCCTCACGGGCCCGGATCGCGTCTCCGAGGTCGCGCGGATGCTCGGCGGTGATCCGGAGAGTGACGTCAGCCGGGCTCACGCACAGGAGCTGCTCGAGAGTGCAGCGTCGCCGGATTTCGCCGCCGCGGCCACCGCGAGCAACGGAAGCGGTGCTTCTCAGCGCCCGGCGCGGCGGAGGCGGTAGTAGATCCGCAGCTCGATCTGATCGCGGCCGTATTTCGGAACGAGCCCGCCCGTCGCCGTCAGCGTCTCGAGATGTGTGAAGGACAGCTCGATTGGCAGGGAGCTCTGTCCACGCGCATAACGAGTCACCGTCGAGTAGCCGAATCCGAGCCCGGCGCGCTGTTCCGTCGTCGCGGCGAAGACTGGACTCACTGATGCGTCGGGCGACGTGTACTTGCTCGCCGCCTGGTGACGGAACGTGTATGCGCCGAAGAAGGTGATGTAATCGGTGAGAGCGATGCGCGGCGTCGCCTCGACTTGCACCGCGTCACCTTCCCGCCAGCTTCCGGCAATCGGAACGTCGAGAGGAAAGAGCGCGTAGTCGCTGTTCGGCAGCCGCGCCACGTCGGAGCTGGTGAAGTAGCTCGTGTACTGCGCGCCGAAGGTCGCCATCAGCCGCCGACCGAACCGCATGTCGACGATCGCGCCGCCGTCGGCGCTGGTCTGTCCGGTGCCGGTTCCGACTTCGAACGGCACCATTCCGGATGGCGGTCGCCCGGTGCCGATGCGCGCCACACCGATGAGCGTCGCCCGCAGCTTCATTCCGCCCGTGGTGTCGGCAAAGCCATCGAGGAGCTTGAACCGAGCGGACACCTCGACGTCCCCGATGCCGATCCGGTCGGGCGAGCCTAACGAGTCGAACGCGACGCCGGGATTCGCCGTGGCGAGCTGCTGCAGCTGAAACTGTGCCGCAATCGCGTTGGCCGCTGCCGGTGGGCCGAAGGTGAAGTAGTTGCTACCGAACAAGCCGTTGACCGTGTTCTGCAACGTCGCGAGGTTGGCGACGATTTGTGCCTGGGCGGTACCGAAAGGCGCAAAGAGACTCGCCTGCGAATCCGTGCCGTACACGGCCTTCACGGCAGCCAGGTACGCATCCGTCGTGGCGAGGGCTTGGTTCGCGTCGCCGAGACTACCGCAATTGGATTGCTGGCATCTCGTCACGAAATCCGTCAACGAGTCGTGCGCGCTTTTCAGCTGCGCGAGGAGCGCCGTGTTCGCCTGGATCGCGGCGGCATTGTTCGACCGCACCGGATTGGGCCCGGCGTTGATGGTGGTGGGCGTACCGAGGCTTCGCGGGTTCAGCTCGACGAACACCGTGCTGTGCGTCTGGACGACCGGCACCATCGCGCCGATCGTTAGGCGATCGGTCACGCCGTATTGCAGCATGAGCGGCGTCGTAACGATGCGTGTATTCGCCGTCGCCAGCGTCTGGCCCAGATTGAGTGACAGAGTGGGATCGCCGGTCAGCGTTCTGAGCGCGCTCTCGGCGGTTGCCAGTCCGGGAAACTGTCGCACGCCGAGCTGAATTGCGCTGAACGACTGTCCGAGCGGATGCAGGTGATTCGCGCTGTCAGCGGCCGCGTCGTACACCTCGTCGAACCGCGTCCAGGCGTTCAGCACGCGAAAAAGAACGCTCCCCGCCGGAAGCGTCCGCGCGTCTTCCGTGTTGCTCAGGGGAAGTGGGGCTGGTGGCAGCTGCGCGGATGCGCGCGTCGCGAAGCTCACCGCGACGAGAAGCGACGCGCGTCGGAGCAACCGCAAGCGACTCCTCCCGCTCGTTCGCCCGCGCGCGTCGCCTATTTCGTGTGTCTCTTCTACAGCCTCGGCCATGCGTTGACGTGAACGGATGAGGTTATCATTCTACCCGGTCACCGCCCAAAATGCATAAACGATCGTGACATCGCTCCCGCCGCCGCGCGTCCCCTGGCAGATCACCGGGAACCACTGGATCGCGCTCCCGTGCATCCATCCGGTCGACGGCTCGCTGCACGCGCTCGGTGTCCTCCATCGCGGATCGCGCTCCGCCATCGAGCTCGCCGGCAGTGCCGACTTTCTGCAAGGTTCGGGAGCGCCACTCCTGAAGCCAACCATCGGAATCGGCGGCGCCACGCGCGATCTTGCCGGGGCTCAGATGGCATGGGAGCGCGCCCTCGGCTGGATTCCCACCTTCTCCTGCACGATCGCCGACGTCGTCGTTCGCGGCAGCATTTTCGCCCCCTATGGCCGCGATGCGGACGTCGCGGGCGCGGTCTACGCACTGTCGGTCGAGAATCGCACGGGCGTACCAGCCGAGATTACGATCGGTCTCGAGGGACGCTTCGCCCATCGTCAGCTGCGCGTTCGTTCGTCACGCCGATTCGTCGATTCGAATGTGGTGAGTCATGGCGCGGAGGATGTCCTACTGCTGGAGGGGAGCGCGCCACCCGGCGACGTCGCGGTGGGAATCGGAGGTGACGGCGCGGCCCAGCTCTCGATCGCGGACAACGCGACGAACGACTTCGCCCTCAAGCGCGTCGTTAGGGTGGCGGCCGGAGAGCGCGAGCACGTTGCCTTCTACATCGCCGCTGGTCCCGAGCGCGACGGAGCCGAGGCGACAGTGCGCGTGCTGCGGCGTCGCGGCTGGCGCGAGCTGCTGACCTCCACGCGCGACGCGCTGCAGTCGCTGCAGCAGACCGCGACGAACGACGCGATGGATCGGGTGATCAATCGCAACCTGCTCTTTGCGTACTTCTATTCCGTAGGTCGCGCCCTCGACGACGCGCACTACTATGTGGTGCGGAGCCGCGCGCCGTGGAATGGCCGCGGCATCACGGTGCGCGACTGGGAAGCGCTCGTCTGGACGATCCCGGCGGTGCAGCTCGCGGATGCGCCGCTCGCG
This sequence comes from Gemmatimonadaceae bacterium, assembly GCA_035273165.1. GTDB lineage: Bacteria > Gemmatimonadota > Gemmatimonadetes > Gemmatimonadales > Gemmatimonadaceae > AG2. The sequence goes on from DATEPP010000429.1 coordinate 12,505, forward strand.
CGCGAGCTTCTGCTCCGCGTCTGTGAGCTGCACGGCTACGCTCCGGGTCGTGGGGTGCACTATATGGACGGCACCCTCTTCGAGCCCGGCTTCACGCTCGAAGGTGCGGCTGCCTACGCGCTCGCGACCGATCGGTACATCCGCGACACCGGCGACGATCAGATCGTCGAGGAACCGGCGCTTGCCGACACACTCTACCTCGCGGCCGACGATCTTGCGACGCGCCGCGATCGCCGCGTGCCGCTCTATCACACGGAAGTCAGCCCGTCCGGAACGCCGCCCGCGCACCCCTTTGCGTTGCACGGCAACGCAGTCGTTGCCCAGGCCCTCGAGGTACTTCGTCGCACGCTCGACGAGGAGACCGCCCGCGAGGTCGAGGATCCGGAGGCCGTGCGCGCCGCGATCCGCCGCCACTTTGTCGTGGAGCGGGAAGGGAAGGATACCTACGCCGCCGCCGTCGATCTCGCTGGGGGGATTTCGACCGAGGATGATCCCCTCGGCTCGGCGCTCTGGCTTCCGTTGTATGACGCCGTCGCCCGCCACGATTCGACGTACCGGCGGACGGTGAAGTCGATCGGCGCGGAGCCGCGGTTGCTCGCACAGCAGTGCGCTCGCCTCATCGGCCCAGAAGCGGGGTTGGTGCTACAGTGGCTCCGTCGTGCGCCGCTGGACGGCGGCATCGCGGCGGAGGAAGTCGATGCCGATGGCCGCGCCCGCGCCAACGGCGGCGATGCCGCGTTGTCAGGTCTCCTGGCGTGGAGCGTCTGGTATGCGGTGAACGCGCTTGGCGAGCGTCCGTGAACTTGTCGCCGCCCGAAGCCGCGGTCTATATTGATCGACACGACGCGGGAATAGCTCAGTTGGTAGAGCACAACCTTGCCAAGGTTGGGGTCGCGGGTTCGAGTCCCGTTTCCCGCTCTGGAGCACGCAAGGGGAGCGGCTGCGGCCGCTCCCTTTAGCATTTGCTCAAGCGGTGGTGCGCCGGGGTGGCGAAATCGGCAGACGCGAGGGACTTAAAATCCCTTGGGAGCAATCCCTTACGGGTTCGAGCCCCGTCCCCGGCATCGATCGCGATCTTACCTCTCTCCCCAAAGCGCGTCTCACAGGTTGGGCCTGCTGCGGTGAGTCTCCTCTTGCGCCAGATGCCGCGGGCGCAAACGTTTGATCGCGTTGCACGGAGGAGATCGCGGGCGCCGCGAGGGCGTGGCGCAATGTCGCGAAGGCTCCTCCTGCCGGTTCGCTGGAGCTGCTCCATGAAGCACGCCCTCGCTCTCACCGCGGCTGCGTTCGTCCTCGCCGCCTGTGCTGACCCAACCGCGCCGACCCTGAGGCGACAGGGTCCCCTACCGCCGAACTTCGCCGTGACCGCGCAGGACATCTTCCAGCGGTACGTCGCGTTAGGCACCAGCAACAGCATGGGCGTTCAATCAGCCGGCATCTACGCCGGCGGCCAGCACGCGGCGTGGCCCGCGCAGCTTGCCACTCGCATCGGGATGCCATTCTCCCTGCCGTTGGTACAGGATCCCGGGTGCGGCCCGCCGCTGCTGCCGCCGCTGGTCGCGGACGCGGCACTCGTCGGCGCGTTCGGCAATGATCTCGTCACCGCCGTCATGAACACCTGCGCTCCGCTCCAGGCTGGCGTCACCCTGCCGGCGAACAGCGTCGCGATCTCCGGCGCCAACGTGCACGACGCGCTGTATAGCACTCTCGAAACCGAAGGGACGACGACGCGAACCGGCGTCTTGTACAGCCGGGTGTTACCTCCGGGTATGACGCAGGTTGCGGCGATGCTGGCGCAGCAGCCGACGTTCGTGTCCGTCGAGTTGGCGGCGAACGAAGTACTGCCGGCGAGTACGGGCCGAATTTCCGCCATGACGCCGTACGCCGATTGGGAGCGGGACTACGATCAGGTGCTCGCGGCCGTGCAGAGCACTGGCGCTCGAGCCGTACTCGTTGGAGTGCCTGGCAACGCGGCTAACTTCCCGAGCATCCGCCGCGCGCGGGAATTCTTCAACGAATGGCCCTCACTGCTCGCTCTGGGTATCTCGGTCAGTCTCAACTGCTACTTCAGCTCCAATTACATCTTCGTGCCGGGGTATGTCCTGACGCTGCTCTCCAAGACACCAACCACTGCGACCTGCGCGGATGTCCCGGGCGCCGCCGATTACATACTGACTGCCAGCGACGTGAACGCGATCAACCTGCGCATGGCGCAGATGAACGCGCACATGCAGGCGAAGGCGAGTCAGAATGGGTATGCGTACTTCAGTCTCGACGCCGTGTACGCGCTCCCGAAGCCTCGGTTCAGCGTATCCGACCTCCTGTTCTCCAACTCGCCATTCGGACCGTACATCAGTCTCGACGGCGTGCACCCCAGCACCCAGGGTCAGGGGTTCCTTGCGATCGCGGCGGCGCAGGCAATCAATGCCGCATATGGCGTGGCGATTCCTGTTCAGTGATTGATCTGCTCGTTGGCGGGAGCAGGTCCTTCTGCTCCCGTCCTCCTCGAGCCGCGCATTTCGATGTCTGAGTGGGTGCAGCACTCATGAGAAACCTCTCATGAGGCGGCGCGGGCGTTTCGTCCGCCCGACTCGGGACGCTTGCGCTCGGTTGCGCACGACGACATCATCGACACCCTCACATGTTTCCGGAGTGTTCCCGGTGCTCGCTCGCCGATTGGTCACGGCCTTCGTCGCCCTTATCGCTGCTTCCGCGTGCGGATCGTCAACCGATAACGGACCGCAGCCCACGCACGTCATCGTCGCTCCAGACGCAGTCACCATCCCGCAGAAGGGCACGGCGTCACTCAGCGTCTCGGTCACGGACCAGAACGATCAGCTGATCACCGGAGCTGTCGTCGGCTTCAGTAGTTCCAATACACAGATACTCACTGTCTCCAATCTCGGGGTGATAACTTCCGTCGGACCGGCGGGGACTGCGAACATCATTGCGAAATCGGGCCGTGCGTCGACCTCGGTGCCCGTCACCGTTACTCAGGTCAGCTCCGGGATCTCTGTCACGCCCGATCCGGCTACGCTCAATCAGAAGACGACGCTGCAGCTGCAGGCGCAGGTCGTCGATGTCGTCGGTACACCGATCCCCGGTTCGACAATCACGTACTCTGGCTACAACCCGACGTTGATCTCGATCTCGCCGACTGGGCTGGTAACCTCCCTCGGCCCTGCTGGCACCACCAACGTTCAACTCTCGACGCAGACGCTCAACCGGACGATCTCGATTCTGGTGAAGCAAGTCGCGTCCGATCTGCTCGTGGCTCCGTCGTCGCTCCGTATCGCGAAGAGTGGAAAGGCACAGCTCATCGCCACGATCGTCGATGCCGTAGGCGCGGCGATGCCGACGGGGAGCGTCACCTACACGTCCAACGATCAGTCGATCGTCACCGTGTCGGGAACGGGGGTCGTCACGTCGGTCGGCCCGTTAGGCACCACGAGTATCACGGTCAAGAGTGGACCGTTCACCCGCACGGTGAACGTGGAGGTGGCCGACATCTCGCGCCCCTCAGGCACTTCAGTGACGACGGCGAACTTCACCGGCTCCTGGGGTCTCGGTATCTCCGCCACCGGCGCCATCGTCGCCCCGGGCTCGGACGGTGCCCACTCCGTCATCGTCGATCCGAACGGTTCGGTGTTGCCGACCAACGGCAGCGCCGGCGGGCTCGACGTGACCTTCAACAGCACGGGGACGACAGCCTACATCGGGAATCACACCGCCAGCCGCATCGACATCGTCGACATCGCGACGAACACGGTCACAGGGAATTTCCCGACCACCGTCCAACCGATCGCCGTACAGATGAGTCGTGACGACCAGACCCTCTACGTCGGATCGAGTGGCGTCGTCGTCGCATACGACATGACGACGAAAGCGGAGAAGTTGCGGATACCGGTGTCGGGAGCGATCAACGCAATGACCCTGCATCCCTCGCAGCCGCTGATGTACGTGACAGGCTTCGACGCCGGAACTGTGACCGAGATCAACACATCGACGAACTCCGTCGCGCGCGCCTTCCATGTATCTGGGACGGCCCAAGAGGCGGTCGTCACGCCTAACGGCAGTACGCTCTACGTCCCGATAGAGAACGGCGACCTGGCGGTGTTCGATCTCGCGAGTGGTGTTCAGGGACCGTCCATCGCCGGTGCGGGTGGCTTCGGCGCCGCGTTGACGCCCGATGGGCTCGAGCTCTGGGTCGTCATCTACAACACCCTCAAGATGGTCGATCTCTCGACGCGAACGTTCCGGACGCTCTCCCTTCCGACCAGCGGACGCCGCATCGTCTTCTCGAACGACGCGTCGGTGGCGGTCATCACTCAGGAGGGATCAGGCTTCATGTTCGTGCGCTGAGCCTCGCGTGCCGCAGGCAAGCAGATCCCCTTCGCTTCGCTCAGGATGACAGCGCGGGCTTGACGGCTGGGAACCGCTCACGGGCGAGCGTTGCGACTTCGTTCCGGAGCTCCGGTGTCGGGTGCTCCGCGCTGTACAGATACGCAAGGATGGACCGCGGTACGTCATCGTCTAGAATACACCAGCGAAGGAGTCGCCGACCGTCGATCGCGAGCGTCGACCCGTTGCCGTGAAGCGTCATCGCGCGCAACCCGCGCTCCGGTGTGAAGATCCAGCACTCCGACAACACGCGCCGAGCATCGGCGTAGTCGTGAGACGTAACTGCGATGGTGCATGGCTCCATGAACGTGCTCCAGCGGCTCTGGAAGGCGTTGGCGTCGCCTTCGAGTCCAAATATCGGACACGTGTGGAGATTGTTGAGTCAGCTGAACGAAGAAGGGCGGGCGTCGCCACGCGACGCTCGCCCCTTCTTCTTCATCTCTTCGGGATCAGAACGGGATCTGATCCGCGTCCGCAACCACGGGCTCCGGTTCAGGAACCAGTGGCCCCGCCGATGATTCGCCGGAGCTGCCGCGGCCGTTGCTACTGGCGCGCTGTCCCGCCTTCGCCGGCCAAATCACCCCGTCGCACGAGCGATTACGGCATTTGAAGTCCGGAGCCTTCGGGTTGCGCTTCGACAGGCGGTTGTCCCACATCCGGCCCCCACACTTCGGGCAGCTCGGCTCGTCGAGCGCGAGTGGTCCGGTTGCCGGGCCCGCGAGAGTCGTCTCGATGTGAACCTCATCTGCTGCCGGCTGTTCCTCGTCCTGCCGTTCGGCTCGAATCCGCTCCCGTACCTCCATCCGTGCCAGTCGCCGTGCGTAGACGACCGCGGGATCCTCGAGTGGCTTCGCATAACGGCCGTCGCCATCCACCGGCACCCAGTTCTGCTCGAAGCCATAGAGCTCGTGCGCGATGCCGAAGCGAACCGCTGCGCGCTTGAATGCGTCCGTCGCCGCCGACTTGTAGTCGCGGCCGGTACCCACGTCCTCTCGAATGACGCCGAGAATCTGAAGACGCGCTTTGAAGGAGCACGTCTGCTCGCCGTTTTCGTCCTGACCCGCAAGGGTCGGGAGCAGGTCGAGGGTGAGATCCCATTCGCCGGGAACGACGCTGTCCAGGCGCTCGCGCACCGTGTTCGCGTCGATGTAAGCGACGAAACGCGCCACAAACTTGCCGTCGCGCTGTACGGCTTTGCCGTCCTGACGCCAGGAGATGACGCCCGTCGGGAGGGGCGCCGAAAGCTTCGACCAGATGTCCATCTTGTCCATGTGAGTCTCGTGTCGTGCGATCATGCTCTCATCCTACCGTTGTTAGTCCGTCCGTTGTGCTGCCTGTCAGCCTCTCCAATCCGTCGTGCCTGTCGTACCGCAGGACACTCGACGCCATGCTCGCAGTACCAGCCGTGCCGCCGATCGAGGAAAACCAGATGCGCCTTGGCGGCGCCATCAGCGGTTTCATCGACTCGAAAGAGTCGCTCGACCGATGTTCCAGCCCCGCACTTCTGCTGAGCGTTGAGCTCCTTCACGCGAAACTGAACCTCAGGCACCCGTGCTGGGGCCAGCTTCGCCTTCGCGCGTCCACGGCTGCTGGTCTTCGGGAGACTTCCTCCGCGACCTCCCGATCTCCGCGCCTCCTGTCTGCTACCTGTCGCCTTCCTCCCCGATTTGTTGACTCTCGACACGCGCGCTCCTATCGTTTGTTACAGATGTCTCGCGATTCGGGGTTTGTTCGGTATAATTGTACGAGTTGGTGCTACGTATGTCAACCGGCAGGCCAAAGCCAAATCCTGAGTCCGAAGGCTTTCCTGAGCTGACCAGCCTCGGCAAGCGCATCGAGGTGCTGCGAATTGGCCGGGGACTCTCGAAGCAGCGCCTCGCGCGCTTCGCCGGGACATCGCGCCAGCAATTGTGGCGCGTCATGACGGGAAAGTCGGAGCTTACCGATGCGCTACGACAGCGACTCGCGGCCGCGCTCGAGGTGGACTCAGCCGTATTGGCGAGCAGCGCTCCTGCTCTCGCCCCCACAACGGACAACGCTTCGACTTCTACAACCTCCAACGACGACGCCGTCGCAACACGCGGAATCGGCGTGTCGCTCGATACCTATCTGTCTACCCCACAATTGGCCGAACGCACCCTCCGTACGCTGCCTAACGGCGACGTCGGCCGCGAGCTCAAGCGTATGATCCTCACCGCGCTCGAGGATGTCGCGCTCGAGCGTCGAATGACGCTGCCCGCGGAGTTCTTCGAGCTGCGACGACGCGTGCTGTCCGACGAGCTCTGACGCCACACCCTTGGCGCGTCTTGTGCACCGGTGCCGCTCACAACCTTCGAGCGAGTGACACGATGGACACTGGAATTGATTTTCTTCGGAGCCAGGTCAACAACGCAGTGATGCAACACGACTCCTTCCTGCGCTCGGTCGTCGACCACGAGTCGCAGGCACAGGATCAGCGCTTTCGAGATCTCTGCTCGCGGCACATTCCCCGGATGCGCGAGCACCAGCGCATGCTCGAGGAGTTCCAACGCACAGTCGGCAGCGGCGATCGCAACGATAGCAATCCGCTCGAAAACATCGGCGGCGCGCTCAAGCGTGCCGCGGGCAGCGCCCTCGGTATGGCCAAGGATCTCGCCGACGCGCCGCGTCAGAGCGACTTCCTCCGCCTCGTGAGCGACATCGTCATGGCGCGCCAGTCCGAGGACACGTTCAAGACCTTCCGTGAGGCCGGACGCCAGCTCGGTATTCAGCAACTCGCCGACATCGGCGACATCGGTGAGCGCCATCACGACGAGTATGTAAAGGAAGCGAACCGACTCGTGCAGCAGATGTTCGTCGAGCACGCTCGCGGCGCTGAACATCTCATCGTCTCGACGCCACGCGCGCAGCAGGATCTTGGGGCATCATAATCCTCGAGTCACACCCGTCTTCCGCCGAGGGATGGCCGACGCCGCGCGGCCACCCTCCCTCGGCAGTCGATCCTCCTCGCCGCATCGACACGTAGCACGCATTCGCTGGTGGCAGCGCGATTTCGGCGCGGCTAGCTTTGCGTCATGACAGACGTCGTAGCACTCGCGGCGGAGCTGTTGGCAATCGATTCGTCGACGGGCGCCGAGAGTGGTGCCATCGATTTTGTCGCGCGATGGCTTATCGCGCGCGGTTGGAACGTCAATCTGCAGGAAGTAACCCGCGGTCGCGCGAACGTGTGGGCCACGCGTGGCGGCCGTGGGGTGACGCTCTCAACGCATCTGGATACCGTTCCGCCCTACCTCCCGCCGCGCTTGCAGGGCGACCGGCTCACCGGTCGTGGCGCCGCTGACGCGAAAGGCATTGCCGCCGCGATGCTCAGCGCCGCCGACCGCCTCGCCCAGAGCGGCGAAGAGCGTGTCGATTTGCTCTTCGTCGTCGGCGAGGAGAAGGGCTCTGACGGCGCGCGTACCGCGAACCGATTGCCCGCCACGAGCCGATTTCTCGTCAACGGCGAGCCAACGGAGAGCAAGCTCGCAAGCGGCGCGAAGGGTTCGCAGCGGGTCACGGTGCGCATTCGTGGGAAAGCCGCGCATTCTGCCTACGCCCACCTCGGCCGCTCGGCCATCGAGCCGATGCTCGCGCTGCTTCCCACGATTCACAAACTCTCATTGCCGACCGACGCGGTGCTCGGCGATACGACCGTGAACATCGGCACCATCCGCGGCGGCACAGAGGCGAATATCGTCCCGGCCCTCTGCGAGGCAGAGCTGATGTTTCGCGTCGTCGGGCCGGTCGAGCCACTACGCGATACGCTCGTCGAGTGGGCGCGCGACAAGGCGGAGCTCGAGTGGGGATCGTACATTCCCGCGCAGCACTTTCATGTCATCGACGGCTTCGACGTCGCTCCCGTCGCGTACACCACGGACATCCCGCTGCTGAGCCGCTGGGGCACGCCGCTGCTCTTCGGTCCTGGGTCGATTCACGTCGCGCACACGCCTGACGAGTACATCGATGTCAGCGAGCTGCGCGCCGCCGTCGACTCGTATGACCGGATCGTCCGATCCCTTCTCGCCAGCTGAGGTCATGAACGCCGCCTCGACGAAGGATCAGAGCCAGCTGCCCCGGAAACGACGAGTCGCAGTGCTCGGCGCCACCGGAGCGGTCGGGCAGACCTTCATTCGGCTGCTCGAGAACCATCCGTGGTTCGAGATCGGCGAGCTTGCGGCGTCGGAGAGGAGCGCCGGCCGAAGGTATGCCGATGCGGCGCGCTGGGTGAGTGCCGGGCAGATGCCCGAGACCGTAGCGACGCAGACGATTGTGGCCTGCGACCCTGCCGCTGTCTCGTCCGACATCGTCTTCTCGGCGCTCGACTCGAGCGTCGCTGGCGAAGCTGAGCTGGCATTTGCGAGGGCGGGAAAGCTCGTGCTCAGCAACGCCAAGAATCATCGAATGGCGCCCGACGTGCCGCTCGTGATCGCCGAAGTCAATCCGGATCACCTGCAGATCCTGGAGACGCAGCGCCGCAAGCGCGGTTGGAGCAGCGGTGGCGGCATCGTCACCAACGGCAACTGCTCCACCATCGTCACGACGCTCGCTCTGGCGCCGATTCACGAACGATTCGGCATTACCGACGTCTTCGTGTCGACGATGCAGGCCGTCTCCGGTGCCGGTTACCCTGGCGTCGCCTCGCTCGACATTCTCGGAAATGTGATTCCGTTCATCAACGATGAGGAGGACAAGGTCGAGGCCGAGCTCCCCAAGTTCCTTGGCTCGTTAGGCGACGAGGAGATCGTCTCGGCGGCGATGACCGTGAGCGCGCACTGCAACCGTGTGGCAGTCGAGAATGGCCACACCGTCTGCGTATCCGTTCGTCTGCGCAACCGTGCGTCGCCGCGCGACGTCGCGGCGGCCATACGCGAATGGCGCGGCGCGAGCGTGGCTCGCAATCTTCCGTCCTCGCCCGAGCGGCCCGTCGAAGTGATCGACGTCGCGGACCGGCCGCAGCCGAGGCGCGATGTTCAGCGTGGTGGCGGGATGACCGTCGTCGTCGGGCGCATTCGCGCCGATTCGCTATTCGACGTCAAGCTCGTCGCCATGGGCGACAATGTCGTTCGCGGCGCTGCCGGGGCCTCGGTGCTGAATGCGGAGCTGATGGTAAACTGCGGTCTGCTCCCGCGGTGACGCGTGATCGTCGTCAAGTTCGGCGGCACCTCGGTTGGTGATGCGGACGCGATCGGGCGGGCGGCGTCGATCGTCGCGTCACGCCGCAACAGGCAACCGATTGTCGTGGTCTCGGCAATGGCCGGTGTCACCAACGCGCTTCTCGCCATCGCCGAGCAGTCGTCGCGAGGACAGCTCATCGGCGCGATTCGGAGTGTCGAAGCGCTGCGCGAGCGACACATGCAACAGGCGGAGCTTCTCCTCGGCGATTCCGCCGAGTGCGCGGAGCTGTGCAGCGAGATGAGCGCGATGATCGACGAGCTTGCGCATCTCACCGAGGCGCTGAACACACTTGGCGACGTGACATCGCGCAGCCTCGATGCGATCGCGGCGTACGGGGAGCAGCTGTCGTCACAGCTCGCCGTCGCTGCGTTCCGTCGCTGCGGCCTGCCCGCCGATCATGTGGATGCGCGAGACGTGATCATCACTGACGAAGCGTTCACGCGTGCCGAGCCCAACGTCGACGCGATCGCCGAGGCGGCGTTGCGGGTACTGGCGCCGCTTGCCCGTGACGGGCGCATCCCCGTGATGGGTGGCTTCATTGGCGCCACACCGCGCGGCCTAACGACGACGCTGGGCCGCGGCGGATCTGACTACAGTGCCGCGCTCGTCGGCGCCGCGCTTCAGGCCGACGCGATCGAGATCTGGACCGACGTCGACGGCATGCTCACGGCGGACCCGCGCGTCGTCGAAGGCGCGCGGCTTCTCGATCGGGTGGGCTTCGACGAAGCGTCGGAGCTCGCGTCCTTCGGGGCGAAGGTGTTGCATCCGATGACGATCTATCCCGCGGTGCGACTCGGGATTCCGGTGCTCGTGCTGAACTCGCGCCGGCCCGAGGGGAAGGGCACCCTCATTACCTTCGAGGCGCCGCGGCGCGCGGTAACGGCAATCGCGGGGAAGAGCGGCGTCACCCTCATCCGGTTGCGCACACCACGCATGCTGCTCAGCGAAGGATTTCTTCGCACGACGTTCGACGTCTTCCATCGGCATCGCGCGTCGGTCGATGTTGTCGCAACGTCCGAGGTGTCGGTGTCGCTCACTATCGACGACGCGTCCCGTCTCGACGCGCTGCTGCCGGATCTGCGCGAGCTCGGTGACGTCGCCATCGAGCGAAATCGCGGAATCGTCGCGGTCGTGGGCGCGGCGCTCAGCGCTGGCGGCCAACACATGGCGCGCGCGCTCGGCGCACTGCGCGATACGCCGATACACATGCTCTCCTTGAGTGCGACGGGGATCAATCTCACGATCGTCGTGGATGGAGATCAGGTTTCGCCGGTGATGCGTCGCCTGCACGAGGAGTTCTTTCACGACGGAGCGGCATCATGACGGCGCGGCGCAAGCTCGCGCTGATCGGACTCGGAAAGATGGGTCGTGCGCTCGCGCAACTGGCTCCGGAGCGCGGCTGGGATATCGTCGCCACGATCGGGACCGCCGAAAACCGTGACGCCCGAGGCATCACGCGGGAGTCTCTGGGAGGCGCGGATGTAGCGATCGACTTCACCACGCCCCACGCGGCGCCAGCGAACGTGCGCGCTGCCGTCGCCGCCGGTTGCCCGATCGTCGTCGGGACGACGGGATGGCACAATGAGCTCGCGTCAGTCTCGGACTTCGTCTCTGCACGAAAGGGCGCGCTGCTCAGCGCCGCCAACTTTTCGCTCGGCGTGAATGCATTCGAGCAGATTGTCGCCCTTGCGTCGCGGTTGCTTGCCGGAGTCGGCGGATTCGACGTCCAACTCGTCGAGACGCATCATGCGGCGAAAAAGGATGCGCCCTCCGGCACGGCAATCATGCTTCGTCGCGCGGCCGCGGCCCCCTGGACCCGTGAGATACCCATAACGAGCGTCCGCACTGGATCCGTCCCCGGCACGCACGAGTTCATCTTCGACGCGCCCTTCGAGACAGTGACGCTGGCCCACGCTGCGCGCGACCGGCGCGTTTTCGCCGAAGGCGCACTCGTGGCCGCGGCCTGGCTCATCGGTCGCCACGGTGTCTTCACCATGCAGGACGTGCTGGCGTCGCGCGCGACGCCCGGAGCATCATGAAATCGACGCGACTGGTCGGCTGCGGCACCGCGCTCGTGACGCCCTTCGCCCGCGACGGTGCCGTCGATGAACGCGCGTTGCGCGCACTCGTCGAGTGGCAAATCGCCGAAGGGATTCATTTTCTCGTCCCGTGCGGGAGTACCGGCGAGGCCGCGACGATGACGCCCGAGGAACAGCGACGAGTCATCGAGATCGTCGCCGAAGTGAACAACGGCCGCGTTCCCGTCGTCGCCGGCGCAGCGTCCAATGACACGCAGCGCGCGATCTCCTTGTCGAAAGCGGCGCAGGCCGCGGGCGCGACGCATCTGCTGCACACCTCGCCGATGTACAACAAGCCGCCGCAACGTGGCATCACCGGGCACTATCGCGCGATCGCTGACGCCGTCGACCTTCCGATTGTCGTCTACAATGTTCCCGGTCGCACCGGAAGCAATGTCGAGGCGAAGACGACGCTAGCGCTCGCGGCCACGCCGGGCATCGTCGCCGTCAAGGAAGCGTCCGGCAACCTCGGCCAGATCACCGACATCCTCCGCGAGAGGCCTAACGAGTTCAGCGTCCTCTCCGGTGACGACGAGCTCACCCTCGCCGTCATGGCGGCGGGAGGCGATGGAATCGTCTCTGTCGTATCGAATGCAACGCCGCGGCTCATGAGCGAGCTGTGCGAGTGTATGCGGAAGGGAGATCTGGTCGGTGCCCGGGAGCGGCACTTCCGCCTGCTGCCATGGATGCGTGCCGCGTTCATCGAGTCCAATCCGCTTCCCGTCAAGGCCGCGCTGGCGATGATGAGGAAAATTGAAAATGTGCTTCGACTCCCGCTCGTGCCGATGGACGAGAAGCACAGCGCCGCGGTGCGGTCAGCGCTGGCCACTGCCGGAGTACGGGTTTGAGCTCCACGGCGGATCGCGGTTCGTTGTCGCGCCGGATTGCCGAGCTGAGCGCAATGCCGAGCGCTGGCTCGATGCCGGACGACGCATGGGACGTCGTCGATGAGCTCATTCGTGGACTCGAAAGTGGCAGCCTGCGAGCCGCCGAGCGCGACGGGAACGGCGTGTGGAAGGCGGTGCCGTGGGTGAAGCAGGGCATCCTGCTCGGCTTTCGCATCGCCCAGGTGGTCGACATGACGGCGTACGTCACCGAGGGTGCGCCGGCGAGATTCTTCTTCTTCGACAAGCAGACCTTCCCTCCGCGAGGCTTCGACCTCACTGACGGCGTTCGGATCGTGCCTGGCGGGTCGGCGATTCGGCGCGGGGCGTACGTCGCTCCCGGTGTCGTGTGCATGCCACCGATGTACATCAACGTCGGCGCTTACGTGGGTCCGAACACGATGGTCGATTCGCACGCGCTCGTCGGCTCGTGCGCGCAGATCGGGTCGCGCGTTCACCTCAGCGCGGGCGCACAGATTGGCGGCGTGCTCGAGCCCGTGAACGCTGCCCCAGTCATCATCGAAGACGAGGTAATGGTCGGTGGGAACTGCGGCGTCTACGAAGGCACCGTCGTGCGACAGCGCGCCGTGCTTGCGGCGGGCGTCGTGCTCACGCGCGGGACGCCGGTTTATGATCTCGTCAACGAGACCGTATATCGCGGGACCGCTGAACGCGCGCTCGAGATTCCTGCCGGCGCTGTGGTGGTGCCCGGAGCGCGGCGCGTGAAGGGCGAATGGGCTGGCGAGCAGGCGTTGTCGTTACAGACTCCAGTGATCGTGAAGTACCGCGACGAGCAGACGGATCTCGCAACGACCCTCGAGTCGTGGCTCAGATGATCCAGCGACCCTCAGATGCCGAAGTCACGATCGTCGGCCTTGGCGTGATCGGCGGCTCGGCTGCCTTACGACTCCGCGAGCGAGGGACACCCCTGCGCGCGTTCAGCACGAGCGCGCAGGACTGCGCGCTCGCGAGCGCCGCAGGGATCGAGGTTGCACAATCGCTCGACTCCGCGGTTCGCGACGTCGGAGTAGTGCTCATCGCTGTACCGTTGAATCGAATCTCCATCGTCGCGTCCGAAGTGATCGGCGCGGCGCCCGCGACGGCGACGATTCTACACGCCGGGAGTCTGCAACGTCGGAACGCTCTCGATGTCATGCCCGAGGTCGCCGCTCGCACGATCGGTACGCATCCGATCGCGGGGAGCCACCGGAGCGGGTTCGCCGCCGCGCGGGCGGATCTCTTCCGCGACGCGACGGTCTACGTCGAGCGTCGCGCGAGCGCGCGCCAGCGCGAGGACGCGGAGCTTTTCTGGAGCCTCGCCGGCGCCCGGCGAATCGCCTACGCAGACGCACCGGAGCACGATGCGGCGATGGCCTGGATCAGTCATCTGCCTCAGCTCGCGTCGAAGGCGCTCGCCGACACATTGGCGACTGCTGCTTCCCACGACACGCAGTTTTCGCCGGGTCCGGGCGCTCGCGACACCACCCGACTGGCGATGAGTGCCTACGAGATGTGGCACCCCATCCTGGAGCACGCCCCCACTGAGACTGCTACCGCGTTGCGGGCCTTTGAGCAAAGTGTTGAGCGTTTGCGCATCGCGCTCGAGTCGCGCGACTGGGAAACGATGCGCATGATCTGGGAAGGAGCGGGTGAGTGGAGATGGGGGCTGGAGCAAGCGGGGGACGGATGATCGTCGCGGGCCGATTGCGCGTACCCGGCGACAAGTCGATCTCCCATCGCGCGCTGATGCTCGCGGCGTTGGGTGATGGGCCGTCGCGGATCACACGAATATTGGAGTCGGCTGACGTCCACTCGACGGCTTCCGTGCTGCGTCGGCTCGGCGCGGAGATTCCGGCGCTCACGCCCGACATCACGGTGCAGGGCGTGGGATTGCGGGGGCTGCGTGCACCGACGGAACCGCTGGATTGCGGGAACAGCGGCACGACGACTCGGCTGATGGCCGGCATCGTGGCGGCGCTGCCGGTCACGGCACAATTCGTCGGGGACGCGAGCCTGAGTCGGCGGCCGATGCGGCGGGTCGCGAAGCCGCTCACCGCGATGGGTGCCCGGTTTGACCTGCCACCACACGGCGGTCTTCCGATGACTATCCATGGCGGTGCGCTGAAGGATCTCGACTGGCAGAGCGAGGTAGCGAGCGCGCAGGTCAAGAGCGCGATCCTTCTCGCTGGAGTGGTCGGGGGTGTGCGCGTCACGATCGAGGAGCCGGCGCCGACCCGCGATCACACGGAACGGATGCTCGGCGCGCGCGGGGTGGATGTGGTGAGGCGCGGCACGCGGATCGAGCTCGCTCCCGCGCATCGGTGCATCGCGCCCGCTGACACGGTCGTGCCTGGCGATCCCTCGTCCGCCGCATTCTTCGCCGCGCTCGCCGCGATGGCCGACACCGGGGAACTCACCCTCGACGATGTCTGCGTGAACGAAACCAGGACTGGTTTTCTCGATACTCTCCGTCGCATGGGTGCGGAGGTCGACTTTCACCGCAACCAGCTGAGCGGCGGCGAGTGGATCTCACCGGTTGTCGTTCGGCCGGGTACGCTCCGGGGCGTGCGTGTGGGTGGCGAGATCGTCCCATCGATGATCGACGAGCTGCCCCTCCTCGCCTGTATTGCGACACGTGCAGAGGGTGAAACGGTGATTACTGGCGCAGCGGAGCTGCGAGTGAAAGAGAGCGATCGAATCGCGGCTGTCGTTTCGAATTTGCGCGCGGTGGGCGCCGACGCGTCAGAGCTCGATGATGGCATGCGAATCATCGGTTCGCGCGGACCGCTCAGGGGCTCGATTCAGACCTACGCAGACCACCGGCTCGCGATGTCCTTCGGCATACTCGGCGCCCTTCCGGGCAACGAGATTCGCATCGATGACCGCGACTGTGTCGCCGTGTCGTACCCGAGCTTCTGGTCGGACCTGGACGCGATCACCAGGCCATGACCGGAGACCGCCATGTCGTGATCGCGATCGACGGCCCCGCGGCGTCTGGCAAATCGTCAACGGCGCAGTGGGTCGCGCAACAACTTGCCTACCGTCACGTCGATTCGGGCGCTTTGTATCGAGCCGCGACTGCGGCGCAGCTGAGACGTGGGACACGCGAAGAATCGTGGACGGAAGCGGAGGTCTGCGAAGCCGCGCGAAAGGTCAAGCTCGTTCCGCGCGGCACCTCATTCACGCCGCTCATCGACGGTCAGATCGTCGACGAGGAATTGCGCGGACTCGAGGTGACAAGGCATGTGTCTCGAGTGGCGGCGATGCGCCGCGTCCGAGAATGGGTGAACGATCGAGTTCGCGAGGCCGCTCGCGATCATGACATTGTCGTTGATGGTCGAGACATGGGAACGGCCGTCTTTCCCAACGCCACGCTAAAGGTCTTTCTCGTGGCGGACCCGTGGGAACGGGCGCGCCGGAGGCTCGTCCAGCAGCTCGGGCGCAGCCCGACAGACGAAGAGATCGCGGAAGAGACCGGCAGGCTGGTGCAGCGCGACGCACGAGATGCCACTCAAACGGTGCAGGCGAAAGATGCGATCCTGATCGATACGACCTATCTGACGCAGGAGGAGCAGGTGGAGCGAATCGTTGCCCTGGTAAGAGCCGTAACTCAGCGTGACTCCACAACTTCTGCCGTTGACGACGACTCCGGGGCGGGTTAGCTTATGTGGTTCACTTCGTTCGCTCCTCAGCTGGAGCGGAGATTGTTAGAACACTCTCAACCCTCGGCGCGGCGAGCCTGACCTTCCGCGACTCCAGGAGATCACCCTCAGGTATGTCCGAACTGCAGACCCCAAACCCCCCAACCGGCACGCTGTC
>DATEPP010000430.1:0-14380 GCA_035273165.1 Gemmatimonadaceae bacterium
TCGCCATGTACGGCAGCCGCGCCTCCAATGGCGTGATCATCATCAAGACGAAGCGGGCGCAGAAGCCTCAATAGCCTGCTCGCGTCGTCGCGGACGGGTGGCTCCTGCTCGCGACCGCCGACGGCTGATTCGCTCGGAAAAGGAGTGGCTTGTCGTTGTTGCGCGCAACGACGACCACACTGCCCTGTGCCGTGCGTACGGTGGCAATGTCGCGCGTCTGGCCGGGGACGAAAATGCCGCTCTCGGCATGCGGCACCGGCGTGAAGTGTCCCTTGCCGTCACCGCGAAGGAGGAGACCGTACGTCGACGCCATGCGACCAATCTCCGGCTGGAATCCGTCGAAGTTGCCGCCGAGAAGCAGATCGACGTGGCCGTCGCGATCGATGTCGCCGGCGAGGATTCCGTACACGGGCGCGAGCTGTGCCGCGTCAGGGAGCGGCACGAGGACGAACGATCCGCCCTTGTTGAGGAGCACCGACGTCGCGAAGGTGCTCACTTTCTTGAGCAACGCGTCCGCCAATTCCTGCGGCGTGAAGAGATCCCGAACGGTTTCGCGGGCGTATTCCTTGTAGCTGGAGAATCGATTCGCGAGATACGGCAGCGCTTTGATCAGATCGTCGCGCAGCGGCAGCGGGTAGCTGACGCCGTGATTGAACATCGAGATGATCTGCTCGGTCGACCCGTTGCCGTCGAAGTCCTTCACGTACATCGTCAGCGGTTCGGCCGGCGTCGCGTGCAGCCGACCATTCAATCCGAGATTGCCAACGACGAAATCGACCTTTCCGTCGCCATTCACGTCCGTGGCGACGATACGGTTCCACCATCCTTCGCTGTTCTCGAGACCGGGCAGCTGGATCTTCTGAAGCCGTCCGTGGCCGCCGTTGTGGAACACCGTGATCGGCATCCACTCCCCGACGACGATCAGGTCGAGGCGCCCATCGCCGTCAACGTCGCGCCACACCGCGTCGGTCACCATCCCCACATGCTCGAGCTCGGGCGCGAGCTTCGCCGTCACGTCGGTGAAGTGGCCCTTCCCGTCGTTATGCAGTAGCATGCTGCGCGGGTTCGCGCCGTAAGCCCACGGTATGACGCGCCCCCCGACGAACAGATCGACATGACCATCGCCATCGTAGTCCGCGGCGATGACGCGAGAGCCGCTGTTCGTCTCCGGCGGCAGGGCGCCTTCCGCCTTGTGGAAACGCCCATGACCGTCGTTGAGATAGAGACGATCCTGCAGGGGCTGAGCGCCCTCGGAGTACTCGTTGCCGCCGCTCACGACATAGAGGTCCTGCCTACCGTCTCCATTGGCGTCGAAGAAGACGGCGCCGATATCTTCGGAGAGCGAGTCGGCCGCGAAAGCCGCCTCGTTGCTTCCGACGAAGCTCCCGTCGTGCTGCTGGATGAGGAGCTTCTTCGCCTGACCTTTCGCGCCGCCGATGTAGAGGTCGTCGAGCCCGTCGCCGTTCACATCTCCAACCGCCAACAACGGCCCTTCCGTCGACATCAGCTTCGGCATCAGCGGCTCGCGATCGAAGTCGACGAACTCGTTCTCGTGATGCGCGTAGTCGACCTTCGTCGAGTCGGTGATGTCGCGGAACCACGCAGCGACCGGCGCGCGGCGGACTGAGGGCGTTGGCGCGACGACGCCGTCACGCTCAGAGAGCGTGACGAGCTGATTGGCCGCAATCGACCGGAGCGTCGTCCGCTTCCCACCCGGCCAGTCCACACCTAACGAGTCAGCCGCCTCGTGATGGCCGAGGCCGAAGTCGAGCACGTAGTCGACGCTCGATTGAAAGCCCCGCACCGGCGACGCTTCCTGCATATAGGTGTCGCCAGCCGCATAGACGGTGACGCGCGCGCCGAGGCCGAAGCGATTGCCACTCTCCCCCACGAGGGCAACTCGGAGAAAGTGATTCTCCGGATGCAACGTCCGACTGTTGTTCTTGTAGATGAACGCTTCGTCGTCGACGTTGTTCACAACGAGGTCGAGTGCACCGTCGCCGTCGAGATCGACGTAGGCGGCCCCATTGGAGAAGCTCGGCGTGGCGAGTCCCCAGGCCGACGAGGCGTCGTCGAACCGGAGGCCGTCGCGATTATGAAACGCATAATTGGCGATGCGCGTCGAGCTCATCGCGCTCGTCAGCGCGAGAAAGTCGGCTCGCGCGGTCCCGTTCCGCGTCATCTGCTTCCTCGTCTCGTTGTTGGCGAGGAAGGCGATGTAGTCCTGTGACGTGACGTCACGCGCGAGGCCGTTGGTCACGAAGATATCCTTGCGGCCATCCAGATCGAGGTCGGCGATGAGGGCGCTCCAGCTCCAGTCGGTACGCGCGACACCCGCGAGCCAGGCCACGTCGCTGAATGTGCCATCGCCGTTGTTGTGCTGCAGCATGTTGCGCATCAGCTGATGGTGGTAGCCGTTGCGCACCTTTGTCTGGTAGACCTCCCAGCCGTCGAAGGCCGCCGTCGTCTTGAGGCGAGCTTCGTCCTCCGGCAGCATGTCCGTCGTGTAGACGTCGGGCCATCCGTCGTTGTCGACGTCGGCGATGTCGAGTCCCATCGACGAGTAGCTCAACACCGGCATCTCACTCTCGATTGCATCGCGGAACGTGCCGTCGTGGTTGTTGATGTAGAGATAGTCCCGCTCGAAGAAATCGTTGGACACGTAGACGTCCGGCCAGCCATCGCGGTCGACGTCGGCGACGACGACGCCGAGACCGAACGCGGCCTCCGGGCTGTGAATCCCTGCCTTCTCGGTGACGTCGGTGAAGTGCGTGCCACCCTTGCCGGTGCCATCGTTGCGATAGAGCTTCGCACCGCCGTACGGCACGCTCACGTTGCGCAGGTTGCGCAGGCCGAAGCTGCTGACCGGACGCGGCGAGTTGTTGATGACGAGCAGATCGAGATCGCCGTCGTGGTCGTAGTCGAAGAAGACAGCCTGGGTCGAGTATCCTTCGTCAGCGACGCCATACTGCTCCGCCACTTCGCGGAAGTGCGGCGTGCCGTTCTTGTCCGGACCCTGATTGATCCAGAGCTCGTTGCGACGCGTCTCGGGGGCGCCCGGGCCCGCCTTGCAGAGGTAGATGTCGAGCAGGCCATCCCCATTGACGTCCGCGACGGCGACACCCGTCGTCCAGGACCCCTTTTGTGTCGTTAGGCCTGACTGATCGGTGACGTCGCGGAAGCGGAAATGGCCCCGGTTGACGTACAGCTTCGGGCCCTCCTGATTCGACGTCAGCACGAGGTCCGCCAGGCTGTCGCCATTGAAGTCGCCGACGCCGACGCCACCGCCGTTGTAGAAGTTGCGGTACGTGAAGACGTTCAGCTCCTGCGTCTCGGTCAGGCGGTTCGCGAAGCGAACGCCCGTGGCGCCCGACGGAAGACGCGTGAAGAGCTGATTTGCCGGTGCCGAGCGATCCCCGGACTGGCTGATTTCCGCGCTCTCTCCAGTCCCCGAGCAGGCGGCGGCGATTGCGATACAGGCCAGCGCCGTGACGGGATGCCGGACTATTGGAACAGAGAAGAGGGACATACTGCCAACACGTGGGCCCTTAACGCTGCGGCCTGCTCCTCATCGGAGCAGGCCGCAGCAATGTACGACGGCGAGCTTGCTACTACTCGGATCAGTACCCGTTGTTCTGCACGAGCTTCGAGTTCGATCCGAGTGCGTTCGTCGAGATCGGGAAGAGGATGCGGTAGGCAGCACGTGGTGCGCTGCTCACGCCATTTGCAGAGGCCTCGGTCCAGCTCAGGAAGGTCCCGGCGCGAATCATGTCCGTACGACGCTTACCCTCCGCCGCGAACTCGAGCATCCGCTCTTTCATGATCGCATCGCGGAACGCCTGCTTGCTGCCCGCGGTGACGGGGTTGGACGGGTCATGCTTGTTGTGGATGAAGTTCAAATCCGTGAGCGCCGACGCGAGATTGCCCTGTTCGTTCAGTGCTTCCGCCCGGATGAGATACATCTCCGAGAGGCGGAACCAGGTGAAGTCGTTCGGCTGCGAGCTGCCATGCGGTGGGCTCGGCTGGGGCGGGAACTTGTTGAAGCGAACGCCCTGCGACTCGTCAGCCTTGGTCACGTCGGGAATGCTGGGTGTGAAGATGAGCGGATTGCCCTGACGGTCGTTCACGTTCAGGCCGTTCTCGAAGCTCTTCTGCTGACCCGCCAGCCACATCCCCTTGCGGTCGTCGCTCGCCGGGAAGGCGTTGTACACCTCGGCTGTGGTGGCGAAGCCGTTCCACGGTCCGCCGTCGCCGGTGCTCAGCTGATTGTAGTGCAGCGTGCGCATCGGCCAGTTGCCGCCAATGCCCTGCGTGCTGTTGGAGTGGACGACGACAAAGATGTTCTCCTGCGACGACTTGTTGTCGATGGAGAAGTTCTTTGCCCATACTGGATTGATGCTGTAGGTGCCGCTGTTGATGACGGCATTGGCGGCATCGATGGCCGCCTGGCAGGCATCCTTGCCGCCGGCTACGGCTACACCGCTGCAGCTGTTGTAGCTGTTCGCGCTGACTTTGCCCGAGCAGTCCGCGGGACCGCAGTCCTTGTTGAAGACGCCGGCGTTGATATACAGGCTGGCAAGAATGGCATTCGCCGCGCCCTTGGTGATCCGTCCGTAGTTCGAGGCGTCCCACTTCAAGGGCAGGTTCGGGATCGCCGACGTCAGCTCACTCTCGATGAACGAAAAGACCTGCGGACGCGTCGACCGAGCGACCGACTGCAGCTCCGTCGTGGTGACGAGCGGCACGCCGCCGAATTGATCCTGCAGCATGTAGTAGTACCACGCGCGAAGCGTCTTGAGCTCGGCGAGCACCGTGTCCTTGTTCGCCGGAGCCGCCTTGGTCACGACGTCGATCATGAGGTTGGCCTTTGCCACGCCACTGAACGAGTCGTTCCAGGCATTGCTCAGGAAGCTGAGCGCGCCGGCGCTGTTTGGCGCCCAGATCTGCTTGTGGATGTCCAGCCACTGGCCATTGTCGTACCAGTCGCTGCCGCGCGTCGGTACGACGAGCATGTCGGTGGACAGCTCCTCCAACGCCGCGAAGTGGTCATTCCCCTCGGCGGTGCGGAGTTGCGCGTAGACACCCGCCAGGCCGGCCAGGATTTCCTGATCGGTATGGAACGCCGTCGTCGGCGTCAGCGCATCGTGCGGCACTTCAGTCAGCTTCGTGCACGTCTCGCCAACAAAGAAGACCGGGACGAGGAGCAGTGCCTTCCGCACGAACCGAAGCGCGGACTGTGATGACGATTTGCTCATATTTGCCCGCTTCGTGAATGAGAGATGAATCATGTTCATGGCGGCTCAGAACTGAACGTGGACGCCGAACGTGTACGTGCGTGCGCGAGGATACGTCACGTAATCCAGACCGCGCGTGGCGATGCTGCCACTCGGATCGCCATTTGTCGAGTACACTTCGGGATCGAGGCCGGAATAGCCCGTGAGGAGCAGGAGGTTGTCGCCCGAGACGTACACGCGCGCCGACTGACCGCTCATGATCCGAGCGGGCATGCTGAACGTGTAGCCGATCGTGACATTCTGCAGGCGCGCGAACGTCCGGTTCTCGATCCACCGCGTCGAGAACTTCGCTGGCTCGCTGATGCTGTCGTTATCCGTGAGCGCCGCCGCGAGGAAGTTGCGTCCCTGCTTCGCATCGCTCTTGGTCTGATAGACGAGCGCGGTGTTGTTGAACGTCTTGCCGCCGAACTCACCGCGCCACAGCCAGCTCGCGTCCAGGTGGCCCCAGGTGAGGTTGTTGTGCAGGCCGAGGGTGAAGCTGGGATTCGCACTGCCGACAAACTGTCGATCGGCGTCGGTGGGGTCGGTGGTGCGGCCGTTGGTGCACGCCGTGGGGTTCGTCTGCGTCGTGCAAGCAAATTCCTGCTGACCCGTGCTGTTCACGCCGAGGAAGACCGGCGCGTAGAAGCTTCCGAGAGGATGCCCCGGGGCGATGAGCTGTGAGTACTGGCCAGTCTGGCCCTGACCATTCACCCATCCAGTCTGGATCGGCTTCCGCGAGCTGTCCCCGAGACTGAGGACGCTGTTCCGCTCCAGGCTGAACACGAGCCCGCCCGTGAGGCTTCGCGCCCCACGCTCCCAGATCTCACCGTCGATCGTTGCTTCAACACCGCGATTCCGCAGACTGCCAATGTTCTCGAGTCGCGTTGCGACCACCGCCGGCTGTGGCACCGGCACCGTGAAGAGGAGATCGCGCGTCGTCTTGTTGTAGACCTCGACGCTTCCCGTGAGACGATCACCCCATAGCCCGTAGTCGAGACCGAGGTTTGTCTGCGTCGCCGTCTCCCACTTGAGGTCGGGGTTGCCAACCTGCGCGGCGCGGAGACCCGTGACGTCGGAGCCTCCGAACGGATAGGCGGCGCCAGCGTCCGTGCGGAGAAGCAGCTGCGTCTGGTACGGCAGCACCGCCTGGTTGCCCTGCTTTCCCCAGCCCAGGCGCAGCGAGAGGTTCGAGAACATGCCGCCCTTGAAGAAGGACTCTTCGCTCAGACGCCACGATCCCGAAAGCGCCGGGAAGAGCTCCCACTTGTGCCCGGGCGCCAGCCGCGACGAGCCATCGTAACGCAGCACGCCGGTGAGGAAGTACTTGTTGTTGAATCCGTAGTTGGCGCGACCGAAGAACGAGGCGAGCTCACTCTCGTTCTCGTAGGACGACGGCAGCGGAATCGTCAACGCCGAGCCCGAACCGAGGTTGTTGTAGAGAAACTGGTTCGTGATGAAGCCCTGCGACTGCGCCGTGAAGGAGCTGTTATCGGTATGCGTATACTCGTATCCGCCGACGACCTCGACCTCGCTCTGACCAAAGTGCGGCGCGTAGGTGAGCAGCTGCTGGAAGTTCTGGTTGTTGAGGGTGAGCGACGCCTGGCGCGCGATGCCCTTCGCGCCCGAAGCAATGGGGCTCGTGCTGGGATAGTAGGTCTGCCTGATGGCGTTGTTGTTGTCGACGCCGAGGGTGGTCTGTGCCGTAAGGTTCGAGGCCAGGCTCAAGGTTCCCGTCGCGTTGCCGAGGATGCGATTCTCGGGCGACACATCTTGGATCTCGTTGATCAGCGCGACCGGATTGCGGACGTCGGTTTGACCCGGGATCTCGTAATAGGCACCCGTTGGCGTCCGGATGGGCAGTGTTGGATTGAAGATCACCATGTTGGTGAACAACCCACCCGTGAATCCGCCGCCGTTCTCGAGCGGCGCGAACTGGTTGTTGACGCGCGCCGCCATCAGGTTCACCGCGAGGCGGAGCTTGCCGGAGAACGCATCGTGGTTGGCATTGAGCCGGCCCTGGTAGCGCTTCAGGCCGTTGCCGATGACGACACCCTGCTGGTCGAAGTAGTTCAGCGACGCGCGATACTGCGTCGACTGGGAGCCGCCGGAGAACGCAACGTTGTGATTCGTCGCGATACCGGTATGCAGAAGGGCATCCTGCCAATCAGTACTCGCAGTCCCGATGCTGCTTGCGGCGCTGGCCGGCAGCTGGCCGGCGGCGATCTCGCGATTCACGAAATCCTTGAACTGCTGCGCACTGGCAAGATCGAGCTTCTTCGCGGCCTGCGACGCGCCGATGTACCCGTCGTACTCCATGTTGCCGGCCGGGCGCGTCGAACCACGCTTGGTCGTGATCAGCACGACGCCGTTGGCGCCTCGGCTTCCGTAGATCGCCGTCGCCGCCGCATCCTTCAGAACCGTGATGGTCTCGATGTCATTCGGGTTGATCGCATTCAACGGATTGCGGGGCAGCTGCGCGTTGTAATTGATGTTGCCAGCGGGCGGCGTCGTTGCCTCGTTCTGGAGGGGCACTCCGTCCACCACGTACAGCGGATCATTGCTCGCGCTGATCGACGTGCCGCCGCGGACCTGTACCTGAATGCCGCCGCCAGGCTCACCGTTGTTCGAGGTCATCTGAACGCCGGCGACCCGTGCCGCGATCATCTGATTGGCGTTCGTTACCACCCCGACATTCGCCTGATCAGCGTTGACAGTGGCGACGGAGCCAGAAATCGCCTCGCGCCGCTGCGTTCCGTAACCGGTGACGACGATTTCGCTCAGTACCGCCGCCTGCCTCGTCATCACGAACTGGACGCTCGCCGACGCGCCAGCGGTGACAGTCACGTTCTGGGTCTGTGGCCGATAGCCGATACGGCTCGCCCGGACGATGTAGTTGCCTTGAGTCACCCCAGTCAGCGTGAATCCGCCGTCTTCGCGACTCAGCGTACCACGCTGAAAGCCGGTCAGAACGATGTTGACATTCGCGATGCCCTGGGCACTCGCGCTGTCGACGACGCGACCAGTAATAGTTCCAGTGGTGCCCTGCGCGCGCAGAGGACTGCTGAACAGCAGACCGCCAACGAGCGCCAGGAAGAAATAGCGACGCCTTGCCATGCGACTGTCCTCCACGGACTGAGGAGTGTGAACCGCTCTCACCGACCGTGCTACACCAACTGTACGTCAATGAAATTCGTCACCAGCGCCCATAGGTTGGACACTGGCGGAAGCTGGGCGGTGATATGCGCGGCGGGAGGGATAATGTCAAGACAGTTTTTCGCATAGAACAAGCGCGCTCTGTCAGTTAGCGGTCATAGGCCTCCCGCCGGAACTTGCCGGCAGCGATAAAGGGTCGAACACGATCGTGAGCCCCGAATGAATCCGCTCTGTCCCACGATCGTTCGCCGCGCCCGGCACTTTCATTAATGCGCCAGCCGGACCGAGTGCCGTTAGGCGCCGATCCGCTGGCCGGATTCCGCCTCGAAGAGATGGACCGCCGCGGGCGGAATGGTCACCGATACGGTGTCGTCGACTTTCGGGGTCGCCTCGGCGCCTACAGCCGCCACGACGTCGGCACCCCCAGGCACTGTCACGTAGACGATCTGCTCGCTTCCGAGCGGCTCGACGAGCGAGACGACACCGCGCGGCCCGGCCTCGCGCGCCGGACCGAGTACGATGTCATGCGGACGCACGCCCAAAACTGCCGGTCCCTCGTGCGAGGGAAGGCCCGCGGGAACGTCGATGCCGAGGCCTCCCGGCGCCGTGAACCGCGCCCGGCCCCCGTCACGGGAGATGGTGCCGCGCACGAAGTTCATCGATGGACTGCCGATGAAGCTCGCGACGAACTGGTTGGCCGGCTGGCGGTAGAGCTCCATCGGCGGCGCGACCTGCTGCAGCACACCGTCTCGGAGGACGGCGACACGCGTGCCCAAGGTCATCGCCTCCACCTGGTCGTGGGTGACGTACACCATCGTCGCCGCCAACCGGCGATGCAGCCGCGCCAACTCGGCGCGCGTCTCCACCCGGAGCTGGGCATCGAGGTTGGAGAGAGGCTCGTCGAAGAGAAACGCTTTCGGCTCACGCACGATCGCCCTGCCTAACGCGACTCGCTGCCGCTGGCCGCCGGAGAGCTGCGACGGCTTCCGGTCCAGCATCGGACCGAGGCCGAGCGCTTCCGCCACCGAGGAGACACGCGTCGCGATGACGGCGGCCGGCTGTTTCCGGAGCCGCAGCCCGAACGCCATGTTGTCACGAACGGTCATATGCGGGTACAGGGCGTAGCTCTGAAAGACCATCGCGATGTCGCGCTCCTGCGGCGGCAGTTGCGTGACATCCCGGTCACCGATGGTGATGGTGCCACCCGTCGGCTTCTCCAGCCCTGCGATCATGCGCAACACCGTCGACTTGCCACTCCCCGATGGCCCCACGAGCACGAGAAGCTCGCCGTCAGCAATCTCCAGCGACAGATCGCGCGAGGCGACGTAGCCGTTCGGGTATTGCTTGTCGATATGCGAGAGAGTTATGCGAGCCATCGTGTCATCGCGACGAGGTAGTTGCTGTCGTTGTGGCCAGCACGCTTCGATCGCGTGCAAACTGGACAAAGGCTGTACGCGAATTACGCGAATGAACTGCACGAATCCAACCGATGGCACCCACCCGCCCTCGCTCAACCAGCCGTGATTGCTTTGGGGGTGCGGCACGCATCGATCGGTGTGCAGTTCCAAAAAGAATCCCGGCTCGTTGAGTGAGGAGCCGCCCCGCCACACGGAGCGATTCGCAGGAATTCGCGTAATTCGCGTCTTCGCTGTTGTTCAGCGCAGATGCCCTCGAAACGTCCACGCGCAGACTGACCGGCGTCATCCCTTCACCGCGCCCGCCGTGAGCCCCTGGACTATTCGTCGCTGGAAAACGAGAACGACCACAGCCACGGGGGCCGTCGCGACCACCGTCGCGGCGAGAATCTGTCCCCAGGGAACCTGATACTGCCCGCGGAAGAGTGCGATCGCCACCGGTACGGTGTAGCGCTCTGGGCCTAACGTGAACGAGAGGGCGAAGAGGAACTCGTTCCAGCAATAGATGAACGTCAGGATCGCCGTCGTCGCGAGACCGGGACCGGTGAGCGGCAGAATCACCCGCACGAAGCTCTGCCAGCGGGACGCGCCGTCCACCATCGCCGCCTCCTCGAGATCGCGCGGCAGCTGCCGGAAGAAGCCGACGAGCAACCACACCGCGAGCGGCATGGCGAAGGTCATGTATGGCAGCACGAGTCCAGGGTACGTGTTAATGAGGTGCAGGCTCCGCAGCAGCATGTAGAGCGGACTCACGATCGAGATCTGCGGGAACATCGTCACCGCGAGAATGAACGCGAGCACGGCGCGCTTTCCGCGGAACTCGATCCGCGCCAGCGCATACGCCGCAAAGGCGCCGATGGTGACGCAGAAGACCGTCGTCGTCAACGCGACGATCAGCGAGTTCTTGATCGGCGTCCAGAAGTCTCGCTCCGTGAAGAGCGCGCGATAGTGATCGAGGATCAGTTCGCGCGGCCAGAGCGAGGGCTCGCGGAAGAGCGTTGCCTCGGGAGTGAACGAGGCGACCACGGCCCAGTAAAACGGAAAGGCAGCGAACAGCACGAGCAGCACGAGGCCGATGCGCGCGGCGACGCGCCCCCTCATCGGCGTGCGCCTCCCCCGCGCGACTCGCCGAGATCGACGCCGAGCCCGCGCATGTAGAGCAGCGCGAGGCCGAAGGTGACGATGAAGATGATCACCGACAGCGCCGCGCCGTATCCGAACTCGAGATTCTGAAGCAGCGCGTTGAAGGTGTAGAGCGCCACCGGCTCGGTAGAGGTGCCCGGTCCGCCGCCGGTCATCACGTAGATGAGATCGAAGACGCGAAAGGCGTCGAGCGTGCGGAAGATGAGCGCGACGAGAACCGCGGGCTTGAGGAGCGGGATCGTTATGCGGGTGAGCTGCCACCACGCGCTCGCGCCATCCGTCGCTGCCGCCTCGTACAACTCCTGATCGATGCTCTGAAGGCCGGCGAGCAGCAGCAGGGCGACGAACGGCGTCGTCTTCCACACGTCGGCGAGAATGACGGGCACCCACGCGGTGGACGCGCGAACGAACCAGACGATGGGGTGCTGCAGCAACCCGACGTTGCCGAGCACGACGTTCGCGATACCGGCCTGCGAGTCAAAGATGAATCGCCAGAGCAGAGCGGCAACGACGGTCGGGATGGCCCAAGGCACGAGCACCGCCGCGCGCACGACGCCGCGGCCGCGAAACGCGCGATTCATCGCCAGCGCGAGTGCGAGCCCCAGCACGAGCTCGACGCTGACACTGATCGCGGTAAAGAGCGCGGTATGACCCAGCGCCTGCCAGAAGCGCTCGTCGCGCATGATCGCGAGATAATTCCCGAGGCCCACGAACGGCCGCCCGAGCCAGGGCATCCGGAGATCGTGCTCGTGGAGCGACTCCCACACCGTCCAGCCTAACGGGAAGAGGGCGATGAAGAGTATGGTCGCCAGCGCAGGCGCGGTGAGCAGCCACCCCGCGCGTGCCTCGGATCGATCCTCCTCGACGCGTTGGTCAGGCATCAGTGCTTCTGTGCATCGTTCAGAGTCTTCTTCGCGATCAGCTCCCTCACTCGCGTACGTTCGACGAGTGCGTTCATCGCACGGGCCGCGTCGTGAAGAGCGCGCTCCGGCGGAACCTGGCCGGAGAGTGCGCGATGGAGATCGATCTGCAGCAGCTCCGAGAGCTGCGAGTAGATCGGCGTCGCCGGACGTGGAACGGCGCGTTCGACGATCGAGCGCGCGAGCGTAACCGGAATCGGCAGGATCTCACCGAGCCGCGGATCGTCATACAGCGCGGGGCGCGGCGGATAACCGCTCAGACGCGAGCGGTCGAGCATCTGCTCGGGCGCGGTGAGGAATTCCACAACCTTCCACGCCGCGTCCGGATGCGCGGTGAAGCCATTGATCGCGAGCGCCGAGCCGCCTAACGTGGCCGTGGGCGCGCCGCCGGGGGCACCAGGCATCGGCGCGACGCCGAACTTTCCCGCGACACGCGAGTCGCGCGGCTGTTTCAGCAGCGTCACCGCGTATGGCCAGTTGCGCATCATCGCCGCCGCGCCATTCTGAAACGCGAAGCGCGATTCCTCCTCGTGCCAGGTGAGGATGTCCGTCGGCGCCGCGCCGCTGGTGATGAGATCGCGCATGAACGTCAGGGCGTGAATGCCCTCAGGCGAGTCGACGACGACCGTGCCGTCGTCGGCGAGAATCCGGCCCCCGAACGCGCCGAGGAACTCGACGAACGACGTGACGAGCCCCTCGTATCGCGCGCTCTGCCACACGATGCCATAGGGCACCCCAGCGGCGCGCGCGCGATGCGCGTCCGCCGCGAGCTCGCCCATCGTCGCCGGCGCGGTTCGCATGAGATCCGTCCGCCAGTAGAGCATGCCGACGTCCATGAACCACGGTACCGCGAACTGTGACCCTGCCCACGTGTTCGCGGCGATCGTCGACGGAAAGAAATTGGGCGCATCGGGCTTCCACCGATCGAGCGGGAGCAGCCAGCCCGCAGCCGCGAACTCGGGCGTCCAGACGACGTCGAGCTGCAGGATGTCTGGCTCACCGGCGCGGGCGTTGAGCCACTGCACGAACAGTTGATGACGTTGCGTCGCGTCGTCGGGCGTGCGTTGAATCCGAACGTGAATTCCCGGATTTGCCTGCTCGAAGCGCGCGACATGTCGGGCCAGAAGCTCTCCCTCCGCGCCTAACGCGGAGCCGGAGAACGTAACGACCGTGCGGCGATCGTCGGGCTGGCCGCTACGACAGGACGTCGCGACGACAAAGAGAGCGGCGAGGGCGAGGATTCGCATGCGCGGGCAAGCTTACGACCCGCGCGGGACTGCTGCCAGTACTCGATGCGGAACTCCGCGCTCAGCGAAGGGCCAGAGATTTTAGCCGATTGGAATCGAGAACGAGAATGTCAGCGGCGCTCCTGGTCCCTGAGTGGCGTCGCGTTCGCGCGCCAGCATCCGCGCGCTGATCGTCCGTCCGACCACATATCCGAAGAGCGCACCGACAACGGTGTCCGACAGCCAGTGTCGTCCATCGAGCACCCGGCCCAGACCGATCGCGCTCACGTATCCGTACATCACCGGCTCGGCGAGGTGGAGATCGAAGCGATGTGCCAGGAAGCTCGCGCATCCCATCGAGTTGGCGATGTGACCGCTGAAGAACGAGTGCTTGTTCCAGTCGCGCGTCCCACTCAGACGGAATTTGAACGGATCATCCGGAGACAGTCGCGGGCGATCGCGCTGCACGAAGAGAAAGACCAATCCGCGCACTCCTGCCGCTGTCAGATGCGCGGTGGCGCAGCCAAGGCCAGCGTCGCGGAGGCCCTGCGACTTCGAGACGGAGCCCGCGATGTAGAGTGCCGCCGAGATCGGAAGAAGGAACTGTCCGCTTCCGAGCTCGTACGCCGGGTAGCGCGCACTCTCTCGCAACGGGGCGAGCATCGCCACCGGCCACGCATTGGGGTGTTGCGTGATCCAGCGCTGTACTGGCTCATCCAGCGCCGCTGCCACGCCGGTCACCGCCGCCGCGGCCGCGACGCCTTCCATATCTCGCGCCTCGGCGTGCACCGGCGCCGTCCACACACTCCACACGTCTCCGCCGAGCCGCCGAAGCGCGCGCCAGGTCGAGTCGGCGCGGAGCTGTGCAGAGGCAACGCACGGATGCCAGCCAAGCAGCGCCAACGTTGCCAAGAAACTCGTTTGTCGCCAGATCGTACGCTGCATTGGTGACTGGTGGGTGCTGGTCGGCCCGTCATCCCTCGCCCGCGTCCCTCGTCCCGCGTTTCTGCCATGGATCCAGACGTAATCACTTTCGCCGCCGTCTGCACTACAATCGTCGCCACGGTCGGCTGCCTCGTGGGTATCGGCGTCACAGCGCGACTACTGCTCATGCGGGCGAAGCGACTCGCCACTCGGCCGCCCGCGGACAATGACCGACTACTCCATCTCGAGCAAGCCGTCGACGCCATCGCGATCGAGATCGAGCGCATCTCCGAGGCGCAGCGCTTTCAGACGAAGCTATTGGC
>DATEPP010000431.1:0-6748 GCA_035273165.1 Gemmatimonadaceae bacterium
GCCTGTTCGTCCAGCTGCTTGATCGCACGATCGACCGCGGCGCGGGTGTCGGCGTGCGTGAGGGATGGCCGGATGCTCCGCAGCGCGGGCAGACCGCGGCCCGGACCTAACGACTGAACGATCGCCGTCAACGCCCACTGACGAACGTACGCGCGGGGGTCGTTGAGATCGGAGACGAGGAAGTCGAGGGCGCGCTGGCTTCCACGAATCGCCATCGCCGCGAGAGCGAAGGACGGCAGCTGCTGGTCACCGACGAGCGCCTGCAGTGGCGCGACGAAGCTCGAGTCGTCAGAGCGGACGGCGGCGCCAATCGCGGCGTTCTGGATTGCGTCGCG
The DNA here is from genome assembly GCA_035273165.1 of Gemmatimonadaceae bacterium. Classification (GTDB taxonomy): domain Bacteria; phylum Gemmatimonadota; class Gemmatimonadetes; order Gemmatimonadales; family Gemmatimonadaceae; genus AG2. Next base: position 336 of record DATEPP010000431.1, read on the forward strand.
ATAGGATGGGGTCCTGAGTCCCTCCATGATCATGGCCTTCCGGCCAGCGGTGTCGAGCCGAGTCAACGCGGCGAGCGCGGAGGCGCGCACGCTGTTGCTCGAGTCGTTGCGCCAGGCGTTCTGAGCCAGCGTCGCGGCTTCGCTGCCCCCGACGCGACCGAGTGCTTCGACCGCCGCCTGCCGCACCTGGCTCGACGTGTCGCGCATCGCTCGCGTGAGCGCCGGCACTGCCGCCGACGGGGCGAGACTGCCTAACGCCGTCGCCGCCGCGACACGCGTCAGGAAGTAGTCGCTCGCCGTTGCCGCCTCGGTGAGAGCAGCCTGCGCGACGGGATCGGTCGTCCGCGTCGAGAGCTGCTGGATCACCCACGCGCGATTCCAGAGGTCGGGATCCCGCCGCAGTTGGGTCGCAAGCTGCGCCGAGGGCTGCTCGAAGGTGAGCTTCTTGAGTATGTGGTTGCCGTCGTCGAAGACGACCATCGCCGGCAAACTTGCCACGCCGTCGACGACGATCGTGTCGTCGCGCTGTCGGATCCAGAAAGTGCGCACGACGTCCGAGCCGCTCGCCATCCCGACGCGGATCGTCACCGGCATCCGGAACGTCTCGGGGACGACGTAGCGCATCCCGGTGCTGTCGGCTTTGAGGGTGTCGCGCTGCGTCTGCTTGACGATGAGGGTCACGCGACGCGCCGCACCGTCATACGCCGACGTCACCGTGAACTCGGGATAGCCGGCGCCGTAGACCCACTCCGACCAGAACCAGTCGAGGTTCTCGCCGGTGGCGCGAAGGAAAGCCTGGCGGAGATCGTCTGAGACAGCGTTGCCGAACGCGTGCGTCGTCAGATACTCGCGAATGCCTGCCCAGAAACGCTGGTCACCGAGATAGTCGTGCAGCATCTCGATCACGAGCGCGCCCTTGGGATAGATGTTGTTCGAGCCAAGCGAGGCGAGCGGCATGCGCCGGCGCGCGTCGATCTGCATGAACTGGCGATACTCGTCCAGGTAGTAATCCTCGGCGATGTGGGCGCCCAGCTTCTCCCGCCAGTACTGGCCAGGCATGAACTCGGCGAAGCCTTCGTTCAGCCACATGTTCGCCCAGTTGGCGGTCGTCACGTAGTCGCCGAACCATTGGTGGGCGAGCTCGTGCGGGATGAGTATGTGCTGGTACCACGGCCGATCCTGATACGATCGCGCGTCGGGGAGCCAATCGACGAGGGTCGTCGCGCTCACGTTCTCCATACCACCGAAGAAGTCGGCGACGGTGGTCTGCGCGTACTTCTGCCAGGGGTACGGCACGCCCGTGAGCCGCGAGTAGACGTCGATCATGTCGGGCGTGACGTGGAAGAGGCGCCACGCGAGCGCGCTGTCGCTGTGGTACGTGTAGTAGTCGACGGGCACGTTCTTCCAGCTGTCGTGGATCTTCGCGAGCGGCGCGACGACGAGCGAAACCAGATACGTCGCGCTGGGTCGATCCTCGCGCCAGCGCAGTGTGCGAGCGCCGCTGGCGTCCTTCGTGTCGCTGGCGAGCGCGCCGTTGGAGACGGCCATGAACCCGGCCGGCACCGTCACTTCGACTTCCCACGTCATCTTGTCGTTGGGAAAGTCGTACGTCGGGAACCAGTAGTGGTTGTCGTGGTCCTCGCCCTGACTCCAGATCTGCCGCGGAGTGTGGGGGCGCTCGTCGATGAAGGTGAGCCCGCGTCCATTCTCCACCTTGCCGCTGTAATCGATGGTGAAGCGCACGGTGTCGGAGAAGGCGACGGGCTTTGCGAGACGGACGACGAGCGTATCGCCGTGACGCGAGGTCTGCAGCGTCCCGCCGGCTAGCGTCGACACGCGCTTGATACCGAGGAGCGCGCCGGCGTCGAGGACAACGGAGTCCATGTTGGGCCGCAGTGCCACGAGCGAGGTCGTGACGCTGCCGGTGAACGAGAGCGAGTCCCAGTTGAAGTCGCGGACGACGATGCGCTGATGCACGAGGTCGTAGTCGTGCGAGCGCGTGTAGCGGTCGTTGGCGATGCTCTCGAGATTGGGGTTCTGCGCGCCGGCGGCGGCCGCGGTGAAGACGAGCGCCGCGCCGAGGAGAGTGGAGATCGTTCGCATAGTGGAAAGTAATGTCGCGCGCGGGCGACGCGCGCTACCCGCCGTTAGCGGCAGACCACCTGCATGTCCGTGGCCGTGCGGTCGAATGGATTGACGGTATTGATCGCTGCGGCACAGCGGACGTTGGGAGCGGCGTCGTGCCTAACGATGGCCGACCAGCCAGCGCCCTTGTTGGCGACGGAGATGCGATCGACGCCCAGACCCTCCGGCGCGCGGACGCCGAGGTCGGCGAAGGTGCGCGTGTACTGGGAATGGTCGACGAAGTAGGCCTCCTGCGCCGTCGCGAGCAGCTTGAGGAAGCGACGCATCTCGTCGAGCGCGGCGGTCGTCGCGAGCGCGGGCGACTCTTCCGGTGCCGTGGCGTGCGGGATGGCCGTCGCCGGGACGACGATGATGTCGACGTGAAAGGCGCCGGCGTTGTCGTCGTATCGGACGTCGTGGAGACGAAACTGCAGCTCGCCCGAGGTCAACGCCTCGTAGCTTCCGCTGCGTCCGATCGGAACGGCGCGGCCGCTTCCGATGCGAAGCTCGAGATACGCCTTGCCCACACCGGCGCTCGTGCCCGGCGCCAGTCCGTCGGCATCGACTTCGCGCGAGAAGACGCCGACAACGACGGTGCCGGCGGCCCGCACGGCGATGAGGTCACCCTCATCGACGGAAAGCTCGGTGGACGTCCACTCGCTGTCGCGGGCCGGGACGCTGACGGTGAAGTGCCGGACACCGAGCGCTTGCGCGCCCGCGGCAACGAGTGGAAGCAGTGCCACCATGCCAGCAGCCGTTAGGCACGCAGCAGCCTTTCTCGCAATGCGGAATCGTCGAGTCGTCATGCTCCAGTGCCGTTTCAGGTCGATGCGCCAGAGTTGTTGTCGGCGCGTTGTCGCTCGAGCCGCCTAGCGCGCGTTCGGTGTCAGGTTGTCTGATCTCCGGAGACGCGCGAGTCCCGCGCGACTGGCGCGGACGGTCACCAGATCCGTGTCTCCCTGAGCCCATCGCGTGAGCACCTGCTCGTAGGCGGCACGGGCGTGCGGAAGATCGTTGGCCCGTTCGTAGAGCGCACCCGCCGCGAGTGGGGCGGCGAGCGCGTACTGCTCCGCCTCCCAGCCGTACCAGACGGCTGGCTTCGAGAGCAGCGACTCGTACAGCCGCGCCGCGCCGGCGAAGCTTCCCGTGCGTGCGATCGCCGTCGCGAGCGACTCCGTTACGAGCGAGCTCGTGTCGGTCGCATAGGCGAGCTGGAGGAGGTGAGCGGCGCTGTCGGCACGCCCCTGCGCCAGAGCCACCTCGCCGCCGAGGGCGAGCACGTTGGCGCGGTCCTGCGGATTGTCGGCGCGTGCGCGCCTCCGCAGCGTGTCCAGCACCTCGCTCGCCAGCGCCACCTGCCCGTCCCGTGCGAGCGCCTTGCCCAGGAACCAGAGGAACATCGGCTCGAAGTACGTCCGACGAAAGAGCGCGTGCGCGGTCCGGATCTGCGCGGTCGCGGAATCGCGCCATCCCTTCTCCTGCTGTGCCGAGGCGAGGAAGAGCCGGTTCCTCGCTTCGGTGAGCGCGTGATCCGGGCTCTGGCTCAGGAGGACCGCGTCCCGGAAGCGCTCGATCGCCTCGCCGTAGCGGCCGCGAATCATCGCCAGCAGGCCTAACGAGCGATGACCGCGCGCGCGCTGATCGACGTCGCCCGTGAGCATTGAATCGTAGACGGCCCGGGCCTCGTCGGGCTTTCCGGCGAAGAGCAGCGCCTCGCCATACTCGTGATTCAGGTTCTCGAGCCGGAGGAGACTCGGCTGGAGCGCGAATGCGCGCCGGTAGTATCGGACGGCCTCGTCGTGGCGCGACAGCTGCGTGCTCGCGACCGCGAGATTGATGTAGCTCGTCGGGTCGAGCGAGTCGCGCGCGAGCTGCTTGCGGTAGGCGGCGATCGCCTCGTTAGGCCGATGCATCCGCATGTAATCGTAGCCGATGTTCGCCCACGCGGCGGGGTCATTCGGGTAGATCGCGAGCAGCGCCTTCCGGAGCTCGATCGCCGCCTCCCGATTACCGCGCCAGCTCTCGGCGCTGGCGCGCACCTGCAGGCGCTCGCGATCGGTGAGCCGATCGAGGAGACGGAGCGCGTGATCGAAGTGCTCGTCGCCCTTCGGACGATTGTTGTTCCAGTAGTAGTATCCGCCGAGGGCAGCGTGGGCGAGCGCGAAATCGGAGTCGAGCGCGACTGCCTCGAGGTAGAGCTCACGCGCGGGGTTGCGCTGGCCGGCGTTCCACGCGGTCCTGCCATCGGCATATTTGCGCAACGCTTCCAGCGAGCGGGTCGTCGCCTGCGGGAGCGGGAGATCATGCTTCGCGATCGCATCGGCCGACTCGCCGATGTCGCGGCGCAGCCGCCGCACGAGATCGTCGACGGCGTCGATGATCTCCGAGCGTCGGTTCGCGCGCCGCGATTCGGCGGCGATGGTGACACCGGTCGTGGCCTCGACGAGTCGCGCGTTGAGCATGTAGCTGCTGTCGATGCGGTCGATGCTCGTGGCGAGGACGGTGTGCACGCCCTCACGCTGGGCGACCTCGCGCGCGAGCGTTTCGTCGAGGCGGAGGCGCCCGGCCCCAGCCGAGTCGCGTCGCATTCGTGTGAGCGTTTGCTGAACACGCGAGCGCGGAAAGACGCTCACGTGAGGCGACTGCTGCAATCCGGCGCTGAGGGCGGCGTCGACGGCGCCGTCGAAGATCGAGTCCTGGGTGCGGTTCTCGACGTCAGCGGGCAGGATCCAGGCTTTCTCGCTGTCGGCACGGTGCTTTCCCGACAGCACCCACGCCAACGAGAGCGTGAGCAGGAGAACGAGCGCCACGGCGATACCAGCAATGCGATATGCGTGCGTGGTCCGCCGGCGCAACCACTCGACCGTCGCACGCCGCGGCGGCACTGGCTCGGGGCGCGCAGCTGGAGGCTCGACGGCGGGAGTGGCGGTGACGCGGTCGAGTGTGCGGCGCGGAGACTTCACGACCGCCGGCTCGCGACGCAGCCGCTCGGCGAGAGCGGCGACTGCCGGATTGGGCTCGGCGTCCAGATCGTCGCGAATGAGCGTGTGGTAGATCTCGGCGTGCTTGAGCGCGGCAGCACGATCGCCAGAGGCCGCGAGCTCGGACATGAGGGAGAGAACGACTCGCGTCTTCCGAGGCTCCATCGTCGCGAGGCGCTGCCAGCGCTGCACGGCCCCCGCATGATCGCCGCGGTTCGCGGCCTCGGCGGCGAGCGCCTCGAGCGCCTGCTCCACGTCTCTCGTGAGGCGGGTGCGCTCCTCCTCCGCCCAGCGCTCGAAGCCCGCGGCGCCGGAGATGAAGACACCGTCGAGGAAGGGGCCCATGTACAGCTCGACGGCGGCAGCACGGTCGCCGCGCGCCAGGGCCGCCTTGAAGTCCTCGACGTCGCTCGTCATCGCCGCGGGATTGATCGACAGCTCTTCGCGGCCGAGGACGAGCGACTCCGCGGCGAGATCGCGCTTGAGCGAGTAGATGGTCTGGTCGAGGGCGTGACGTGCCTTGTCGCTATCGCTCTCAGGCCAGAAGAGGGCGAGGAGCTTGTCGCGTGGCATGCCGCGCGGTCCGCTGGCGGCGAGCACGGCGAGAAAGGCGAGGCGGCGACGGGCTGCCGTGGCGGTGCTCGTGGGCGATCCACCGCCCTCTTCGGCGGACCGCTCGATCGACAACCCTCCGAATGTTCGGAGCCTGAGCAACGTCGGCCTCTGTTTGCGGCAGCCGCGTCTAGGCTACGCCTCACGACTCAGCGCCGCAAGACGCGGGACGCGGGCGGGAAGCGTAGCGACGAGGGATCTGCACTTGTCGCCATACGAAACATCCCTGCGGCGCAGGTCCTGAGGGGAACGCTGATGACGCTGACACGTCGCTGAAACCGCTGATGGAAAGAGCGGCGGAATCTGCGTTCGTTCGAGTCTCTCGTCAGGGATGTTTCCTCCGCGCGAAGAGTCCAAAAGCAGATCCCTCGCTACGCTCGGGATGACAGGGAGGCTTTACTCAGCACTCCCAATCACACACCACCCGCAACCAAGTCGAACGCCTTCCGCAATGCCGAGGCGCTCATGCCGGTGTTGTAGACGGGCGTGCCCGGCTCGAATTCCTTCCCGCGGCCGAGATCACCGACGACAACAGGCTCGAACCCGGCGTCGCGTACGAGCTGCGACGCAACCTCGAGCGCCTCGGGTGAGTCCCCGGCGAGGGGGATACCAAGCGGATCGCGGGGGCGGTGGGCTTCGGATGCGAGCGTCTTGAAGTAGACGCTGTTGAATGCCTTGACCCACTTGCTGCGCGGA
>DATEPP010000432.1:0-1322 GCA_035273165.1 Gemmatimonadaceae bacterium
CCGACGCCGCGGAGTTCCTGGCCCGCATCCGCGAGTACCTGGAGACGCCGCTGAAGCTGGCGCTCTAGTGTCGTGAGTCGTTGATTCGCTGGCAGTAGCGGGCGATCGAGTCGAGGATCTGGTCGGCGGTCTTGCTCCAGATGTAGGGCTTGGGATCGTCGTTCCAGGTTTCGATCCAGGCGCGGATGTCGGCGTTGAGCTCGCGGACGGAGCGATGCGCGCCGCGCCGGAGCTTTTTGGTGGTCAGCTCGGCAAACCAGCGCTCGACGAGGTTTAGCCAACTGCTGCTGGTCGGGGTGAAGTGCAAGACAAAGCGCGGGTGCGCGGCGAGCCATTTTTGGATCGCCGGCGTCTTGTGCGTGCTGCTGTTGTCGAGGATCACGTGGACGTCGAGCTCGGCCGGGACCTCGCGATCGAGCGTGGTCAGAAACTGCTTGAACTCGATCGCGCGATGACGCGAGTGCAAGCGGCCGATCACCTTGCCGGTGGTGATGTCCAAGGCGGCGTAGAGGCTTGAGGTCCCCGCGCGCTTGTAGTCGTGGGTGGCGCGCTCGGGAACGCCGGCAAGCATCGGCAGAATCGGCGCGGTGCGATCGAGCGCCTGGATCTGGGACTTCTCGTCCACACACAGCACCACCGCGCGCTCGGGCGGGTTCAGATACAGGCCGACGACGTCACGGACCTTCTCGATGAACTGCGGGTCCCGGGAGAGCTTCCACGTGTCCTGACGATGGGGTTGGAGCCCGAACGCTCGCCAGATCCGCGACACCGCCGACTGCGTGAGCCCGACCTCCTTGGCCATCGAGCGCGTCGACCAATGCGTCGCGCCGCGCGGCGTGGATTCGAGCGTCTTGACGATCACCTGCTCGACGAGTTCGTCGCTCACCGTTCGCGGACGCCCGGGACGTGGCTCATCGGTCAGCCCATCCAGGCGATGCTCGACAAACCGCGCCCGCCACCTGGCCGCCATCCCGCGATTGATCCCCAACTCGGCCGCGATCTCGGTGTTCTTGCGCCCATCGGCGGCCAGCAGCACGATCCGCGCCCGCTGCGCCAACGCCTGCGCGCTCGTCCGCCGTCGCGTCCACCGCTCCAACTGCTCACGCTCGTCGTCATCGAGCACCACCGCTGCTGCCACAGGGTTCGGCATCCCCGAACCCTACCGCTGCAAGCGAACTATTGACTCACGACACTAGAGCGCCAGCTTCAGCGGCGTCTCCAGGTACTCGCGGATCCGGGCCAGGAACTCCGCGGCGTCGGCGCCATAGAGGATGCGGTGGTCGCAGCTGAGCGTGAGCTCCATGATCGCCCGCACGGTGACC
>DATEPP010000433.1:0-3096 GCA_035273165.1 Gemmatimonadaceae bacterium
GTCCACGTCCGCGGCCGTGCGCAGCGTTGAAGAGGCGATTCGCGCGCACGGAGAAGCTCTTCATCCCGCGCGCAAGCGCGTCGTTGTCGTCCGCTTCGACGATGAGATGAAGGTGATCGTCCTGCACCGAGAACTCCACGACGCGAAAGTCCTCGCGACTGGTCCGGCGAACCGCACGCTCGAAAGCGTCGTAGAGCATCTGCGTGCGAAAGCTCGGGAGGCCACGTATCGCACGCATGGTGACGTGCAGCGGATTCCAGTACTTGTGCACGGCGCGCGGCCGGTGGCGCACGCTGGCAAACTTCCGCGGCTTCGGGCCAGGACGCTTCTTCGGTTTCCCGGCGAGCGTGAAGCGCCGACGGTCCTCGAACGTCATCTGAACGGGAGCTCGGTATGTACGGCGTCTGCTCATGAACGAACAGGGCGATTCTAATCGTTGACGCGTTGAAAAGCCACAAAAAGCGACGGTTCGGACTAGAGACATGGGTGACACCCCCGTCCGCCGAGATCGGTACCAGGGTGACACCTCAATCCAGCCCCCAGCGCCAGCGTAGTTGTCGCCTCTCTCGAATTTCATGAGCGGGGCAGAACAGCGATGCTGCGTGACCAAGCCATTCTCGCTTCCGTACAAACAGAAAATGATCGAGCGCATGACGGGCAGCAATCCGGAGAGCGCTCGCCAGGTCGCTCGTGAGACCGGCATCTCGCAAGAGACTCTCTCGCGGTGGCTGCGGCTAGCTCATAGCCTGCCTGACGTGGCGGCGAAGAGACAGACAGGGAAGACGTGGTCCATCGACGAGAAGGTCCGCGTGCTCGGCGAGGCGTCGAAGCTCTCGGGCTCGCAGCTCACGGCGATGCTTCAGCGCGAGGGGCTTCTGCTCGCCGAGCTGGAGCAATGGAGGCTGGCTCTCGGGGAGGACAAGGCGTCCATCGCGACGACGAAACGAATTCGCAAGCTCGAGAGGGAGCTCGCGCGCAAGGAGAAGGCGCTCGCCGAAGCTGCGGCGCTCCTCATCCTCAAAAAAAAAGTGGACCACCTCTGGGAGGGAGAGGACGACGACACGGACGAAGAGAGCGAGAAGTGATTCTCGCGCTCATCAGCGAAGCCCAGACGGCTGGTGCGAGGCTCGAGCCGGCTTGCAAGCTGGTTGGTCTGTCGGCGCGGACCATTGAGCGCTGGCGAGAACACCCCGAGGCAGAGGACGCGCGGCACGGCCCGAAGCACCGCCCCGGCAACGCGCTCTCGCCGCTCGAGCAGTCTCGTGTCGTCGCCGTCATGACGAGCCCGCAGTACTGTCACGTGCCTCCAAAACAGCTCGTTCCGCGGCTCGCGGACGAGGGAATCTACCTCGCGTCGGAGTCGACGATGTACCGCCTCCAGCGCCGCTTCGAGCTGCGCGGACGGACTCGCACGACGACGCGCAGTCACGTCACGCGTTCCACGACGGTCCACTGCGCGACAGCACCGAACCAGGTCTGGAGCTGGGACATCACGTACCTACCGACACCTGTGCGGGGGTGCTTCCTGCGCTTGTACCTTGTGCTCGACGTCTGGAGTCGCCGCATCGTCGGCTGGAAGATTCATCAACGCGAGAGCGACGAGCTCGCCGCCGAAATGATTCGAGACATCTGCGACGAAGCGAAAGTCGATGCCAGAGGTCTCGTGCTCCATTCCGACAACGGCAAGCCGATGCGCGGCAACACGATGATCACCACGTTGCAGTGGCTTGGGATCGTCCCCTCTTTCAGCCGTCCGCACGTCTCCGACGACAACCCGTACTCGGAGGCGCTCTTCCGAACGCTGAAGCACGGTCCCGCCTATCCGCGGTTGCCCTTCGCTGACGTCGAAGCCGCGCGCCAATGGGTCGCTCGCTTTGTCACCTGGTACAACGGCGAGCATCGGCACAGCGCGATTCGCTTCGTGACCCCCGACGAGCGCCACTTCGGACGCGAGGACCGCATCCTCGCGCAACGGCACGCGCTGTACGAACGCGCACGTCGGGCGAAGCCTGAGCGATGGTCGCGCGCAACGCGCAACTGGACTCCGATCGACAGCGTGGTGCTCAACCCGGAGCGAACACTGACGGCAGACGCCGCTTGAGCGGCGAGACGACAACTACCTTGACGCTCACCGCCGGTCCAATCTGTCACCGATGTAACCGGTCCGCCCTCGCTGCACCGCCCGGCCCCGCTGGGCGACGAGCGCCGTCGCTTCGCCGCCATTGCCACCGCGAGCACCGCCGCGCCCGCGTCATCGCTTCGGCAAGCGCCCACGCCCGCGCCCGCACACGCGACGCACCCGCTACCGCCGCGACCTCTCCCCGCCGCAAGCCACCCCTCACCTCCCCGTCGACTTCCCGCCCCCGCTCCGCGCGCCCTTCTCCGGGGACGCGATCGGCGCCGCATGCCAGAACGCACCGCCAACCAGCACCGGCGGTGCCTTCTCCTCCAGGCCGCTGTTTGCCATCGTCGGGGCGCCGCGGAGCTCGTCGACGACGTGGTATTGCGATTTGTAATACTTCGCGAGCCACATTTCGCAGCTGCGTGAGAACGCATCGAAGTATTGATACTTCGTCGACAGCTGCAGACACGTCTTCAGCGCCGGATACGCACGCTCGTCTTTGTACGGCTGCGACACACGGTCGATTTCACCGACATAGACCTGTTCGAGCTCCGTGCCGTGCCACGCCTTCGGGATCGGGGCGCGACGGAAGTCGTCCACGAAGTCGCCCCACATCAGGCCCGACCGCGAGCCCGCCGCGATTACCCACTTCGGCGGCGGCGTCGGCTTCAGATCCAGGATTTTCGCGTATTCCGGCTCGACGCGCTGAATTGCCGCCATTTTCTTCAGATACCAATCCTTCACCTTCGTATCGACATGCGCCTTCACCGATGCCTTGTCGCCCGCTCCTCGGTATTCGGGGAACTTCAATGTCTCCACCTCGGCCAGACGCCGCTCCTCCGCCGCGAAGAACAGCGCCTCGCCCACCGCCGCAATGGCCTTGCCTACCCGGCGATCTCGCTGCGCATCGTCCTCCGACGGATACCCGCTGCGGATCTTCGCCTCCGCCGCCGCAGGGTCGCTCCACAGACGCT
>DATEPP010000434.1:0-14133 GCA_035273165.1 Gemmatimonadaceae bacterium
CGTACAGGTAATCCGCCGCCAGCCCGAGCTCGCGACAGAGAAAACCGAAGGCGCCACCCGCCACATGGCCGCCAATGCCGACGCCGGGATACTCGCCTAACGGGACGACGACACCCCAGCGATCATGCAGGGCGCGAAAGGTCTCGCCGACCGTCGCGCCTGCCTCGACGGCGATGGCACGGATCGCGTCATCGAAGTAGATCGCGTTCATCGGCGACATGTCGATGATGACCCGCACCTCGGGATCGGAAACGAATCCCTCGAGGCAGTGCCCTCCGCTCGTCACCGCCACGCGCCGCCCCTCGTGGACGGTGCTGCCCACCGCCGCCATGACCTGCTCGGCGGAGATCACGCGGTAGACGTAGTCCGGCCGAGCGCGGAAGCGTTTGTTGAACGCCTTGTCGAGAACGGCCTGATAGCGCTCGTCGGACGGTCCGATTCGGGAAACTTCGGCGACGGAAGTGTGCGGCATCGAGGCAGATGAGTTGGGGTCGAGTTTCTCGGCGAATCTACTTGACTCGGCGGTTCCGCCGAGCGTAGCGTGCGAATGCAACGTTCCGAACCGAATGCGCAATAGTCTGGTGGCGGTGCGTGCAACGGAGCCGCGTATCCTCGGCGCATGCTTCGTTCCCATTTCGCGAGGAGAGGGGTCTCGTGGCGATGTCGATGCCGGCCAAAGCGTGGACGCTCGAGGAGCTGCACCGTCTCCCGGACGACGGCAACAAGTACGAGCTCATTCGCGGCGAGCTGTTCGTGACGCCGCCGCCGTCGGTCGATCACGAAGAGGTGCTCGCGCGCTTGAGCGCCCTACTCACGACATACGTCGAGCAGCATAGCCTCGGCAGAGTGTATCATCCGCGTGCCGTCATCCGGTTCGAGGGCTCGGAAGCGGAACCGGATCTCATGGTGCGCCACGTGCCACATGGCGCTCGCGGGAATGCATGGGAGAAGCTTCCTCCGCCCCGCCTCGTGATCGAGCTGTTGTCGCCGACGACACGGCGTCGCGATCTCGTCGCCAAGCGTGAGTACTACCTCGATGCCGGCGTCGGTGAGTATTGGGTGATCGACAGCGAGCGGCGTGAGATCCATGTCATTCGCCGCGAGGAAGAAGAGAGCGTTGCCCGGGAATCATTGGAATGGCGTCCTTCGACGGTGCCGCCAATGACGCTCGACATCGCGACGCTGTTCGCCTGATTGGGCGCGAAGCGAACGCCTCCGCCGCGGCTCTCGCTCCTGGCGGCATCGCGCGCGCCAGTCGCGCTGATTCTGCGCCGTGGACCATCGAAATGGGTGGAAGCCATCCGTTGGGACACTCGAAAAGACACGTTCGAGCGCGGCCAGTGGTTTAACGGCCGCATCCACGAAGATCGGTCCGACCTGTCGCCTAACGGTGAACTGTTCGTTTACCTGGCGATGCAATACGGCAGCGAGCGTGGGAAGGAAGTCTGGACAGGAATCTCCAAGCCCCCCTGGTTCATACCGCTCGCGCTCTGGTCAAAGGACCACACCTATTACGGCGGTGGCGTCTTCCTCGACGATCATCGGCTCCTGCTCAATCATCCGCCGAGCGACGCCGTGCCTCGACCCGGATGTGAGCCCAAAAGCGATCTCCGAGTCGATGCGAATCCGAAGCCCCACGCTGAGTATGTGCAGTGGCACCGCCTCGAGCGCGACGGTTGGGTGTTACGGCAGGAGATGGTCTTCGAACGTGTCCAGGCCAAGAACCGCTACACGATGCACTACGTGACGCACATCCCCGAGGAGCGCGTCAGGCGTCCGCCCGCCGATGGAATGCCGTTGATTGTGCTGGCCCGTCGCCTCGCGAAGAGCTATTCAATCGTGAAGGAATTTCGCGTCGAGGGTGCGTCGAACGAGATCGAATTGCCGCCCGGGCCACTCGATTGGCTCGATTGGGATTTGGATGGACGTTTGATCGCGCTCTCCGGTGGGCGCATCTGGGCCGCGACGTTGGACGGGAATCGCATCAGCCGTTTTGCGGAGCTCTTGGATCTTCTTGGGGATGCGCCGGAAGAACGAACGCCGCCGCCGAGTGCAAGGGAGTGGTAACAGCGTGCACGCAATGCCGCTGGTTTGATGAGCGCGGTATTTCTCCAGGCGCGTTCCGCCTTCTCAGACCATCGTCGCGCGCAACTCCAGGAGGGCACGATCGAAGGCATCCACGCGCACCAATCCCAGACGCGGATACTCGACCTGGACGATGACGTAGATCACGAGCGAGACGATTGCCGCGACGGCGACATGGAGTAGCCAGTTCCGCGCGGAGATATTCGCCATGTTGTACCCGGCGAGCAGCGCAGTAATGAGTGACGCCACCACGAGCATCACATAGATCACCGCCGGCGGATGAATCCGTCGTTGGAGACGTTCCCGCTCGACTGCGGCGAACATGTCGGTGAGCGAGGGCAGTACCAACATGCGCGCGCGCTCGCCTTCGGGCGTGAGGCAGGCCGCAACGGAGAGCGACCACACCTGCTCCTCGGCGCGAGTGACTCCGGCCGCTGGGGACAGGCTGGCGGGAAATGCGTACGACTCCACCAGCGCATCCACGAATCGGCGGAACTCATTCCGGATATCGGATTGCTGATCGGGCGCAAGAGTGTCGACTCGTTGCCAGGCGCTGCGAATCGCGTTCACCTGCTGAACGATCAATTGCCGCCGCTGGTCGAAGCGCGCCGTCGCGCCCGAGAAGACGAAACCCAACAGAAGCGCGAGAATCGCCGATGAGACGCCCTGGACGACGCCGACACCGGCGCGAGATTCTGGCCCGGCGAGCTCCGTGCGCACCAGACCGATCTCACGACCGACCTCCAGACAGAGTATCATCGCGACAAAGAGCGCGATGGCAGCGGCCGCGGAGGCCAGGGCGAAACGGGTGCGCATCTTTCTCCGAGTCCGCTAGAGTGCCAGCGCAGCGAGAATCTGAAGCGAGTATCCCTCGAACGTCGACCGGTTCGCGAACTCGCTGAAAAACTTCACGGCGGCGTTCGCCCGGTACGGGGTAAACGCCGCGCTCAATGCCACACCGGCTGCGTGAACGGCGTAGCGGTCACCGATCGAGGCGGGCGGAACACCACTTCCGGTTCGCCCGGTGGTCTGCCGTTGTGTATATCCGATCGCGCCGATCTCGACGTGAACCTTCGCCGGGGTCGGAAGCTTGACCATGAGCGATGCGTCGAGATCGAAGGTGTCGCCTGGCCGAACGTTGGTCCCCTGTTGCCACGTGTGGATTTCGTACATCTCGAACGCTGAGAGCGTCACCTGGCGGCCCCGAGCCAGATGCACCGTCTGCCCGGACGACAACGTGTGCGTCCAGTATCCCGAGCCGACGTTGTCGTTGGCGCCCGCGGTGAACTTCCCCGTTGGCGCGAGGAAACCGTACTGCGCGCGAATGTCCACGCGATCGCCATTGCGGCCGAGGATCAGCGGCAGGTAGTACGAATCGGCGAACCCACTCCCTTTGTTGATCGGGCCCTGGAGGTCCGATGTCAGGCTGTTCCACGCGAACGGCAGTGTCGCCGAGGCAGCGTAGTGAATGCCGTTCACGGACCAACGGCTCACCCACGTGAGCGTGTTCATATCCATCACCACCGAGTGCAACCCGCCTAACGGTTCGGTGTTGCCCTCGTTGTTCTTTACCCTGCTGCGCGAGTACGTGAGAAGCTGGTTCGCGTAGGTCAGTGCCGCATCGGGAAGGGAGCCAGGATTCAGCGCGCTCATGCCTAGGGGATAGACACCCCGGTTTTGCGCACACGCCGGAAGCGACACGGTGAATCCGCCGACGAACGCGACCGCGAGTAACTCAGCGACGCGACGCCTAGTACGAGCGCGGGCACTCATCGGATCGCGATGTTCTTCCAGAAGCGATCGAGACTCTCGTCGCCGCCGAAGAGCGTCGTGAAGATCGTCGAATCGGCGAAGAGGATATCGCCAGCGCGGTCACCCCTCGGCGGCATCCAGAGCAGCATGTTGAAGTCGCGGTTGCCGGCTTCCGTGAACGGATGCGGTTGGGACAGATCGATCGGCTGCCGCGCCAACACGTGAATGACCTTCGGATCGTCCGTCGTCACGGCATAGTGTGGCAGATGCGGATGGAAGTTGAACGTCTTCACACCCTCCAACCATCCGCGCGTATCGAGGTCGGTCGAGGTGATCAAGGGTTGGAGTTGCGTCGTCCCCTTGATCGTCGCCGGATGCAGCCCCCACTGATTCTCCACCGGAAGGCCGAGCCCCTTCATGAGCGATCTCGTATATCGCCCGAAGCGCTGTTGGCTCGGGACGAGCGGATCACCGTGATGTTTGTACTCCATCGCCCGCTGCTTCAAGTCGGTCGTCGCGCCAACGTCATGATGCGGGCCGAGGATGAGGCGCGTGCCTTCGCGTGAGAGGAACGCGCGGACGGATTCGATCTCCTCCGGCGCCGCCTCCTGCTCGGTGACCAGGTGGTCGAGCCCGAACACCATCAGTGTGTCGGTGTCGTCGAGCATGCCGTGATCGAGCTGCTGCTTCTGGCCCGCCTGGTCGATGCGTTGATAGACGGCGACGGGATGTCCTGTCGCCTCGCCGACAGCCTGTTGAAAGCGGATCAGACCGAGATGAAAGAGCTCGAGCGTTCCGGCGATGCCTTGCAGGAACGTCTTCTCGGAGTACTCGGGCGTCTCGTACTCGGGCCACCCAACGCGACGCACCTCCGTCATCGTCGAAAACCGATTGTCGAGCTCCGTGAGGTCGCGGTTCGCCTCCCAGGGGTAGCTCCACGTCCAGTAGATCGAGAAACGAGGTTTGCCTGGCGTGTATCTCCGCGGCACCCGCACCTGATTGTAGGTTCTTGGACCTGGGTATCGTGTCATGCGAACCTCCTCACAGCGCTGCCTGCTCCGGCGAGCAGCCGAAGCGCTCGGATCCCTGGCAGAAAGAAGTACGCGCCTCCGCGAATCGTGGTGAACGCCGGCAGACCCGTGATTCTCTTTCGGACGGGCCGTCTGGGAATCGTCATGTCGAACGTTCCATCCTGCGTGCCGATGATCGGGTCGCGCTCGTTTTTGAGATCTTTAAACTTCGGATCGTTCGCCCACACGTTCATCGCGAACTCGAACTGCCGGCTGAGGCTTGCGCAGCCGATGAACGCGGCGATCCCGCGATCCGCCCCGTCGTCCGGAGCGCCGACCGGCAACGCTGGGCCGTACGTACCGCCACGACGGATCATTCGATGTCGCTGCAGGCTGCCGACCGTGTCGCGTGGATTCATTCGCCTGATGTGCGCGCCGACGGGACAGCGGTATCCGCGAGGATCCATCTCGGCATAGTCGAACTCATTGGTTCGCCGCAGGTCGGCGCCGAGCGCTGGGTCGTCTTCGTCCGGTGAGAGCACGAGGGGCGCGCCGCTTCGCCATCGGCCCATCAGCTTTGCCGCAACGAGCTCTTGCGCCTCGGGCGTCTCGCCGTGCGCGCGGAGAAAGTCCCGAAATGCTCCGACGTGCTCCTGCATGCGCAGATACGCGACGTAACTGCCATTGCGAGAAAGCTCCGCGGGCCGCGGCAGCGCTGGCGTGCCGCCTGTTTCGTCGACGTAGCCGAGAAAGAACTCGCCGGCTTTGACTAGCGCCCCCGACGCCGGCGGGAGCTCGAGGTCGGTGCCCTCGATGGGAATCTCGGAGAGCCGATCGAGATAGCCGAAATGTTCGCGCGGCTCACCAGGAGGCGAGATTGCCTCGAGATCCAGAAACGAAACCAGCGTGACGCCGCCGATCTCCGACATGTATGCTCGATGCGCCTCTGCGGCTCGGTCACGCTCGGCGGCGTCGCGGGCAAATAAAATTGCGATCGCGTGGAGCGATGGCTCGGCGAGCCCGGCGTCCCAGTGAACCGGCAGATTCGCCCCGGTGAACCCGAGGATTCCGGCGCGTGCGGCGAGTCCCTCGCGAAACTCCTCGGGAAAGGTGGTGAGTGATTGCTCATCGACGCCGAGGAGACGGAGACCGTGCCATGACAATCCCACCGTAACCCATCGCGCGTCTGGCGAGTGAGAACCGACGGACGCACCGGTGCCGACCTTGTCCACGATGCCCGCTAGCCAGGCGCGGCCCGCGGCGGCGCTCGCAAACGACAGGAACTCATAGCGCGCCGCGCGAGCCGGCGTCCGCGCCAGCAGGAAATGCTGAATGTCGTCGAGCTCGAGACGGTTCGTCATTGCACAGCGTCCCATTGCGTGTCGCTGCCGTCGACCGATCCGCTACTGCGATTGGTCGAGCATCACCGTGAACGCCTCCTTCATGGCCAGCGCCTTCTTGATCTCGTCGGCGGTGACGAACGGGTACTCGCCGTATTCGAGAAAGCTCGGCCGTTGATGCTCTCGCACGAACTCGATGAAGGCGGGCGCGTTGGTTCGCCAATCCTCCGGGAACCCGTCGAGCTTCTCGAAAATGGTCGTGATGCCGGTCGAAGCGAACAGGTGGATGGCGTCCTCGACGTACTTGTCGAAGTCCGTGTCGAAGATGCCCTGGTACATGAAGTACGTGTCCCCGCCGATCGGGAACAGCACCCATCGCAAGTAGTGAAGTTGCAGCGGAGCGAGCACGTGCGGATCCTTCTCGACGGCGTCCTCGAGAGACTTTCCGTACGCGCGGATCTCCTCCTCAGTCCCCGGTTTGATCTTCGCGATGATCGTGAATCCGTGACAGGCGGGCGTTCTCGGAAATGTCGGACCGTAACGGCCGCGTTCGAGCGTGAAGTAGCCTTCCCGCGGAATAGCCATGGCCCGCGGATTGGCCCATTCGGGCCGGTGGCCATTCGTCTTTACATCTATCGTCGGCGTGGTGTTCATGAGACAATCCGAGTGCGGTTGGGATGTGATCCGCAAAATTCCGGAGCGACGACCGCCGAACCATTGGACGTACGGCCAACGCTCGACAACATCGATGGTCCTCTCATGCTTCGAGCTCTGACGCCATG
Organism: Gemmatimonadaceae bacterium; assembly: GCA_035273165.1. Classification (GTDB taxonomy): domain Bacteria; phylum Gemmatimonadota; class Gemmatimonadetes; order Gemmatimonadales; family Gemmatimonadaceae; genus AG2. The sequence continues at coordinate 6,970 of DATEPP010000434.1, forward strand.
AACAGAGGCGCGTGGGCGATCGCTGGCGGGGTGATCATTGCCCTTTCGGCAATGCGGAGCCTGGGCGCGCAGGCCGACAGCAGCTCCCATGTCGAGCAGTCGTCCTCAGCGAGGATGCTGCGCGTGGGGCGAGCGAGTGGAGCGCTGACGCGCGATGGCGCACGCGATTCGGTTTGGTCCACGGCCGATTCCATCAGCGATTTCCGGCAACGCGAACCGCGCGAAGGCGCGCTCGCAACCGAGCGCACGGTCGTGAAGGTTCTCCGCGATGCCGACGCGCTGTACATCCTCGTGCATGCCTACGATCGCAGCCTCGGTGAAATCCGCGCTGCCCAATTGCGTCGCGACGCCGATCTGAGCTCGGACGACAACGTCACGGTGCTCATCGACAGCTTCCACGATCGGCGATCGGCATTCCTCTTCCAGACGAATCCCAACGGCGCGATGTGGGACGCGCAGTTCAGCGGTGTGGACGTTCTCAACCCGGACTGGAATGGCATCTGGGAGGTCGCGGTGTCGCGAGACGCAACCGGGTGGACGGCCGAGTTCCGGATTCCATTTCGCACGCTCCGCTTCGACGCCGGCGCCGGCGCGACCTTTGGATTCAACGTGCGGCGGTTCATTCGGCGAAAGAACGAGGAATCACTGTGGCGCGGCTGGGCCCGAACGCAGGGCATATATCATCTCCTCGCCGAAGGTGACTTGGTGGGGCTCGGTGTGCTGGAACGCGCTCGCAACATTGCCCTCATGCCCTATGTGCTCGGGCGAGCGGTGGTGCCAGAGTACGACTCGCTCGGCGCGCAGCTGAGCGATGGCTTCCTCGGCGGCAAAGGCGGTCTCGATGCCAAGATGGCGCTTTCGCCGACGCTGACCGCTGACCTCACCGTGAACACCGACTTCGCACAGGTCGAGGCTGATCAGCAAGTCATAAACTTGACGCGTTTCCCGTTGTTCTTTCCCGAGAAACGGGAGTTCTTTCTCGAGTCGAGTGGCGTCTTTGCCTTCGGCACGGCGGGACGTGCCCAGCTGTTCTACTCTCGACGAATCGGGCTCGATAGCCTCGGCACTCCGTATCCGATTCTCGGCGGCGCCCGCATTACCGGCAGAGCAGGGCCCTGGAGCATCGGCCTGCTCGACGCCAGAACGGGAGGGATCGATCAAGCCAACGATGCGGTCGTGCGGGTGAAGCACGATCTATTCGCTCGCTCCTACGTCGGCGCGATGCTGATCGATCGCGGCGGGCCCGGAGTCGGCACGAACCAACGCTCCGGCGGGCTGGATGTCGATTTCCCGCTCCTGCTTCGGGGCTACAATGTCGAGCCGTCATTCTGGATCGCGGGAACGCAAAACCCTGGTGTCCGAGGGACGCCACTCGCGTGGCGCTACGGCACCGACTTTCCGAACGATCTCTTCGACAACTTCGTCTCGCTCTACCGCATCGACTCCGGGTACGCACCGCCACTCGGCTTTGTGCGGCGAACAGGAATCTGGGAGACGACGGGCCATATCGACTACATGCCGCGACCCGGTGTGTTAGGCATTCGCCAGCTGGACTTCCAGGCACCGATTCCGAGCTGGGACATCATTGCCAACGAGACACGCTCGCCCGGCACGCTGGCCGATAGCCGAACGTGGCAGACAGCGACGCTCACCTGGCAATTACTCGGCGGCTCGCTGCAATCCGGCGACGAATTCGCGGCGAGCGTCGTACGCTCGATGGACGCGCCGACCGAGCCGTTCGACATCTTCCGCTCGGTGAGCGTCGACGCGGGACGCTACTGGTGGACCCGAGGCGAGCTTCAGTATCAGACGTCGTTAGGCAGGCCGGTGAGCGTCGGAACCGTCGTCGGCTGGGGCGGCTTCTATGCCGGACGGAGCGTCGATGCCTCCCTGAGCGGGACATGGCGAGGAGGGGGACATCTGATCACCGGCGTCGACCTCTCGCGCACCGAGGCTGACCTTCCTGCCGGGCATTTCGTCGCGACGCAGGTCGCGGCGCGGCTGGAGTACGCGATCAACACGCGAACGAGCTTCCTCAACTTCGTGCAGTTCAACAACGAGAGCCGTCGTGTCGACTTCAATCTTCGCTTTCACTGGATTCCGCAGATCGGTGACGACGTGTACCTCGTCTGGAATTCCGGCTACACGACGGATCCCGCCGCCCCATACAGATTCCCCACGCGCGGCGCTCTCTCGCGCTCACTCAATGGAGCGTTCGTGATGAAGGCGGTGCATCGGCTCACGCCGTAGTGTCACACGGTCGCCCGGCGTCGCGGCGTACGATCCTGACGACAGACCCCTTCACTTCGTCGAGATCACGATCAGCTTCGCGTCGTCCGTCGCCACCTGGCGGAACCAGGCCGAGACGTCCTTGATCCGATCGGCCGGGTACACACCCGTCGCGCCGGCAGTCTTTCGCGTCAGCACCAGCTCGTCGCCCACCTGCGCATACGTCGACTCGTAGCTCCCGAAGGGGCTCGCCGCTTTCACGTCCGACGGCAGTTGCGCCTTCCAGCCCGCCGGAAGCTTTACCCTGAGCTCGACGGACGACGTTCGGTTGCCGAAGATGCGCACCGCGTCGATCGGGAAGTGCCGCTCCCTCGCATTATCGATCTGGTTCGCGACGGACTTCAGCCCTGCCGTGCTGCCGAGGGGAATGGTGAAGATCTCCGTCTCCCCGGACCTCGACGCTGCCTTGCCGTGTGTGATGAGTAAACTCATATGCGGCTTCGCGAGCAGGTCCTTCCCCTCGAATCCCACCAGGCTGTCGCCCTCGGCCCCGTCGAATAATTTCGACGCAATGGCGTTGGCGGCGTTCGCTTTCTCCGTCGAGTCGAGCGGATTCTCGAATACCGAGCGCAGCGTGTATTGCAGGGCGCCGGTGGCCGCTTCGTCGTACCGGCCGCTGAACGTCCCGTCGGGCGAGAGCGTCCCAACGATCCGGATCGTCGTTGCGTTGTCGGCGGGTTTGGTGAGAGGCAGCTCCTTCTCCTCGGTCGCGCCGTCAGGATGGACGACGAGCACGAGCTCGCCCTGCTCGTCGTACGGCAGCTCCCCGTACGGCGTGAACTCGGCCGTGAGATCAGTGAACTGGTAACCGCTGGGCGTCTTCACCGCGGCGATGGCGTGATCGAGCTGATCGATCGACGCCAGCTCGCGATAGCTCACCCCGGTCGAGTTGAGCAGCACCGGGAAGGTCGTGATGCCGAGCGAGTTCATCGCCGCGACGAACAGCGTCGCTTTGTCTTTGCAGTCACCGAAACCGCTCACGACGACCGTGTCCGGGCTCCGCGGCTGGTATCCGCCCAGTCCGAGGGCGATGGAAACGTAGCGAATGTCCTGCGCGACCCAGCGATGAACGGCGCGGATGGTATCGTCGCGCGTCTTCGGCGCGGTGGCGGTGAGCACCTCCTTCAGCTTCTTCGCCGATGGCGAACCTAACGAATATCGATCCCGAGCCAGCTTCGCGTACCAGGCGCCGATGTCTTGCCAGGTGATCGGCGACGAGAGCGCGATGTGCATTTGCACGGTGTTCGAGTCGGCGGCATACAACTCGCCCTTGAGCCGAGGCACGTCGGCGGCGAGCCAGGTGTAGATCCGACGACCGCCGACGTCCTCTGTCTTCCTCGGGAAGTTCAGGTTGCGTTCATGCAGCCGGACCGCGAGCGACGAGGGCACGTCGACGACGAAGCGCGACCGGCGCACCGTGAGCCCCGTCGACACACTCCAGCTCTGGAAGAAGTCGCCCGTGAGATAGGGCTTGAGCTCCTCGCGCGTGTAGCTGTAGTCGACGAGCGTCCCCGGTGCGACCCCGGACAGCGAGACGCGCTTCACCTTCCGATCCGAATACACCGGATCGCCCATCTGCGCCGGGACGTCGGAGTCCTGCTCGTGCGACGGCCCCTCGCTGATCACCTTGCCGTCCGGCCCGATGACGCGGATCCAGTTGAGCGTGAACCTCTCGTGTCCGGGTGCCCAGCTCCACCGGAACTCGCGATAGTTGTCGACCACGCCGGGCTTCAGTAATTGCACGACTTGGCGAAAGGTCTGCGTGCCGCGTCCGTCCGCCTCGCGTCGCACGACGCCGTCGTCGAGGAGGAAGACGGCATCCTCGTCCGGATGGTCCGACGCCTTTACGGCGAGGCTGTAAATGGAGTCGGACTTGATGGTGGGATCACCCTGCTGGGTGATTTTCGGTGCCTGCGCAGCGAGAGGAAGCGCGCTGGCGAAGGCGAGCAGGAATGCGGTGCGACGGAACATCGATTCGCTGTGGACGAGGGGGCTGGGGGGCGTCCGGGGACCGCTAGTATGTGGATCCGTCCTGACGAACGCCAGCGCCGAAGGGAGCGACGTGCGCACATGCTACTAGGTCGGTTTGCCCGTGCGCCTTGCAATCATGGCTCGTCGCGAGCAAATACTCAACGCTGTCAAGGATTGAATGCGAAAAAGGATCGGCCGGCGCGTGCGAAGAGGCAGCGTCGGCCGATCTTGCGATTGGATCAGTCCGTGATCCCGCGGCGGCGATCAGCCGCCTCGCCATCCGATCAGATGTAGCGCATCCATGCGGCGGGACGCGTCGCCTTGCGCGCGGCATACCACCGGCAGACCGGGTACAACGTAGCGACGACGATCGCGAAGACGAGATATAGAAGTCCTAAACTCCAGCGATCGGCCGGTGGAATGAAAACGTCGGGCGCCGAGGTGAAGCGGGCGGCACCCGCGCTCCCGTCGCGAAGGAGCCAGACGAGCAGCGACGTCGCGTGGATGAGCGGGATGTGGAGTAGATAGTAGAACATGGGCACGCGGCCGAAGGTCGTCACGATGCTGGAGACGCGGCCTCGCGCCCGTTCGGCGAGCGGAATGAAGGCGATCGTCGGACCGAGCGTCATCAGGAGAAAGAGAATCGACGCCGGATACTTGCGCTGACTCAGGAGTCGGAGCAGGAACGGCGGTGCCCCAGCGCGCGCCGGGTGTGTCATGACGAGCGCACCGCCGATCGCGAGGAAGAGCACCGTCATGCCAATGCCGATGCCAAGGCACAGTCGCCGGCGCTGCATTGCCTCACGCGACACGATGGTGCCGAATCCGTAGCCGGCGGCCATCACGCCGATCCACGGCACGAGCACGTAGAGAATCGAGATCGTAACGCCGCCAATCGTGACCTGGCCGCCGAGATAGAGGAACTGCCAGAGCCAGTGCGTGGACTGCGGCATCGCGGCCGCGAGCGGCGTGAGTAGACCCTGACCGAGAATGATCGCGAGGCCAACGACACCGACGACGGCCGCGGGCAGCTGGACGAGCGCCGCGAGAACGATCATCGACCAGCCCAGCATCCAGATGACGCCGGCGAGGAGTTGAGTGAAATCGAATGTGAACGTCCACGCGACGTGCAGCACGGTGAGCTCCAGGGCGACGAGCAGGAGACCACGCGTCACCAGGTACTTCGCGAGCGCTCGTGGGTTGTCGAGCTTCCGCCCGAGGTAGAAGGCTGCGGTGCCAGCGAAGAAGGCAAAGGCCGGCGCGCAGAAGTGGGTCACCCACCTCGTAAAGAAGACGCCAGGCGTGGGCCCTCCGGCGGGGACGCCGGAGTACACGCGGACGTGATCGATCGCCATGAGAATCATGACGATGCCCCGAATCAGGTCGATGGAGGAGACGCGCGAGGTGGCGCGCTCGCTGGGGCCAACGCGGTTGTCGTATCTTGCGGCGCGAGGCTCGAGGGATATCCCAGTCATATTCGGCTCCGAAGGCGGCGACGAGCATATTCTCTCGCCGGCGTTCGCGCCATGGCAATGCTCCTTCCGTGAACGGTGTTTCCGCTGCCGCCAACGGTCGGTGCTGCCGCCGGCTGCACAGACGAAGCCTTTTACGGACAGGGCATTGCGTTCTCGCGCGCGTGGTCGAAGCTCGCATCGTGACAATCATCATCCACCCTGTCCCGCCGCCCCATGCGAGTCCCTGATCTGCTGTACACGATGATGCTGCTCGTGATGACAACGACACCGACGCTTGCACAGCAGCCGATTTCGGATCCCGTTCCACCAGCCGTCGCGTCGGCACTGGCCTCGGCACGCGAGGCAGTATGGCGCGCGTGGTTTGCCGGCGACACGATCGCGCTCGCGAAGCTCGTGCCGTCCGTGGTATCGGCAGGCTCTCGACACCAGCCATGGGAGAGCCGCTCGATAACCTTCCAAGGTGCACGTGCGTTCGCGAGCACGGGGGCCCGGCTCGTCGACCTCCGCTTCGACAGCACCACGATCGTGCTCGACGGCAACATCGCCATCATGCGTTCGCGGTTCGCGTACACGATCGAATCGCGGAACCACGAGCGGAACACAATCACGGGGAGAGCGACGGAGATCTTCGTGCAGGAAAATGAGCATTGGCTGAATCCATTCTGGTACCTGCAGTGACGGCTACTCGACGGCTGCAGCCGTGGATGATCGTCGCGCTCGCCTGGATCATCCCGGCGCTCCTCGGCGCCGTCGACACGATCGGCCAGCATGCCGTGTGGGGCGGCACGACACGTGGACGGGAGGTGCTCTTCACGGCGCTCGATTGGCTGATTTATGGTTTGTTTACGCCGGTGATCTTCGCGCTCTCCAAACGCTGGCCGCTGACGAGCGCCACGCTCGGGCGGAACTTGTGGCGGCATCTGCTCCTGTCGCTCGTCTTCTGTATCGCGTGGGCGAGCTGCGGGATGATTCTTCGGCTCCTGCTCGATCCGCAGCTCCGCGGCAATCCTGCACAAGCGGTCCAGTGGTATGTCGGCTGGATTTTCACGACGCTGCCGTTCGGCGCGTCCGTCTACCTCGCGATGGTCGGTATCGAGCACGGCATCCGGTCGTTCGCCGAGGCGCGTGCGCGGGAAACGCAGGTGGCGCGCCTCTCCGAGCAGCTCGCGAGCGCGAAGCTCGCGGCACTGCAGTCGCAGATGAATCCTCATTTTCTCTTCAACAGCTTGAATACGGTGGCGGTGCTCGTGCGCGATGAAGAAACCAAACGCGCCACCGCCGTCATCGAACATCTGAGCGACGTGCTCAGGCGCACGCTGTCGCGAACGCGCGCGAGTGAAGTGTCGCTGGAAGAGGAGCTGGATCTGGTGCGCGACTATCTCGCGGTAGAGCAGGCGCGCTTTTCCGATCGCCTGCGTACCGAGATCGA
>DATEPP010000435.1:0-2115 GCA_035273165.1 Gemmatimonadaceae bacterium
GGCGCCGTGAGGAGCAGCTGCCCACTCGGCATCTCGAGATGCTCCATGAAGTAGCGGCCCACGAGATCGTGAGCGTTGCCGAGGCCGGCGGTCGCGCGCGCGTTCGACGCGAGGAGGAGCCGCGCGTTCTGGACCGTGCCGCAGGCGAGGACATACTGACGCGCCCGGACACGATGCTCCTTCCCCTCGAGCGTGCGAACGCGGAGCTCATCGATCGCCGACACTGCTTCATTCGCGCGTATCTCGCAGACATTCGCATGCGTGTACAATCGCACGTTAGGCGCTTTGGTGATCGCGTCGCGATAGCGCGTGTTGAAGCGCGTCGGTGGGCTGAACTGCCAGATCTTCGTCCACGCGACGCCTGCGTCGAGCGGAAGAGGCACCATACGCGGGTCGCGCCGCTGCCACTGCGCGGCGTCGTACTCGTACGGGCCGAGCTCGAGGAGCGAGTGCGCCCGCGCGTAGAAGGGATCGAGATCCGCGCGTGTGATCGGCCACCCGCTGTCGGGCACCCAGGGCCGTGCCTCGAAGTCCAGCGGGTCGAGCGTGGAGCAGAAGCCTGCCCAATGGCCAGTGGTGCCTCCGAAGTAGTGCAGCCGCGCGGCCTCGAGCGGAAAATACGGGAGGCCGGCCATCGTGCCACGATACAGATCCTGCATCGCCTGCTCGAACGCAAAGCCACCGCCTTCGAGGAGCAGCACCGTGCGCGAGGAGCCGACCCACTGGAGTGCGATGCTGATCCCGGCCGCCCCCGCGCCGACGATGCACAGTTCGCCTTCGATGAGGCTGCCGTTGGGGAGCGAACGGGCGTCGACGTGCACGTGCCGTTAGGCGCTCAGCCCTGAAGCGCGGAATACAAGGCGCACTGTCGGGCTTCGGTTACGGAGAGCAGCCACCCATCCATGACAACGGTGCGGCCGGCGTCGAAATCCTCGCGGACCTGTTCGGCGATCGGCGGATGCTGCACGCCAATACGCGCGGTCCACGGCCGCGACGCGCGGATCGCTGCCTCGAGACGAGTTGCGTCGCTCTCGCTCGGAACGCTCTGCCGATAGCGCTGGCCGATGCGGCGCACGACATCAGCCCCGAGTGGCCCGAGCAGATCCGGCTGGCCAAATGCTGCTGCCCCGCCGGACGTCTCGCAGGCCGACGCCGCCGCGCTCACGACTACGAGGGCGCCCAGCGCGAGAAATCGTCGGCGATCGATAGCGTCGCGGCCGTCGAGGTGAAGCAATGCGAACATCCAGGAGCGAGTTGAAGGTGGAGCAGATGACAATTCCGCGCCGGAGCCGCCTTGTCAACGCTGTTCACGGACGACCCCCGCTGTTGCCGCTCGCTGGCTCGACGGTCTACATCGAGAGTAGCGACCCATCCTTCCACCTGGAGCGCGGAGCTATGGCGAACAGCGATCGGATGCGCATCGTCTTCCACGGTGCTGTTGTGTTGCTCGTCGGACTGTTGTGCGGACTTCCTGCCGTGAACGAATCGGCGAACGAGGCCGGCCGCCTCTGGCACACCGCGCACGAGGGGCTGATCATGATCGGTGTCTTGATGCTCACCCTCTCCTCGGTGCTCCCTGCGCTCGTCCTGGAGCGTCGCGAGTCGGCCGGCCTGGTATGGTCGCTCCTCGGGATGGGTTATGGTCTCATGACTGGACTCGTTCTCCAGGGCATCACGGGGACGCGAGCGTTCGGCCCCACTTCCTCGCCGGTGCTCATGATCGCGTTCATCGGGAATGCGACCGGCATGCTTGGCTCGGTGCTCACCGCCGCTCTCACGATCATGGGCGCCCGAGCGGCGCGACGGGCAATCGTGGCGCCAGCACGCGCTGCCTGACGGTTCCGACGTTTCCACCCGCGGAGCCGGCAACGCGGTCGTTGCGGCGATTCGCGAGTAGATTGAAATCAGGTTCTTTCGGGAATTTCGGGAAAGCTGGAGCGAAGATCATGGCTGACGATGCAGGCATCGCGACGTCGAGAGCGAGTCCAGGAACGAGAAGCCAGGAGCGAGACGGCAGGCGTGAGATCGAGGGCGATTTAGACTTGAGACCTTGGCCTCTCGCACCTGGACTGGTCCAGCGACGTCGCGATCCCGCCGGGCCCGATCAAATGCCAT
>DATEPP010000436.1:0-4829 GCA_035273165.1 Gemmatimonadaceae bacterium
CAGAACGAGCACTTCTCCATGACGCCCTTGCCGCGCACCGTCACGTCGGGATTCAACTGCCAGTTGAGCGGCTCGGGGAACGCGTACTGCTTGCGATCCTCTTCGCCGTAACCGAACCAATTGAAGTAGCGAACCTTGTACGGACAGTTGTTCGAGCAGTAGCGCGTGCCCACGCAGCGATTGTAGACCTGGACGTTCAGCCCGTCCGGCGAGTGATACGTCGCGTACACCGGACACACCGGCTCGCACGGCGCGTTGCCGCAGTGCTGACACAGCATTGGCACGAAGCGCGCTTCGAAATCGACGCCGAACTTGCCATCGAGGTTCCCCTCGAAGTAGCGCTCGAGACGAATCCAGTTCATCTCGCGCCCGCGCGCGATGTTGAAGCCCGGCTTCTGATCCGCCCAGTACGTCGCGTTCTGCCACGGGGCGCCAACCGTCGGAATGTTGTTCTCGGCGTAGCAGGCTGTGACGCACGCCGAACAGCCGGTGCAGCGCGAGAGGTCGATCGCCATCGCCCAGCGGCGCGATGCCATGCGCGTCGGATGGTTGGGATCGTACAGCCCCTTGTTCTTCCCCTGATCCGCTTCCGATGGCGCGCCGAGAATACCCTGTGCATCGGCAGCAACGGGGGAACGCATACCCGGAAGGAACTCGTGGCTCGCGTCACCGACAGGATGCGTCTCGTGCTCGCCACCCTCCTGAAGTCCACGCCGGAGATCGTCGGCGTTGATCGCCTGCGCGATCCCACGCCCGTGCTGTCGCGCGGAGCCCTCGGTGCTGGGAATCGTTACGTGATCGCCAACGCGCGAGAGCGAGACTTTGGTGACGGTGAGTGGAATCTCACCCGTGGAACCGGTGCCGGCAGGGAGCAGATCGAGCGCGTTGACGCCGAGGTTGCGTGCATAACGACCGTAGCCCCACTGAATGGGATTGGTCGTCGATTTCGCGTCGAACTTTGGAAGCGTGGCGGCGGCGCGATGTCCATAGCCAGTCGCGATGGCGACGACGTCCGGCCGCACGCCGAGATATGGCACGGCGGGAGCGCGCACTGTCGCGTTGCCACTCTTCAGCTCGACGATGTCGCCACGGTCGATGCCGAGCCGCGTCGCGGTCTCGGGGTGAATCTCGATCCACGAGCTCCACGTCACTTTCGTCACGGGGTCGGGGAGCTCGAGAAGCCAGGGCTTGTTCGCGCCACCACCAGCGAGCGTCGGCGACGGATAAACGACGAGCGTGAAATCGCCGGACGTCGAGGTCAGTGTCGGCACGCGCCGCGGCGCGGCGGTAGGAGTCGGCGCGGTGCGTGGCGCGACCGTACCGGCAGCGAGACCGTGCGGCAGCGCGGCGGTCAAACCTCGTTCGCCGCCCGGGAAGCGACTCATGAGCCACGTCCGATAATCCTTCATCGTCAGACGCCCGGCGGCCGCGGGATCCTTCTTCGCGAGGGCGAGGAGCACGTCGCCAGTGGCGCGCGTATTGGCGAAGACGGGATCCATCGTCGGCTGCTGAAGCGCGATCGTGCCGCGCACCGGCTGTGCGTCGCCCCACGACTCCAACGAGTGGACGTCGGGGAGAATGACGTCGCACAGCTCGGTGGTCTCGTCAGGATAGCTCGAGAAGCTGACCTTGAACGGAACCTTCGCGAAGGCCTCGGCGAAGTTGAGCGACTTTGGAAGAGCGTAGGCCGGATTGACGCCGCGGACGAAAACGATCGGCACCTGGCCCGCGCGCATCCGCTCGACAGCGTCGAGCAGCTCGGCAGGGCTGGACATGCCGTCGAAGGCAGTGATCGGCTCGGCGCTCCGGATCGTCGTGCCGACGTTTCCGAGCGACTGGTTGAGCGCGGCGACCGCCGCGGCGACTTCGCCGGCGTTGTCCGTCGTCGCGCCAGAGAGGACGAGGCTCGGCTTGGCAGTGGCGAGCTCGGTCCGCAGCTGCTCGAGCACCGCCGGCTCGACGCCGGTCTGGTCGCGTCCCGGTGCGGCGCCGCGGCCGGCGAGGAAGTTCGCAATCGCTAATTCAGCACCGGGGGCGCAGGGAATCCACTGGTCCGCATTGAGACCAGTGAGGGACCGCCGCGGGCCGACGTACACGAAGCGCGGAGCGTTCTCGAGTTTGGCCCGCGCGTCGGCGAAGTCGAGCTGCTGCGGCACCGACGCGCCCCATCCCTCGAGGAAATCGGCGCCGAAGGAGACGATCAGTTTAGCATCCGCGAAATTGAGCCGAGGCCAGGCGACGCCATAGGCGCGGCGATTGGCTTCGATCGCGGCGTGGTCGGCGTCGAGATCGACGCTGAGGTGTGGCCGCATACCGTACGCGGCGAGCCACTGATCGAGGAAGACGGGAAAGCTCCCCGACTCGTGCTGATTGATGAAGACAGCATTCGCGCCGCCGGCGCGCGCTTTCGCGATGCCGTCGGCCGCGAAGTTGATCGCGTCTTCCCAGAGCGCGGTCTTCCACGTGCCGTTCTGCTTGATCATCGGCCCGCGGAATCGATCGGGATTGTACAAGCCCTGGAGCGCGGCCTGACCGCGGGCGCAGAGGGCGCCGCGATTCAGTGGATGCTCCGGGTTTCCCTCGAGCTTGATGGCGCGGCCGTCACGCGTCTCGGCGACGACACCGCAGGCGGCGGAGCACTCGCGGCAGGTGGTGGCATAGTAGGTCGAGACTCCCGGTACCGTCTCGTCAGGCGAGATGAGATACGGGATGAGCTTTCCGACCTTCTCCGACGTGCAACCAATCGTGGCGGCGGCGGCCCCGCTCGCTCCCACGACTTTGAGAAACTCGCGGCGGCGAACGGTCGAGCCACCAGTCTTTGAGTTGTCGGCGTCGGGCATCAGTAGTGGCAGTTCGCGCAGTCGTAGCGGGCGATCGAGCGGCCGGCGGCATTCTTCGCCGGCTGACGACCCACGGCAATGGCCGAGGTAGGCTGTTGTTGTTGAGCGTTTGCTGACGTCGCGGCGTTTGCCGGCGCGCCGGCGGGGGTGACGACTCCGCTGTCGATGCGGGCGTAGCCGGCGGCAACCTCACCTTCCTGCGCCGAGTAGCCGTTGACGTGGCAGCTGACGCACCAGCCCATGTTGAGCGAGGAGTACTGATAGACCTGCGGCATCTCCTGGATCTTGCCGTGGCAGGTCTGGCAGGTGACGCCCGCATTCACATGGCGCATATGCGGGAAGTGCACGTACTCGGGCACCTTGTGAATGCGCACCCACGGCACCGGCTTCCCTGCTCCGCCCTTGTAGTAGTTCACGAGCTTCTCGAGCTCGGGGCTCTTGTACGGCTTGGTGCGCACGCCGGCCACCGGGTTCAACGTCGGGCCGATGATGAGATGACAACCCATGCACGTGCTCACCGCCGGCAGCCCGGGATCAGGCGACTTGTTGGCCGTGTAGTGGCAGTAGAGGCAATTCATGCCGAGCCGCTGCACATGCACGGTGTGCGGGAAGTTGATCGGTTGTTGCGGCTGGCTGCCTTGCGATGAGGATGCTCCGCTGTATGCGGAGAGTAGAATTGCCGCGGTGGCGAGGGCGATGAGCCCAGGAATCGCGGTCCACTTCCTTCGCTTCGTCATCGCGATGGAGTACGGGGATTTGTGAACAAATTCACAAGGTCTCGCAGGTCGGGAAATCTTACCAGGGCGGGATGCGCGCGCAAGTATCGTGCGGGACGCGTGGTGAGTGACGCGTTACGCGTCACGCGCCACGCTCCCTAATGGCATGTCGCGTACATCATCGGGAAGCAGATCGAGATTCGCGCGCGGATTCTGCACGAGGCGCAACGGCCACTGCGATCCGAAAACGAAGCGACGTGAGCCGATCGTGCGAAAGAGTTTCGCGAGGTGATCCTCGGGCGGACCCCAGACCCATGAAAAGTCCCAGAGTACGCGCTCCTGCTCCGCGGGTGTCAGTCCCCAGTGCACTTCCTCGATCATCTCGCGTCCAGCAGCGGTGACGACGAGACGCACAGCGTCGCCGGCGCGCGCGAGTGCGCGGATCGCCGCAGCCGCGAGATCACCGGCGACGTCGAGTGAATGGCGTTGACGCAAATCCTCGAAGCGCACCGTGAGCACGAGATGCATACCGAGCTCACCGGCCGCGATCGCAAGCTCACGCATGGACGCGTCGTGTGGACCGAGACCCCACTGCGGCGGATAGGCGCGAACCGCAGGGGCGCCCGCGTTCGCGGCATCGCGGAGCATGATCTGCCACCGCGGCCAATCCGGTCGCATCGCGGGAACGGGACGCAGACGTTTTGGATTCGCGGCGACAAGCGCGAACAGCTCGCGATTGCCCGGAGTCGGATCGCGATAGAACGCGGACGGAAGATGCCCCACCCACGCCTCGTCGATTCCCTCGCGATCGAGCACGCGCAGGAGCGCATCCGTGTCGGGGTGCGGCACGTAACGAAAGGGATAGCTCCCGACGAAGGTGCTGACGTCAATCACGAGTGGCGTGTTGCGAGTGGCGAGTGGCTACTGACGACGAATCTGCCCGATCGAGTGCGAACGTGCCTTTTGGGAAGAGGCGGACTGCATTCCGCCAGCGGATATCGGCGATGGCGTCGTCGCTCAATCCAATCACCTCGAGTGCGCGCAGCTTGGCGAGACCGGTCTCGATCGTGAGGTCGCACGCCCAGAGCAAGCGCGACGCGCCGAGCGAAACGATCGCGTCGTCGAGCATGCCGCGATCGACGCCGCTGCCGGAGAGATCGGGAAAGATGTTCGGCGTATCGACGATGGCGGGAAAGGTGTGGGCGTAGTCGCCCCCTCCGCCAAGATGAGCAAGTACGAAATTCGTGCGAGGATGCCGCGCGGCCAGGCGGGC
>DATEPP010000437.1:0-6959 GCA_035273165.1 Gemmatimonadaceae bacterium
GCTGCCGGGCGAAGCCACCGCCGAGGACGCGCCCAAGGCGCGCACCAAGAAGGCGAAGGCCGAGCGCGAGCGCGCCGAAAACGTGATGCTCGTCAAGGAAGGCGACGAGCTCACCGAGGAGGTCTACCATCGCCTCCGCCGCCAGGGCATCGAGGCGGTGAAGGTGTTCGCGTCGTACATGACGATCGATCTCCGCGACGAGCAGGACGCGATCGAGCGTGGCGAGCGCCAGGTGCGGCGCTCGCTCGCGCAGGACGTCGTGGATGCGGACGGCGAGGTCATCGCCGAGGCCGGGCAGCCGCTCAACGACACAACAATCCGCAAGATTCGGAAGGCGGAGATCAATAAGGTGCCCGTGTTCGTCACCTCCGGTCGCGCCGAGTCGACGCTCATCAAGAACACGCTGGCGAAGGATCCGACGCGGAGCGAGAAGGAGTCGCTGCAGCAGATCTACGCGCTGCTCCGGCCCGGCGACGCGCCCGATGCGGCGACGGCGAAGCAGGCGCTCGAGCGTCTCTTCTTCTCGCCCAAGCGCTACGACCTCGGTCGCGTCGGCCGCTACAAGATCAATCAGCGGCTCGGCCTCTCGACGGACGCAGGGACAACCGTATTAACGAAGGAAGACTTCGTCGCCATACTTCGATATCTCGTGGAACTTCACGAGGGTCGAGGACATGTGGATGACATCGATCACCTCGGCAACCGGCGGATTCGCTCGGTCGGCGAGCTGATCGCGAATCAGTTCTCCGTGGGTCTGTCGCGCATGGCGCGCTTGGTGAAAGAGCGCATGTCCATCAATACAGACCCTGAAAAAATCTCGCTCGACGATCTGGTGAACGCGCGGACGGTCAGCGCCGTGATCCAGGCATTCTTCGGCTCGTCGCAGCTGTCGCAGTTCATGGATCAGACGAATCCGCTCGCCGAGCTGACGCACAAGCGGCGTCTGTCGGCGCTCGGACCTGGAGGCCTAACGAGGGAGCGCGCCGGCTTCGAAGTGCGCGACGTGCACTACTCGCAGTATGGCCGCATGTGCCCGATCGAGACGCCGGAAGGTCCGAACATCGGCCTGATCACGTCACTCGCGTGCTTCGCGCGCGTGAACGATCTCGGCTTCGTCGAGACGCCATACCGCGTCGTGAAGAACGGCAAGGTGTCGAACGACGAGATCATCTGGCTCGATGCCAATCGAGAAGAAGACGCGATCATCGCCCAGGCGAACGCCAACCTCGAGGAGGACGGCTCGTTCTCCGACGAGCTGGTGCTCGCCCGCCAGCAGGGTGACGTACCGCTCGTGCCGCGCGACCGTGTGGACTACATGGATGTCGCGCCCGAGCAGCTCGTGTCGATCGCGGCAGCGTTGATTCCATTCCTCGAGCACGACGACGCCAACCGCGCGTTGATGGGCTCGAACATGCAGCGCCAGGCTGTGCCACTGCTCAACCCCCGGACGCCCCTCGTTGGTACGGGGCTCGAGGAGAAGGTGGCGCGTGACTCCGGCGCGGTGGTCATTGCCAAGCGCGCGGGTGTCGTATCGCGCGTGACGGCTGACGAGATCATCGTCGACAGCGGTCCGGCGGAGCGCCGCGCGGCAGAGGAGCGTCGCTCGGACGATCGTCCGTTGGCGCGTCTCACTCAGCACGACCGGTATCGCCTCAAGAAGTACTGGAGGACGAACCAGGACACGGCGATCAACCAGCGGCCACTCGTCCGGCTCGGCCAGCGCGTGAAGCAGGGAGATGTGCTGGCGGATGGAGCGGGAACCGAAATGGGACAGCTGGCGCTCGGGTCGAACGTGACCGTGGCGTTCATGCCCTGGTACGGCCACAACTTCGAGGACGCCATCGTTCTCTCGGAGCGCCTGGTGAAGGATGACGTGTATTCGTCGATCCACATCCAGGAGCTGGAGCTCCATGTCCGCGACACGAAGCGCGGTCAGGAAGAGATCACGCGCGAGATCCCGAACGTCTCGGAAGAGGCGCTGCTGGATCTGGACGAGCGCGGCATCGTCCGCATAGGAGCTCACGTCAAACCCGGCGATATCCTGGTTGGAAAAATCACGCCGAAGGGAGAGACCGAATTATCACCTGAGGAGAAGCTGCTCACGGCCATCTTCGGCGAGAAGGCGAAGGATGTTAAGGATTCCTCATTGAAAGTGCCGCCGGGCATGGAAGGCGTGGTGATTGATGTAAAGATCTTCTCCCGGATTGAGGATCAGGTAGTCGAGAAGGATCGCGGCGAGCGCATTGGTGAGGTGCGGCGCCTCGAGAACGAGGAGAAGCTGCGCGTCAACGAAGTGCGCGATTCAGAGCTTCTCGAGTTGCTGAACGATCAGACGATCGCGCTCGCGCTCAAGGCGGGCACGGTCGAGGAAGCCATTCCCGCGGGCTCGAAAGTCACGTCGGCGATGCTGAAGGAGATGCGTCTCTCGACGATCGACCTGAAGACGTTGCGGGTGGAGAACAAGCGCACGAACGAGCGCGTGCGGCAGATCATCGATGCGTCGACTGAAGAAAAGGCGCGTATCGAGGAGCGGGCGGAGGAGCGGATCGACCGCATTCTCCAGCCCGATGAGCTGCCGCCGGGCGTCATTCAGCTCGTGAAGGTCTATCTGGCGGAGAAGCGAAAGATCTCCGTCGGCGACAAGATGGCGGGGCGCCACGGCAACAAGGGTATCGTCGCCCGTATCGTGCCCGAAGAAGACATGCCGTTCCTGCCCGACGGACGGCCAGTTGACATTGTGCTCAACCCGCTGGGTGTGCCGTCGCGAATGAACGTCGGTCAGATTCTCGAGACACACCTGGGATGGGCGGCGAAGATTCTCAACTTCTACGCGAAGACGCCGGTGTTCCAGGGCGCCAACGAGCGCGAGATCGGCCTGCTACTCAAGACGGCCGGCATCGTGTGGGCGGCGCAGGCGTTAGCCTTACGCACGCCCGCGCCGCGGATCAGCGACGCCGACGTGCGCACGATCCTCGAAGACATCAAGCCCGCGGATGCGGGTGGCGTCGAGGTCTTCGAGCGGCTCGAGGAAGCCTCGCTCAATCAGCTCAACGGGCGGGGGATGTCTGCGGGGACGAAGGAGATCTACCATCGGCTTCGCGATTTCCTCGCGGAGGCGGCGCGCGAGCTGGCGGATCGGGAGCAGCGCGAGGTGACGAATCAGGTGGACTTCCACACGGTTCGGTCCGAGGATCAGACCTTCGGCGCGTCGGTTCGCACTGACTACAAGAACACGCTCCGGCAGCTGGAAAAGGGCCGCAGCACGACGGCGGGCGACATGCTCGCGACGCTGGAGCTGCCCGCGCTTGCGGGCGCGCTGGCGAAGAAGACCGAGCTGGACGTCGATGCCGCAGCGCAGGAGCTGATGCGGCTCGCCGGACTGTCTCCGTACGGCAAGGTGCGGCTCCGCGATGGCCGTAGCGGCGAGACCTTCGCCTTCCCGGTGACGGTGGGCGAGATCTACATGTTGAAGCTGTCGCACCTGGTCGACGACAAGATTCACGCGCGGAGCATCGGCCCGTACTCGCTCGTCACGCAGCAGCCGCTCGCCGGTAAGGCGCAGTTCGGCGGACAGCGATTCGGAGAGATGGAGGTGTGGGCGCTGGAAGCGTACGGCGCCGCGCACGTACTTCAGGAAATTCTCACGGTGAAGTCGGACGACGTGAACGGACGCAGTCGGGTGTACGAGGCGATCGTGAAGGGTCAGAACCTTCCGGAGCCGGGTATTCCCGAATCGTTCAACGTGCTCGTGAAGGAACTGCAAGCGCTCGGCATCAAGGTCACGATGGGCCAGAGCGACGATGGGTTCTACGGGACCGGCATCGACACCGGCACCTCTGTCAACAACGGCAAGGGGAGCGAGGAGTAATCAATGATTGATTTCCGCAGCGTGCGCGATGCTCGCGCATCGGCTTTCGATTACATCCAGGTCCGGATCGCTTCGCCAGAAGAGATTCGGGGCCCCAAGGACCCCAAGGAGCGCGAGCGCCTCGAGATGGCGGGCGTGCGCAACTGGTGGTCGTGGGGAGAAGTCACTAAACCCGAAACGATCAACTACCGCTCGTTCAAGCCGGAAAAGGACGGCTTGTTCTGCGAGCGCATCTTCGGCCCGGTCAAGGACTGGGAGTGTCACTGCGGCAAGTACAAGCGCATCCGCTATCGCGGCGTGATCTGCGATCGGTGCGGCGTCGAGGTCACGCTCTCCAAGGTGCGTCGCGAGCGGATGGGTCACATCGAGCTCGCGGTGCCGGTCGCGCACATCTGGTTCTTCAAGACCCTGCCGAGCCCGATGGGCAACCTGCTCGACGTCACGCTTCGCGACCTCGAGAAGGTGATCTACTACTCGAACTACATCGTCATCGAGCCGGGCGAGCAGGAAGTCTCGACGAATCAGCTGCTCGATGAAGAGGAGTACCTCGCTCTTCGCACAAAGGCGAAGGAGGAGAACGATGCGGCCTTCATGGCTGACATCGGCGCGCCGGCCGTGCGCGAGCTGCTGCGCCGTCTCGACGTCGACACACTCGGCGACACGCTGCGGGCGGACGTCGCGAACGAGACGTCGCAGCATCGGAAGAAGATGCTGCTCAAGAGGTTGAAAATTGTCGACGCGTTCCGCAACTCGGGCGAGAGTGGCGACGCGCGCAACCGTCCGGAGTGGATGATCCTCGACGTGATTCCGGTGATTCCACCGGACCTCCGTCCGCTCGTTCCGCTCGACGGCGGCCGCTTCGCGACGTCGGATCTGAACGATCTCTATCGGCGCGTCATCAACCGCAACAACCGGCTCCAGAAGCTGATCATGCATCGCGCTCCCGAGGTCATCCTCCGGAACGAGAAGCGCATGCTCCAGGAAGCGGTCGACGCGTTGTTCGACAATGGACGTCGCTCGAAGGCCATCCGCGGCCGCGGTAAGCGTCCGCTCAAGTCGCTTTCGGACATGCTCAAGGGCAAGCAGGGTCGGTTCCGTCAGAACCTGCTCGGCAAGCGTGTCGACTACTCGGGCCGTTCGGTGATCGTCGTCGGCCCCGAGCTGCAGCTCCATCAGTGCGGGTTGCCGAAGCTGATGGCGCTCGAGCTGTTCAAGCCATTCATCATTCACAAGCTCGTCGAGAAGGGAATCGCCGAGACGGTGAAGCGCGCGAAGAAGATCGTCGAGCGCGAATCGCCGGAGGTGTACGAGATTCTCGAAGAGATCATCCGCGACCATCCGGTGCTCCTCAACCGTGCACCGACGCTGCACCGGTTAGGCATCCAGGCATTCGAGCCCGTACTGGTCGAGGGCAAGGCCATTCGTATTCACCCGCTCGTCTGCGCGGCGTTCAACGCTGACTTTGACGGCGACCAGATGGCCGTGCACGTGCCGCTCTCGTTCGAGGCGCAGCTCGAGTCGCGTCTGCTCATGCTGTCGTCGAACAACATTCTCAAGCCGTCGGACGGCCGTCCCGTCGCGGAGCCGAGCCAGGACATCGTGCTCGGGTGCTATTTCGCGACCAAGGCGCCGGCGGACTTCAACCAGGTCGACCTCAAGACGCTCAAGCGGTATACGAGCGTGGCCGAAATCGAGATGGAGCTCGCGGTCGGGCGCATCACGCGTCAGTCGGCGCTGCTCTTCTTCGTCCGTGAAGGCTCGAGCGGCCGGTGGGAGAAGACGACGGCTGGCCGGGTGCTGTTCAATGCCATTGTGCCGCCGGATCTTGGCTTCAAGAACGCCGACATGAAGAAGAAGGTGCTCTCGGAGCTCGTCTTCGAGTCGTACCGGAGGGCCGGTCTCGCGGCGACCGTCAACTTCCTCGATCGATTGAAGGAGTTTGGCTTCTCGAACGCGACGCGCGGCGGCGTTTCGATCGGCATCGAGGATCTGGAGATTCCAACCGCGAAGGCGACGCTGCTGCAGGAGGCCGAAGAGCGCGTCGAGCGGTTCCAGCGCGCCTACCAGACGGGCAACATCACGAACGGTGAGCGGTACAACAAAGTCATCGACACGTGGACGCACGCCAACTCCGACATCGCCGACGAGATGGTCAAGTCGATGCGCGAGTCGAAGCGCGGGTTCAACCCCGTGTTCATGATGTTCGACTCCGGCTCACGCGGCAGCCGCGACCAGATCCGCCAGCTGGCGGGTATGCGCGGTCTGATGGCGAAGCCGCAGAAGAAGCTCACGGGTGGCATCGGCGAAATCATCGAATCGCCGATCAAGTCCAACTTCCGCGAAGGTCTCTCGCCGCTCGAGTACTTCACGTCGACGCACGGCGCTCGTAAGGGTCTGGCCGACACGGCGCTCAAGACGGCGGACGCAGGCTACCTCACTCGGCGTCTCGTCGACGTTGCGCAGGACGTGACGATCACGGAAGACGATTGCGGTACGATCCAGGGCCTCGATATCTCCGCGCTGAAGGAAGGCGAGGACGTCATCGAACCGCTCGCCGAGCGTATCGTCGGGAACGTCGCTGCCGAGCAGATCGAGGATCCGCACGAGCGCGACGAGGCGGGACGCCAGCGCGTCCTTGCCGAAGCCGGTGATCTGATCGACGAGGAGACGGCAACCGACATCGAGGAGTCGGGAATCGAGACGGTTCGCATTCGCTCCGTGCTCACGTGCGAGGCGAAGCGCGGGCTCTGCCGCATGTGTTACGGCCGCAACCTGGCCACGATGGAGCGTGTGGATCTGGGCGAGGCCGTCGGCATCATCGCGGCGCAGTCGATCGGCGAGCCTGGCACGCAGCTGACGCTGCGGACGTTCCACATCGGTGGAACGGCGGCACGTATCGCCGAGCAGACGGCACGCAAGTCGAAGGTGCCGGGCACGATCGAATATGGAGATCGGCTCGTCGTCGTCACGAACGCCGAAGGTCAGAGCGTCGTCACGTCGTACGAGGGTGAGATTCTCATCAAGTCGTCGACGGACCGGAACGCGGGCGTCGCGGCGCGGCTGCAAGTGCCGTTAGGCGCGATCCTGATGG
>DATEPP010000438.1:0-1553 GCA_035273165.1 Gemmatimonadaceae bacterium
GCGCTCTTCTGGCCGGAGTCGGACACCGAGAGCGGTCGCACCGTACTGCGGCAGACCTTGTACTCGCTCCGGAGAGACCTACAAGAGCCCGAACTCTTCCTTGGCAGCACCGAGCTCCGCCTTAACTCGGCGGTGATCAGCAGCGACGTTGCCGAGTTCGAAGAGGCGACGAGGCGCGGAGATTTCCAGATTGCCGTGGTGGCTTACGCCGGCGCGTTCCTCGAGGGAGTCCACATCGCGGGTTCCCGCGAGTTCGAGCAATGGCGCGACGCCGAACGAGATCGACTGTTGGGTGTGTATCGTTGGGTGCTCGACTCTCTCGCCGCCAGTGCCGAGCAAGCCAGTGACCTAGTAGCCGCTGCGCGCTGGTGGCAGCTGCGTGCGAACTCCGATCCGCTCGACGCTCGCGTCGCAATGCGATACATGCGCGCGCTTGTGGCCCTGGGAGACCGCGCTGGCGCTATAAAACATGCCGACGTCTATGCCCGTCTCGTCCGTGAAGAGCTCGGCATCGAGGCAGACGAGAAAATTCTCACGCTGGGGAGATGCCTACGCGCGGAAGCGACAGATCGGGGAGAGATGGTCGCTGCGGGTGTCTCCCCAATTCGCGAGCGGCCACACGAAGTCGAGCGCTCCAACGATGCGGAAATCGCCGCAATGACTCATGCGGCTCGCGCCAAGCTGACGCGTGGCGAGTGGCTTCGACGGCCAATTTTACTTGCGATAGCCGTCGCGGTAGCGGTAATCGTCGGCGGAGGACTCTGGGTCGCCGAGGCGCGTGGACCGGCCAAAACGCAGTACGACCCGAACCTGGTCGCCGTCCTGCCATTCCGCGAGTCGGTGAGCGATTCGTCGTTAGGCTACCTGCGAGAGGGGATGGTCGATCTCCTGTCGGCGGCTTTTGGCGCCGAGCCTGGCCCACGCGCCGCGGAGCCACACGCGGTGATGGGCGCCTGGCGCCGGCACTCTGTGGCGAACGAGGATGAGCGTGTGGCCATTGCGGACGTTGCGCGCGATCTCGGCGCGGGACGGGTGCTCACGGGAAGCATCGTCGGAAACGCCGATCGAATCGTGATCACGGCGACGCTTCTGCAAATGCCAGCCGGTCGCGTTCACACCGACGCGAGCGTGGAAGGACCGGTTGATAGTCTCATGGCACTGGTGGAATTGCTCGAGATGCGCCTGCAGGCGCGCGAGGAGGGCGAATCGGAAACCGGGTTGGCGTCACTGGCATCACATCCCTTGGCGGCGATCAAGTCGTATCTTTGCGGACGAGCTGCGTACCGGCGCGGGCAGTTCCAAGTGGCCGTCACGTGTTTCGAGAACGCTCTGCAGACCGACTCGACATTCGCGCTCGCGGCCTTTGATCTCGCGCTCGCCTCCGGCTGGGCCGGGCGTCCGAAGGAGCTCGGCGTCAATCGGGCAATTGCTCTTGCTTGGGCTGGACGACAGCGCTTCGGTCCTGCCGACCGTGCATTCGCGGAAGCGTTCATTCGGTCCAGCGGATATCCATCGGGAGGAATCCCGGTCCACGGCCTTCTCACACTATGGCA
>DATEPP010000439.1:0-7476 GCA_035273165.1 Gemmatimonadaceae bacterium
GTCGTCCTCGGCGTGAGCGTCGATGCCGACACAACGCTTGCCAACTGGGCTCGTGAATCGAGCTTCCCCGTGCTCTTCGGTAGTGATCCCGATCAGAAAGTCGGCAAGCTCTATGGCTCGACGCGCGGTAAGTTGGACACGCGCAATCTCTTCGTCATCGGCCCCGACGGACGCATCACCTTCAAGCAGACGCCCGTGAACGTGCTCTCCCAGCAAGAGTACGCCGAGCTTGGAAAGGCAGTGGCTCGCACGCTCGGCACGTCACCCGCGAGCACATCCGGAGGACGTGAGTAAAGGCTGACGCTGTTCGAGCCGCGCGGCGAGAGGAGCAGGAGCGAGCGCCAGCGAGCTGACAAGGAGTGCTGCCTCGGCAGCACGGCGAGAGGAGCAGGAGCGAGCGCAACGCGCGAGCGACTTCACATAGACTTGCAGCGAGCGCCAGCGAGCTGCGACTGACAAGGGGTGCTGCCGAGGCAGCACCCCTTGTCAGTTACAACCCCAAGCGCCGGTGCGTCTCCAACCGGCGGTTTTCGCCTCCTATCCCTTCCGATGCCCTCCTTGCCGATCACCCGCGTCTTGCTCACGCAGTTGTACGAAGCCGCGGTTGCCGGCGCCGCGACGGGCCCCGTGACGACGCGTGGCGTCGAAGCACTCGGAATTCCACGTGACCGCCGCGTCTGGCTCTTCTCCTTCGGCAAGGCCGCGCACGCGATGGCGGGCGCCGCCGTCGGTTCGCTTCAGCGTTCGCTCAACCAGATCGCCGGTGGGTTGATCGTCGCGCCTAACGAGGACCGCTCTCCCTACGGCACCCTCGCGGTCATGACTGGCGACCACCCGGTACCTGGCCCCCGATCGTTCGCGGCCGCGCAGCGGATTGGCGAGATCGCTGGCCGCATGAAGAGCGGAGACGTCGCCCTTGTGCTCGTCAGCGGCGGCGCGACGAGTCTCATCGCCGCGCCACTTCGCGGGATGACCGAAGCGGAGCTGACGCAGCTCTTCGAACTCCTCCTTGCCTCCGGACTCGACATCGGCGCGGTGAACGCCGTGCGTCGCCGCTTCACCCGTTGGGGCGGCGGTCGCCTTGCGCTCGCCATCGCACCCGCCGCCGCGCACTGCCTCGCCGTCTCCGATGTACCTGGCGATGACCTCGCCACCATTGGCTCGGGACCAAGCGTCCCCGATCAGACCACGGCTGACGACGTCATCGACATACTCGAGGAGGCGAAGCTCATCGATCGCCTGCCGAAGTCGTTTCACCGCTACCTCCTCGACGTCTCTCGCGGCGCCGAGCCGGAAACAGCGAAGGCTGGTCATCCTGCTTTCGCCCACGGTAGTGCCCGCGTCATTGCGAACAACAGGGGCGCGCTCGACGCCGCAGCGGAACGGGCGCGCGCGTTAGGCGCGGGCGCGGTCTACGTCGTCGACGCCCCGCTCGTTGGTGAAGCTGCCCCGGCCGGCGACGCAATCGCCCGCTGGCTCATCGAGCTGCGCGATCGCAGTCCCGCGCCCGGCGCACTCCCGGCGCCCCGCGTTGCGATCTGGGGCGGCGAGACAACCGTCACGCTCCGCTCTCACTCTTCGCGCAAGAGCGCAACGCCCGCACCCGCTCCGCCGGGTGGCCGTTGTCAGGAGCTTGCCCTCGCCGCCGCGCGCAGCTTGTTCGCGGCGGGCGAACGCGGCCACGGTATTTCGCTCCTTGCGGCGGGCACCGACGGTCGCGACGGCACGACCGAGGCTGCTGGCGCATTCGTCGACGCGCTGACCTGGAGCGCGATTCAACGCGCCGGTCTGGACCCGGAAGTCGCCCTCGCACAGCACGCATCCAACGGCGCACTCGGTGCGGTGAACGCGCTCTTCTCGCCCGGACCAACGGGCACGAACGTCATGGACGTCATCATCGGCGTAGTCGACGGTAATGATTAGCTGCCAGTTTCGGGCGCGAGCGCCCGAAACTGCCACTACCTGCTCGGCGCCAAACCGGTAAGCTTTCACGGCGCCATGAGAACCGAGCCATTCACCGTCGGCATCATTCAGGACGCCGCGACGGACGACCAGAAGGCGACGATCGAAGCCACCATTCCGCGTATTCGTGAAGCCGCCGAGCGGGGCGCGCAGATCGTCTGCCTGAAGGAGCTCTTCAACGCGCCCTACTTCTGCAAGTCGCAGCGTTGTGAGCGTTTCGATATCGCCGAGCCGATTCCGGGCCCGACGACGGACGTGATGCAGAAGATCGCGCGCGAGCTCGGCATCGTGCTCGTCGTGCCGCTCTTCGAGCGCCAGGCGCGGGGCGTGTATCGCAACTCGGCCGCGATCATCGATGCCGACGGCTCGCTCCTCGGCATCTACCGCAAGATGCACATTCCCGACGATCCGCTCTTCAATGAGAAGTACTACTTCACCCCCGGTGATGCGGCGAAGGACGACCACATCGATCGCATCGCCGAGACGGCAAAGCAGGCAAGCGGATTCCGCGTCTGGCACACTCGTTATGCTGACATCGGCGTGCTGATCTGCTGGGACCAGTGGTATCCCGAGGCGGCGCGCATAACGAGCCTGCTCGGTGCCGAAGTTCTGCTCTATCCCACGGCGATCGGATGGCATCCGGCCGAGAAGCCCGAGTTTGGTCAGGCGCAGGTGGAAGCGTGGCGCACGATCCAGCGCTCTCACGCGATCGCCAATGGTGTGTTCGTCGCTTCGCCAAATCGGGTGGGATTCGAGGCGGAGGAGGGGACGAATGGGTTGGAGTTCTTCGGCCATTCGTTCATCTGCGATCCTTTCGGCCGCATCCTTGCCGAAGCAGGAACTGATCCCGCGGTACTCGTCGCCCGCTGCGATCCACGACTCATCGAGGAGACGCGCCGTAACTGGCCCTTCCTTCGCGATCGCCGCATCGATGCCTACGCCCCGATCCTCAGCCGCTATCTTGGCGCCGCCTAACGGCGCAGCCGTGCTCCGCATGCCGGCGGAGTGGGAGCGCCACGAGGCGACGTGGATCGCCTGGCCACATCATGAGCCCGACTGGCCCGGCAAGCTTGCGCCGATCCCCTGGGTCTATGCCGAGATCGTGCGCGCTCTCCATGCTTTCGAGCGCGTCGAGATCCTCTGCCACGACGAGTCGGTGCGCGCAGCGGCGGAACAGCACCTGATCGCGCATGGCGTCCGCGAGAATTATCGCCTGCACCTCGTGCCTAACGATCGGGTCTGGCTCCGCGATTCCGCGCCCACGGCCGTGCTCGGCGAGGACGACGGCGTGAATCTCGTCAACTGGCGCTTCAACGCGTGGGCGAAATACGACAACTTCTCACGCGACGCGTGCGTCGGCGAAGCCATCGCCCGCATCACCGGGCTGCCGCGACTCCAGCCACTGCGTCCGGACACGGGTGAGCCCGTCGTCCTCGAGGGCGGCGCAATCGATGCAGACGGCGAGGGAACGCTGCTCGTCACCGAGGAGTGCCTGCTCTCGACGGTGCAGCAGCGAAACCCCGGCCTGTCGCGCGAGGGGTACGAGCGTGTCTTCCACGAGTATCTCGGAATCCGCCAGACGATCTGGCTCGGCGAAGGTTGTGTCGGCGACGACACGCATGGTCATGTCGACGACGTCGCGCGCTTCGTCGCGCCGGGTGTCATCGTGCTCGCGTACGAGGAGGATCCCGCTGACGGCGAGAACCACCGCCGCTCGCTCGACAACATGGAGCGCCTCGAGCTCGCCGGCGCCGCCGAGGGAGCGTTCAAGGTCGTGAAGCTGCCCTTCCCACGCGCGGTCACGATGCGTGACGAGCGGCTGCCCGCGAGCTACGCGAACTTCTACATCGCGAACGGCGTCGTGCTCGTTCCGACCTTCAACGACCCGAACGACAGGATTGCCCTCAATACACTCGCTGATCTCTTTCCGGATCGCCGCGTCATTGGCGTGCATGCCGTCGATCTCGTCTGGGGATTCGGGACACTCCATTGTCTCACGCAACAGCAGCCGCGCGGCCGCTGACGCGCCTCACCACTGCCTAACGGGAGCAGTACCGGCAATGTCTGGCACGATGATCGAGTTCAAGGCCAATGGCCGCACCGCCAATGGCTACCTCGCGCGACCGACCGCTCCTCGCGGTCACGGGATACTCGTCATCCAGGAGTATTGGGGTCTCGTCGATCACATCAAGGACCTCGCTGATCGATTCGCCGCCGAAGGCTTCTTCGCGCTGGCTCCGGATCTCTATCACGGCGACAAGGCGAAGAGCCCGGACGAGGCCGGAAAGCTGATGATGGCGCTCAACATCGCCGAAACCGCCAAGGACCTTCGCGGTGCTGCTGATGCGCTCATCGCCATCGAGGGCGTCTCGCCGAAGCAGGTCGGTATCGTGGGATTCTGCATGGGGGGCCAGCTCGCGCTGTACGGTGCGTGCGAATTCCCGGAGCGCATCGCCGCCGTCGCCGATTTCTACGGCATCCATCCCAACGTCAAGCTCCGGATCGACAACCTGGGTGCGCCGGTGCTCGCGCATTTCGCCCTCAAGGACAAGATGACTCCCGAGGACCGAGCGCGTGATCTCGTGCGTCAGCTCGAGCAGGCAGGGAAGCACATCGAGGCGTACTTCTACAACGCCGACCACGCGTTCTTCAACGACACCCGGCCGAACGTCTATAGCCGCGCCGACGCGCACGACGCCTGGAAGCGCACAATCGAGTTCTTCAACCGGAGCCTGGGCTTCGACAAGGAGCTGCCGGGAGGCCGAAAGATCGGCTAACCGCGCAGGCGGCGGGCGGTTGCGCCGCGTGCACTTTTTCGTCTTCCAGAGCGGCGATGAAGCTGCCTCCTCTCGAGCTC
Source organism: Gemmatimonadaceae bacterium (assembly GCA_035273165.1). Classification (GTDB taxonomy): domain Bacteria; phylum Gemmatimonadota; class Gemmatimonadetes; order Gemmatimonadales; family Gemmatimonadaceae; genus AG2. Next base: position 4,820 of record DATEPP010000439.1, read on the forward strand.
TGGAATTTGATGTTCACGCGCTCGCTCGCCGCCTGCCTTGTCGCGTCGCTCCTCCTCGCGTGTCGCGCGATGACGAGCGCGCCGATCGTCCTTGGCGCCGCCGGTCCCTGGACCGAGGAATACGGCGCGATGAACCGTCGCGGCATCGAGCTCGCGCTCGAGGAGCTGAATTCCAGCGCGCGCGACCAGGCTCGACGCGTACAGGTCCTCTTTCGCGACGACGGCGGCGACGGCATGCGCGCCGCAGCGATCGCGCAGGAGTTCATCAATCGGCGCGACGTGGTCGGCGTCATCGGACACGTCAACTCGGGTGCCATGGTTGCTGCGGCGCGCATCTACGATGGGCACCTGCCAGCGGTCGCGACGACGGCATCCTCCCCTGCCCTCACCGGCATCTCTTCCTGGACTTTCCGCGTCATCTCGAGCGACTCGATGAATGGACTCGAGATCGCTCGCTTTGTCATGCGTCGCGGACGGCGCCGCGCTTCGATTCTGTACGAGAACAACGCGTATGGGCGCGGGCTCGCCGACGCATTCGTCCGCGGCTTCAAGGGCGAGATCGTGAGCAACGACCCAATCGCCGAAGGTGCGTCGCAAGATTTCGAGCCTTTCGTCACGTACTTCAAGCGCCGTCAGCCCGAAGTCATCTTCGTCGCCGGTACGGGCGCGAGCGGACTGGCCTTTCTTCGCGAGGCTCGTCGTCAGGCGTTGACGGCCGATCTCGTTGGCGGTGACGGATGGACTGTTTTGACCTCGGACACGACTCTGTCCAACGGAGTGTACGTCGGCGCCCCCTTCACTCCCGACGACAAACGCGCCGACGCTCGATCCTTTGTTCAGCGTTTTCGAAAGCGCTATGGTATGAGTCCCGACGGCAATGCGGCTCTGGCGTACGACGCCACGATGCTGCTTGCCGATGCCGCGCGACGCGTCGGCCCCGGACGCGCACGTCTGAGACAATACCTCGCGCAGCTGGCCGAGCACGGTGGATACAATGGGGTCACCGGGAGGATCGCGTTCTCACCGGACGGTGATCCGCTCGGCAAGTCGATCGTCATGACGCGCATTCGGGGCGGCGCCCTCACGCTCGAGAACGCGCAGTGAACTTCGCTCCCTTCACACGAAAATCGCGCTTCGCTCCCTTCTCCGGAACGACGCGCCTTCGATCGGTTCGGCGCTTCGTCGAGATGGCGCGTACCATTCGCGGACGACTCTGGATCGGCTCACTCGTAGTCGTGGCGCTTCTCGTCATCGCTGGCGCGGTCGCTTGGCGAACGCTCGGTACGATGTCGCGTGAGATCACCACCACGCTTCGCGACGTGCAGACAGAATCGCGTCTGGCCTCCCAGCTCTCCAGCGATGCCGCGAAGGCACTCGAGGCGGGCGGACGCTACATCGACACGCGCGACCCAGATGCCGAAGGGGCCTTTCGTCAGCACGGCTGGAACGCACACGACATTCAGCGGGCGATCAATGCGCGGCCCGACCGCACCGCCGACGAAGTGGCCACGGTAGCGCTCATCGACGCGAAGCTTTCCGACATGGAGATTCGCTATGCGCGCGCTCACCGTCTCGCGGATCTCGGTCGCCTCGACGAAGCTCGTCGCACCGCGAATAGTGCCCAGCACGACGTCGATGAGCTGCTCGCCAACATCGACAAGCTCGGGCTGGTCAAAGCTCAGCGTGTCACCGCCGCCTCCCAGCGCCTGGCCGACGAAACGCACCAGCGGGCGGCGGCCCTCCTGGGGCTGATTGTCGGCGCCGTGATCATCGCGTTAGGCATCGTCGGCGTGACGGTGTTTTCCATCGGGCAGCCACTGGCGCTCCTCGTCGACCAGGCACGGCGCCTCAGCGAAGGCGATCTCACGGTGCGCAGTAGCGGCGATCTCCCCGCGGAGTTCGAGATCCTCGCCAACGCCATGGACCAGACCGGTGATTCACTCTCGCGCATCGTTGCCGTCGCCGCGGAAACAGCGCAGAGCGTCGCCACCTCCGCGCACGATCTCGCATCGGTGTCGGAGCAGATCTCCCTCTCGGCGGGTCAGATGGCGGAGGCCATGACTGACGTTTCTCATGGCGCGGAGACGCAGGTTCAGCAGCTGCGCGCCATCGATGCGACGCTCGGCGAGATCCGCCAATCCGCCGACGGCGTTCGCTACAGCTCCGCCGAAGTGAACGATCTTGCGCGGGAGATCGAGGCATCTGCCGAAGCGAAGCGGCAGGAGGTACATCGCGCGGTCGGCATGCTGCGCGACGTGAAGACGAGCGTCGAAAACGCCGCCACCGAAGTCGTGGCGCTCAACGACACGACGGCGGAGATCCATCGGTTCGTCGCCATTGTCGGGAAGATTGCCGATCAGACGAATCTCCTCGCGCTCAACGCCGCGATCGAAGCAGCACGCGCCGGAAGGCACGGACGCGGCTTTGCCGTGGTGGCCGACGAAGTGCGCAGGCTCGCGCTTCAGGCGCAGTCTGCCGCCGACGAGATCATGCACGTCACCAGCGTCGTCACGAGTCGCGTCACGGCGAGCACCCGCGCGATGGAGACCGGCGCCGCGCGCGTCATCGAGATCGAGCATCTCTCCGAAACGATCGAGGACGCGCTCCGGAGTATCACCGCCGCCGCCGAACGCACGCGTGTCGCCGCCGAGGGGGTC
>DATEPP010000440.1:0-4691 GCA_035273165.1 Gemmatimonadaceae bacterium
TCTGGCTACGACGCGCAGGCCAAGAAGCTCGCCGGCATGTTCCGGGAGAACTTTACGAAGTTCGAAAGTTTCGTCAGCGAGGCAGTCCGCGAGGCGGGTCCGAAGATCTAGCGGCGACGGGCCGATGCTCCAACGCTAGTCCCAGCAAGAGCAAAGTTGTAATTGCTTGAACACCGAAACTGCCTGAAACGGCAGGAAAGAGCCGGGTCCTTCTTGAAGGAAATCAGGCTTCTTCCGGGCTGTTTCAGGCTGTTTCGTTTTTCAGAACAGTTGATGCCTCTGCTGGCAAGGAGCATTCGGCGCTAAACGATGACGACGATGGAGATAATCCGCGATCCCCTCTGGAACAACATCGCGGTCGATCCCTTGGCGATGCGGCTCGTCGATTCGCCGGCGTTCCAGCGGTTGCGCTACGTGCGTCAGCTCGGTCTCGCCTTCCTCGTCTATCCCGGCGCGACCCACAGTCGGTTCGAGCACGCGCTCGGCACGTATCACCTCGCGCGGCGTGCGCTCTCGCTGCTCGACGAGCGAGGCGCGCTTGCCGGAATCCCGCGCCTCGCGTGTTCGACGGTCCGGATCGCGGCATTGCTCCACGACATCGGCCATTACCCGTTCAGCCATGCGCTCGAGGAGATCGGAGCCCTGCACCACGAGGAGGTCGCGCGGCCGTTGATCGCGGACGGCGTCATCGCCGACATCCTCCGCGCCGAGATGGGCGAGGAGACGCCTAACGAGATCCTTGCCCTCATCCGCGGTGAGAGTCGGAGCCCACTGCAGCGGCTCATCTCCGGCTCCCTTGACCTCGACAAGCTCGACTATCTGCGCCGCGACGCCTTCATGTGCGGTGTGCCCTACGGGGAGATCGACGTCGACCGGCTGCTCAACTCACTCACGATCGTCGAGGGCGGCGCCGGCCCCGAGATTGGAATCATCGAGAAAGGACTCTCGGCGCTGGAGTCGCTGCTCTTCGCGCGGTACCAGATGTATCGGAATGTCTACTGGCATCACGCCGTGCGCAGCGCGACGGCAATGTACAAGCGCCTCGTCGCTGATGCGGTGAACGCCGGCTCGCTCGATGCGCAGACGCTGGCGGCCTTCACCGACGAAGGCTTGCTCCACGATCTTGCGAATCGCGCTCCAACCCCACTGCTCGCTGCCTTACGAGAGCGCCGACTCTTCAAGCGCGCGTTCCAGTGCTCTGCCGGCGACCTCGCGGCGGACGCGGCCGAGTGGATCGCCGATGACCCGATGCTCACACGCCGCGTCGAAGATGCGCTGGCGCGTGAGCTCGGACTGAACCCCGGCGAGCTGCTCCTCGACTACCCGACGAAGACGCAGATGCTCGGCCTCGACCTCCCGGTGCAACGCCGCGGCGGCGAAGTCTTCCGCCTCACCGCGAGCAGCGTCGGCGGAGCGATCAACCTGCCGAAGCTCGCCGAGGAATTCTATCGCTCCGCGCGCTGGCTGCGCGTCTTCACCTGCCGGCCGGTGCGGCTCGAGCGCGATCGCGTGCTTGCACTCGTGACACGCAGTCGGGAGGAAGTTCGAGCGGATACCGCGTGAACTGCGGATACCGCGTGAACTGCGGATACCGCGTGCACTGCGGATACCGCGTGCACTGCGGATACCGCATGAACGGCGGATACCGCATGAACGGCGGATACCGCATGAACGGCGGTCTGAAATAGGAAGGCGGGCGCTACGCGCCCGCCAATCCGAATTCGTAACGTCGTTTATGCGGTTCCCGCTTCACACGCGGTTCCCGCTTCACACGCGGTTCCCGCTTCACACGCGGTCCCCGCTCCATACGCGGTCCCCGCCCTTTACCGAAGTCCCGAGAACGATCTATCCCTTCGGCACGAATGTGAGCGTCGGCCGCGGCGTCGGTTGAATCAGCTTCACAGTCTTGACTGCGCCATTTGCCATCTCGTACTCGAGATAGAAGCCGGCCGGGATGTTCGTTCCCGTTAGGCGGAATCGCGTCGGCGAATCGGCGAGGAGGGTGTATACCGGCTGCCCCGGCACCTTCAGCTTCAAGTCGCCGTCGTAGCTCACGTCAATCGAGAGCGCCGGGGCCTCGGAGACGAACGTCCCGGTCAGCTTCCCCGCTTCGCTCGCCGCGAGCATGATCTTGCGTGACGTATCGGGCGCGTCGGGCTTCCGTCCGAACTCGCCGATACCCTCGATTTCCAGGTTCCGCACCTTGCCGTCGGCGCCGAGCGCGAACGTCACGAATGGCCGACCCATGGCACGGCTCTGCAGATTCGCGCGGAAGGTGTCGTAATGCCAGTGCTCGAGCGTTCCGTCATACGCCGTCCCGTACTTCATACGTAGCGCGCCGTTGTCCATGCGGACGCTGACGTCACCGTACATGCTGTCACTATACACGCCCGCGTAGCGGTCGAGCGGTAGCGATGGCTTCGTTCCCGTCGCCCGCTGCGCCAGACGCTTCTGCTCCGCCTCCTTCCCCTGAGCGCGCAGCTTCTCGAACTGCTTCTTGTACTCGGCGTTCCAGTCACGCGCCGGCTCGTTGAGCAACGCGTCGAGCACCCGGTTCATGGTGATCGTCGGCACCGGCGAGCCATTGGCGTTGGTGAGAATCACCAGACCGATTCTCTCCTCCGGCATGATCGCGACCATCGCACTCATCCCATCGATGTTGCCACCGTGTTGATCGAGCTCGCGTCCGCGATAGTCCTGGAGAAACCACCCCATCCCGTACGCCTCGAGATGCGTATATGGGTTGAGCTGGCGCGCATCCGCGCCGAGGGGGATCGTCATCTGCGCGGTATGCGTCTCCCCAATCGCCGACGCGCTCACCAGCGACTTGCCGCCGACCTTACCCTGGGCGAGCTGGAAGCGCACCCACTTGATCATGTCGGAGACGTTCGAGTTGATCGAGCCCGCTGGGCCGATGTTGTCGATGTTGTGCCACGGCACGATCATCAGGGTGTCATTCACGTCCGTGTGCGGCGTGGCGACGTTCGTCTTTCCTGCCAGCTCGCGAATGGACGTGTTCGACTCGGTCATGCCTAACGGTGAGAAGATGCGCTCGCGGACGAGATCGTCCCACGTTGTACCAGCAGCCCTGGCCGCTGCCTGCCCGGCCGCCAGATACATGATGTTCTGATAGCCGAAGTGCGACCGCACGCTCCACGTTGGCTTGAGGAAGCGCACGCGCCGCAGAATCTCGTCGCGATTGTAATCGGTGGCGTACCACATCACGTCGCCGCGAGCGAGACCGCTTCGGTGTGTGAGCAGGTCGCGCACGCTGAGCTCGCGCGACACGTACGGATCGTACAGCTGCAGACCAGGGAGATATGCGGTCGCGGGATCGTCCCACTTCATCTTGCCCTGATCGACCAGCATCGCGACGAGCGTCGCCGTGAACGCCTTCGACGATGAACCGATCGCAAACATCGTGTGCTCGTCGACGGGCTCGCTCTTTCCCATCGTGCGCGTGCCGTAGCCCTTCATCAGCACGATGGAATCGTCCTTCACTACGGCGATGGCCAGGCCCGGATCCTTCCAGTCCTGCATCGTCTTTGTGATGTATTGGTCGATGCCGGCAAGCGAAGGCTTCGACGCTGTTTTCTGTGCGCGTGCCTGCGTTGCGGCAACGGTCAGCGCAGCGGCGATGAATGCGCTGCGCCGAAATGAACGGCGGGTATGCATGAGGGTACCTCGGGGAGGGAGTCCAGCGTGGCGCGGCTAATATTGCTTGCCGCGTCGCGACGCGAAAGCGCGAATTACCGCGCTTCGGCCTCCGCCCCGCGCTCGCGACCGCGCGCTTCGGCGAGCTTGCGGGCGATGCCTCGATAGAACGCGGCGTCATCGCGCCGGTTGTCTTCCTCGAGGCTCAGTGCGGCGCGCTCCAATGCGTACAGAATGTTGCCGAGATAGAGCTGCGCGACGGACGCAACCGTCTCGTCACTCACGGAGTGCGCGGCTGCGTCGCCATTGGCCCCGTTGGCGTATCGGATCGGGAACCGTCGACATCAGCGATCTCGACCACGATCGCCGTTATGTTATCGAGCCCGCCGCGCCCGTTCGCCTCGGAGATGAGCTGATGCACCTTCTTGTCCGGTGTCCAGCGCGAGATGAGCAACGTCTGGAGCCGGCGGTCATCGACCATCCCCGTCAGGCCGTCACTCGCCACGAGGAAGATGTCGCCGAGCTTGACCTCGCCGCGGTAGATGTCGGGATCGACATCCGGGCTCGCTCCCACACAGCGAGTGATGACGTTGCTGTACGGGTGGTAGCGCGCCTGCTCTGGCGTGAGAAAGCCCGCGTCCACCTGCTCCTGCACGTACGAGTGATCCTTCGTCAGCTGCGTCAGCGCGCCATCGCGGAGGAGATACACGCGCGAGTCCCCCACCTGGCCAATCAGGTACCTTCGTCCCGAGATGATGAGCACCGAGACGGTCGTGCCCATTCCCTGCTTGTCGACCTCGGTGAGCGTTCGATCATGGATCGCGCGGTTCGCCGTCTTCAGTGCTTCGGTGAGTCGCTTGTCGACGCCGCTCGTCTCGAGATCGCGAATTTCGATTAGCTCGCGAAGCACGATCGTGACGGCCATCTCGCTCGCGACCTCGCCGGCGGCGTGGCCCCCCATGCCGTCGGCGACGATGAACAGCCCCCGCTGCTCGTCCGCCTCCGCGGCGAAATTGTCTTCGTTGCCGGAGCGGATC
>DATEPP010000441.1:0-15838 GCA_035273165.1 Gemmatimonadaceae bacterium
GTTGACGACGATCACTGTCTTGCCGAGTTGTTTGCCGTACGCCACCGCCGTCACCGTCGCTTCCTTCGTCGTGCGCGGTGTGACGATGATCTCGAGGAGCGGCATCTTGTGCACGGGCGAGAAGAAGTGCATGCCCAGCACCTGCTCGGGCCGCGTCGCCGCCTCCGCGATGCGGCCAATGGGGATCGTGCTCGTGTTCGACGCGTAGATCGCATCCTCTGGCATCAACGGCTCGACTTCGCGGAGGACGCGATGCTTGAGATCGATATCCTCGAAGACGGCCTCGATGACGAGGTCGACGTTGCCGAAGCCGGTGTACTCCGTGGTGCCACCGGTGAGGGCCATCATGTCGTCGACCTGCTGACGCGTGATCTGGCGCTTCGTGTAGCGCTCCTTCACGACGTCGCGGACGGCCGCGATCCCTTTGCCGACGCGGGCGGTGTCCATGTCCTTGAGCCTAACGAGGGTGCCCTGCTGCACCGCGACCGAGGCGATGCCGGCTCCCATGAAGCCCGCCCCGAGGACCCCGAGCTTCTCGACTGGCCGCGGCGCGGGCACGGGGGCGTCCACACCAGGGTCTTTCTTCAGCGAGTTGGTCGCGAAGAAGAGGAAGATGAGCTGACGCGAAACCTCGGTCATCGCCAGCTCGCCGAAACGCCGCGACTCCTCCTTGAAGCCGGCGTCTTCACCCTGCTCGTAGCCCACGCGAATGACGTCGAGCGCGGCGAGCGGTGCGGGATACAGCCCGTGCGTCTGCTGCATCACACTCTGGCGCGCCTTCTTCAGCACGAGGGTGCGGCCGAATCGATTGCGCTCCAGCAACAGGCCTTCGGCGCCGCGCTCGGTCCGTCCCTCGGAGCGTTTGCGCGTCCCGGCGCCGAGCTCGCGCGCGCGCTGGACGGCGATGTCGCGCAGGATCGCCGGATGCACGACGTCGTCGACGAGCCCCATCTTCAGCGCCTTCTTCGGCCGTACATTGCGGCCGCGAAGGATCATGTCGAGCGCGTTAGGCAGTCCGATGAGTCGCGGTAAGCGCTGTGTGCCGCCGGTGCCCGGAATCAGGCCGAGCTGCACCTCCGGCAGACCGAGGACGGTCTTGGGATGCTCGGTCGCGACGCGCCAGGCGCAGGCGAGCGCGGTCTCGAGCCCACCGCCGAGACAGGCACCATTGATCGCCGCAACGACGGGCACGCGCAGCCGCTCGAGGCGAGAGAGCATCTTTTGCCCCGTGTAACTCGCCTGCTCGGCGTCTTCGGCGGTCTTGAACTCGAGAAACTGCTCGATGTCGGCGCCGGCGATGAAGTTGTCGCTCTTGCCCGAGATCAGCACGGCGCCGGTGATCGCGTTATCGCGCTCGATCTCGTCGAACACGACGCGCAGCTCCTCGGCGAGCGCCAGGCTGAGCGTATTGACGGGCGCGCCCGGCACGTCGAGCGACAGCACCGCGACGCCAGCGTCGCGTGTCAGCGTTATCGCGGGCATTGAGAGGACAGAAGGTGGGGATCTCGACCGAAGAGCAGTCGATCGGTGGTGCACGGCGGCTGAAGGTAAAGATCTCGACCGAAGAGCAGTCGATCGGGAGTGCTAGGCGGCACCATGCCAAATTTGGGATGCGCGCATCGTGGCTCCTTGGGAGCATCATTGCTGACATCCCAAATTTGGCATGAAGCCGCCGTGCACCCCCGATCGACTGCTCGTGAATGGCGCATGATAGCGTTCGTGCAGACTGCGCCCCCAATCGACTGCTCGTGAGCGGCGCGCGATAGCGTTCGTGCACGCACTAGCGGCCGCGCTCCACGACCATCGCGTGGCCCATGCCGCCCGCCGCGCAGACCGTCATGAGCCCGAACTCTCCATCGCGCCGCCGCAGCTCGTTCACGAGCGTGGTGATGATGCGCCCACCCGTCGCGCCGAACGGATGCCCGATCGAGATCGAGCCACCCATCACGTTCAAGCGCGCCAGATCCACCTCGCCGACAGGTGTCTCGAAGCCGGCGCGCCGCGCCCACTCCCGCGACGTGAACCCCTGGAGGTTCGACAGCACCTGCGCGGCGAACGCCTCGTGCATCTCCACCAGATCCATGTCCGCCAGCGACAGACCCGCGCGCTTCAACGCGACCGGAGCCGCGAGCACCGGACCCATGAGCAATTGCTCACCAGGGTCGAGCGCGGCATAGGAGTAGGAACGGATGAATGCGAGCGGCTCGTAGCCTAACGACTTCGCCCGCTCTTCGCTCATGAGGAGTACCGCGCTCGCACCATCGGTGAGCGGCGACGAGTTCCCTGCCGTCACCGAGCCGTAGCGCCGGTCGAAGACCGGCTTCAGCGCCGCGAGCTGCTCGAGCGACGAGTCCGTCCGAATGCCGTTGTCGCTCGTGAGCGCCTTGTCGAACTTCGGTGGCAGATAGACCGGTACGATCTCGGCCGTGAGCCGGCAGTCGCGCGTGCCTTCCGCGGCGCGTTCGTGCGAGCGCAGCGCGAACTCATCCTGCGCCTGACGAGCGATATGGTTGATCTTCGCCATCTTCTCCGCCGACTCGCCCATCGTCTCGCCTGTCGTCGGCTCGGCGATGGCCGGCGTGATCGGCACGAAATCCTTCGGCCGGATCGAGCCGAGGAGCTTCATCCGCTGACCCGCCGAGCGCGCGCGCGAAAACGCGACGAGCTTCTCCGACATCGAACGCGAGTGCAGAATCGGCACGTTCGACAGCGACTCGGCGCCGCCGGCGATAACGACGTCGTGGTGGCCGAGGACGATCTGGTCGGCGGCGTCCGTGATCGCCTGATTGGCGGAGGCACAGGCGCGACTCACGGTGTACGCCTCCGTCCCGCGCGGCAGCATCGGCATCAGTGACACTTCACGCGCGATGTTCGGCGCGATCACCGACGGAACGACCGTGCCGTATACCACCGCGTCGACGTTCTTGCCGTCGAGATTGCTGCGCTGGATCAGCTCAGCGACAGCAAGCTTTCCGAGCTCGATCGCGGTGAAGTCCTTGAGCGCGGTGCCCGCCTTGGCGAACGGTGTACGCACGCCCGCCACGATCGCGACGCGACGACCGTTCGTTCCGAGTGTTGCCATGACTTGAAGTTAGGGGGCCTGGGAGGTGCCGACCAGCGCTGATAAGCTTCCTTCCGTGGAGGAATCCCCTGCCGACATCCGCCGCCGACAGCTGGAAACGCTCGGACGCGAGGAGTTCGATCTCCTCGTCGTCGGCGGCGGAATCACCGGCTGCGGAATCGCACGTGATGCCGCACTCCGCGGGCTTCGTGTGGCGCTCGTCGAGAAGGACGACTTCGCGAGCGGAACGTCGAGCCGCTCGTCGCGCCTCATTCACGGTGGTCTGCGCTACCTGGAGCACGGCTTCCTTCATCTCGTCTTCGAGGCGAGCAGCGAGCGACGTCGCCTGCTGAGACTCGCGCCGCACCTCGTTCGTCCTCTCGAGTTTCTCTGGCCGGTGTACGCCGGCGCGCGCGTGCCGCAATGGAAGCTCGCCGCGGGACTCACGCTGTACGATGTGCTTGCACTCTTTCGAAACGTCGGCACCCACCGCCGGCTGAGCGCGCGCGCGATCGCCGCGCGCGAGCCCGATCTCAAGCGCGACGGCCTCGTCGGTGGCGCGAGGTACTTCGACGCCGCAACCGACGATGCCCGCCTAACGCTGGCAAACGCCATTGGCGCTCGTGAGGCGGGCGCCGTCGTCCTCAATCATGCGCGGGTTGTGGGTCTGCTGATGGACGGTACGGTTGCGCGCGGCGCACGGGTCGTGGATGCACTAGGCGACACGCGGATCGACGCCCGGGCGCGCGTCGTCGTGAACGCGACCGGTCCGTGGAGCGACGAATTGAACCGGCTCGGCGACAACGCACCCAGCGCTTCGGGTCATGCTGCCGTGCGGGGAAGCAAGGGAGTTCACGTCGCCGTCGCTCGCGACCGCATCGGCAACCACGGTGCACTGACACTGCTCGCGCCGAATGACGGGCGCGTCATGTTCATCCTTCCATCGGGCCGGCAGACGATCATCGGCACGACGGACAGCTTCACCGACGCGCCGCCGGACGAGGTACGGGCCAGCGAGCGTGACGTCACGTACCTGCTCGACGCGGCCAACGCATTCTTCCCGACGGCTCACCTAACGAGAGAAGATGTAGTGAGCGCCTGGGCCGGCATCCGCCCGCTCATCGCCGGCGGCGCGGAGCAGGCGGATCCCGGGAACGCGTCGCGCGAGCATGCCATCGCCGAGAGCGCTCAGGGCGTCGTCAGTATCACGGGTGGCAAGCTCACGACGTACCGCGTCATGGCCGCCCAAGTCGTCGACGTTGCCGCGGCACGACTCGGACATGCGCCCACACGACGACCGCCGACACGCACCGTCGCCCTTCCTGGCGGCGATCTCGCCTACATCGAGGAGGCTATCGCCGCGGCCGAGCGAACGACGGCGGACGCCGAGTTAGCCGCGCATCTCGTCCGCGCTTACGGGAGCCGATGGCCCATTGCTGCTGGCGCGATCGCGGCGCCGGGCGGAAGCGATCGCATTGCCGGCACCCCGTACACCATCGGCGAAATGCGCTACGTGGCTCATCACGAGCTCGCATACACGCTCTCGGACATTCTCTTACGACGCACCCACCTCGGCTTCGAGACTCGCGATCACGGCGTGGACAGCGCTGAGCACGTCGCCCGGTCCGTTGCCAGCATTCTCGGTTGGAGCGCCGCCGACATCGAAGCACACGTCAGCGCATACCAACGCGACGTGCAGCGGATCTTCGCCATCGATCCCTAGTCCCCGCGCATGGCAACGAGCGGATCGACGCGCGCCGCGCGCCGCGCGGGGACGTAGCTGGCGACCATCGCAACGGCCAGCAAGACGAGGAGCACGGCCGCGAACGTCACGGGATCGAGCGCATTGACGCCATAGAGCAACGCGCTGAGCACTCGTGTGACGAGCAGCGCGGCCACCACACCAACGATCGCACCCCCAATCGTTAGGCCGAGCCCCTGCTTGATAACCATGCTCGCAATGCGATTGCTGGTCGCGCCGAGTGCGACACGCACGCCGAGTTCGTGAGTCCGTTGGCTCACGGCGTACGCGATCACGCCATAGAGACCGACGGCGGCCAGGGCCAGCGCCACGGCCGCGAAGATGCCGACGAGCGTCGCGTAGAATTTTTGCGGGCCGATAGACGTCGCGACGTACTCCTCGAGCGGCCGAACCGCGAAGACCGGCAGCTCGCGGTCCACTTCACGCACCGCGGCACGGACTGATTTCGTCAAGCTCGTCGGCGGCACGCTCGTCTGCACAGCGATTCGGAGACTCCCGAGTGGCGCCTGGGCGTACGGGAGATAGAGCAGTGGTGGTGTTTCCTGGTTGAGCGCGCCCTGCTTCACGTCGCCGACGATGCCGATGATCGTACCACCGCGACGGTCGCCATTATCCGACCAGCCGAGATTGATGTACTGGCCAAGCGGATCCTCGTTCGGGAAGAAACGGCGGACAAACTCGCGGCTGACGACGATTTCCTTCGGCGTGCCTGGCTGCGCGTCGCGCGTGTAGTTCCGGCCGCGTATCACTGGTATGCCCATCGCCGAGAGAAATTCCGGTGTCGCCACCACGATCTGGGTCGCGGGTTCGTCGTTCTTCGGCACGGGCGGTCGACCGCGTACCGTGAAGCTGAGCGTGAAATCCGATCCGTCGAGGGGCAGCGCGGACGCGATGCCGACCTGCTTGACCCCAGGCAATGCGCGGAGCCGCTCATCGAGCGCCGTCACGAAATTTCGATCGGCAGTATCACTCGGGTAGGCGCGGTCCGGCAGGGCGACGCGAAAGGTGAGCACGTGATCGGGGCGGAAGCCCGGATCGATCGAGAGCAGGCGCTGGAAGCTTCGCAGCAAGAGCCCCGCTCCGACGAGCAGCATCACCGCGAGCGCGACTTCGGTGACGACGATGCCGCCACGCACGCGGGTGCTGACGTGACGCGTCCGCGTCCCGCGCGCGCCGGCGCGGAGCGCGGTCGCGACATCGCCACCAAGCTGTATTGCCGGGAGGAGACCGAACACGAGCCCCGTGACGATCGCAATGCCGAGCGTGATGAGCAGCGCGGCCGCGTCGATCGTCGCCGTATTCACCCTGGGCAGGTTGGGTGGCGCGAGGCGCAGCAGCAACTTCATCCCCCAGTTGGCCAGAAGCAGACCCGCGGCACCGCCGAGGAGCGAGAGGAGAACGCTTTCGGTAACGAGCTGCCTGACGAGACGCGACCTGCCGGCGCCGAGCGCAGTGCGCACCGCCATCTCGCTCTCGCGTCCCGTCGCGCGCACGAGGAAGAGATTGGCGACGTTGGCGCAGGCGATGAGAAGGACGAACGCCACCGCTCCCATGATCACGAGCAGCGGCTGTTTCAGCTCGCCGACAATCGACTGCTGCAGCGGCACGGGATCGAGCGCGAGCGTCTTGTACTTGTCGGGGAACGAACGCGCGATCCCGGCGCCGATCTGCGAGAGCTCCGTGCGTGCCTGGTCCGCGGTCACACCCGGGCGCAGCCGCCCGAGCATTGACAGGTACCGCGCGCCGCGATTCGCATCGCTCAACTCACGCGACGTGAACACGAGCGGCATCCAGATCTCCGCCGAGAACGGATACCCGCGTCCCGGCGCCACGACGCCGACCACCGTCACCTGGTCGCCATTCAGGCGAATGGCCCGGCCGACGATGGCGGGGTCGGCATTGAAGTCGCGTCGCCACACGGCGTCGCTCAGCATAGCCACCTTCGGAGCACCCTCGCTGTCCTCCCCATCGCTGAACGCGCGTCCCAGCTCGGGTGTGATCCCGAGCAGGCGAAACCAGTTCGCGCTCACCAGCACGGCGACGAGCTGTTCGGGATCGGCGCCGTCGCGTACGAGGTTGACGGCCTGACCCTGATACATCGCGAGGCTCTCCATCGTGCGGCTGCGCGTCCGGAAGTCCCGAAGCTCCGGGGGGGATCCGGCGTCGGGCTCGCCGTTGTAAAGGAAGCGCAGGCGCATGATCCGATCAGGCTCGCGCAAGGGCAGCGGCTGGAGAAGCACGCCGTCCACGACGCTGAAGATCGCGGTATTGGCACCGATGCCTAACGCGAGTGTCAGGATCACCGTGATCGTGAACGCTGGCGCCGTCCGCAGCTTCCGAATGGCGTAGACGATGTCGTGACGCAGGTCTCCCATGATCTCAGTTCTCCGCAGCGCGGCCTCGGTGGCGCGGTCGACGGTGGTGATGTAGGTGCGGGCGTCGTTCAGGTCGCCGAACTGGCGCATCGCTTCGGCGCGGGCAGCCTCGGGCGCCATGCCTAACGAGCGAAGCTCGGCGGCGCGCATGTCGAGGTGAAACTGGAGCTCCTCGTCGACATCGGCGCCGATCTGGCGGCCCGTGCGCCACGGTAGCCGGAAGAGGCGTGGGCTCACACGTCACGCTGGCTCGAGCACCTTGAACACCGCCTCGGCGTAGCGTCGCCAGACGGATTCCTGCTCGTGGAGCTTGCGGCGTCCGGCTGGCGTCAGCTTGTAGAAGCGGGCCCGCCGATTGTTCTCGGAGAGCCCCCAGCTCGCTTCGACGCAGCCGGCACGCTCGAGCCGGTGCAGCGCTTTGTACAGCGGCGCGTCCTCGATCTCGATGACGCCGTCGGTGCGCTGCCGGATCCAGCGCGAGACGGCATAGCCATGCATCTCGCCCCACATGAGAGTGCGGAGCACGAGCACGTCCAGCGTGCCCTGCAATAGGTCGAGCGACTCATCAGCCAAGGGTTCTCCCCGTACTTGGTACGGGGAGTCTGCCTGGCAGTCAGTCAATAGTCAATAGCTATGGACAGATCGCGGCTTTCAAACCTCGTCCGCGGTCGCGTTATGGATCGTCGTCAGATCCACGACCTTGAGCGTTCGCACCATCGTCGGCAGGCGCAGTTGCGTCATCTCGCCAACGGCCTTTCCGAGGAGCGCCTTGCCGATCGGGGAGGCCATCGTCACGTGGCCTTCCTCGAACTCCAGCGCATCCCCGAACACCAGGTGGTACGTCTCCCGCGAGCCCGTGCGCTGATCCTCGACCACCACCTTCGACCCGAGCCCGACCTTGTCGGCCGGAATCTGCGACGGATCGATCTGTGACAGTTTGCTCAATCGCTGCCGGAGCTGACCGAGTCGCGCCTGCACGAACTGCTGCCGCTCCAGCGCCGCCTTGTACTCCGAGTTCTCGCGAAGATCGCCAAGCTCCACCGCCTTCCGAATCTCGTTCGGAAGCGTGACGTTGAGCTCGTACTGCAGCTTCTCCACCTCTTCGCCGAGCTTCTGCTTCAGTGCTTCGATCATGTGCGCGCCGGGTCCTGGCCAACAAAATGGAACGCCCGGCCGTGAGGCCGGGCGCCGTTATCGCAACGTACGCCGCCTCAGCCAGATCCGCAAATGGTGGACCCGCCGCCACGCCGCCGACCGCGGAAGACGGGCCGCTAATTTCCGTCATGATCGAGATCCAGCGCTTCGGCGACGTCGAGCGCGTTCGTCTCGCAAGCTGGGGAAGCCGGATCGCGGGCATGGACGTGAGCGCGTACCTCGTCGACGGCATGCTCGTCGACAGTGGCTTCCCGCGGGCGCGTCGGGCACTCGCGCGATTCCTCGACGAACGATCCGTCGCCGGTGCGATGCTCACGCATTATCACGAGGACCACGCCGGCAACGCCGAGCTGCTCGCCTCGCGCGGCATTCCGCTGCTGATGCACGACATCACGCGCGAGCGTCTTCGCGCGCCGGCCGCCATTCGTGCCTATCGGCGCATCGTCTGGGGAACGCCGCGGCCGGTCACCTCCCTTTCCTCCAGCGCTGCCGACGTCACGCGCCTGCGATTCGTCTTCACGCCGGGCCACAGCCCCGACCATCAGATCGTCTGGGACTCGGCCACCGAGACCCTCTTCTCCGGCGACTTATGGCTCGGAGTGCGCGCCCGCGTCATGCACAGCGCCGAGGATCCGTATCGCATCGTCGAAAGCCTGCGCGCGGCGATGGCGTTGAAGCCGGCACGCATGTTCGACGCCCATCGCGGCGAGGTGCGCGATCCCGTGATCGCGCTTGGGTCGAAGATCAGCTACCTCGAGGAGACGATCGGGGCCATCGAAGCGAAGATCGCGGCTGGTTGGAGCGACAGCGCGATTCTCCGCGACGTCCTCGGCGGCGACGAGCCCGTCGCGATCGCGTCGCGCGGTGAGTACTCGCGAATGAACTTCGTGAAGGCGGTGCGCCAGAAAAATTTGAGAGGAGGAGAGTAGGACAGCTGAGACTGGGACTCTGAAACTGCGACTCTGAAACTGCGACTCCTGAAACTGCGACTGCAGGAGGGGCGACTGCAGGAAGGGGCGACTGCAAGAAGGGCGACTACAGGAAAGACGACTTCTTGAGTCGCAGTTCTTGAGTCGCAGTTCTTGAGTCGCAGTTCTTGAGTCGCAGTTCTTGAGTCGCAGTTCTTCAGTCGCAGTTCTTCAGTCGCAGTTTCAGGAGTCGCAGTTTCAGGAGTCGCAGTTTCGGGAGTCGCAGTTTCAGGAGTCGCAATTTCAGGACTCGCAATTTCAGGACTCGCAATTTCAGGAGTCGCAATTTCAGGAGTCGCAGTTTTAGGGGTCGCAGGCGCCCGACTTCACCGGTGCATCGGCAGCATCGCTTCCGCATCCTCGGCAGCCGCGCTCTGGCCGCCGGCGCGGCGATATTCGCTCGTTAGGCGATCGAGCATCTCGTTGCGACGATCGTACAGCCGCTTGAGTGGCCGCCGCGCGTGGCGCGCGTGCGCGTACGACGTCAGCAGCGGCAGCGCCACCGTCGAATCCAGATAGCAGACGACGGCATCCGGGAGACGATCGGGATCGATCTTTCCCCAACTCACGGCCTCCGCCGGAGTCGCGCCCGACAAACCGCCGGTGTCCGGCCGCGCGTCGGTGATCTGCAGAAAGTAGTCGTGACCCTTTTCGTCGATCCCCAGCACTTCCTGGATCTGCGGCTCTGTCTGCAGCATGAAGTTCTTCGGACTTCCGCCACCGCAGATCAACACCGCCGATCGGCCGCCGCCCTTCTTATTGCCGCCGCGCTTTGCCGCGAGCACGATCGACGCCGTTTCGTTGACGTCGAGATTCGGATCGATGACGCACTTGTTCCCGTCGAGCGCGAGCGCAGCGATGTTCATCCCAATCGACGAATCGCCCGGCGACGACGTGTAGATCGGTACGCCGGCCGCATAGGCGGCCGAAAGCAGCGACTTCTGGCCGATGCCTAACGCCTTCTCGCGCTCCCGCACGTACTTCCCACAAAGATTGTGGAACTCCGCGCTCGACATCGACCGCTGAAAGTCCTTCCCCTGAATGATCGTCCGGAAAAAGGCATCGGTCGACAGGAGCACGTCGTAGTCGAAGAAGATGTCGTAGATGCGGACAATTCCTTCCTCGCGGAGCACGACGTCGGACTCCTGCGCGTTGCCCCGGTGCATCGTCAGGCCGAGCCCGAAGTGCGTGTCGTGATACAGATTCGCGCCCGTCGAGATGATCCAGTCGACGAAGCCGCTCTCGATGAGCGGGATGATCGCGGCCATTCCGAGGCCGGCTGGTGTCAGCGCGCCCGTGAGCGTCAGGCCGACCGTCACATCGGCATCGAGCATCTTCTGGGTGAACAGCTGACACGCTTCGCGCAATCGCGCGGCATTGTAGGCGAGGAAGCACCCGTCGATGAGATCCGCGACGCGCTCGCTGCCGTCGATCCGGCGTGGATCGATTCGATCGCCTTTGAGGAAGCGGCTGCTCTCGTGCGACGTGTGCCGCGCGCCGGATCGCTCTCGCTCCTCGGCGGCGCGCTTTTGATCTGCTTTCGGGCCGGCCGCCGACGCTCGCTGTGGCTTGTTGGCCTTGTGCCCCGCCCCGTGACGCGACGCCTTGAAGCCCCCGCGCTCCCGGCCGTTCTCGCCCTTGCCTCCATCCCGCGCCGAGCTGCCGCGCTTTTTGCTCGCCATGGCTACGTCCGTGTTGAAAGCTTGCTCATCACCGGCGCGAACCGTCGGCGGCGGCGCGCCGCGCGTCCGCCCGCGGCTGGATCGCGCGCTGCTGTGACTCGTACGCCTCGACCACCGCGGAGCACGCCTCGTGCGGATCATCGGTGAGAAGAATCAGGTTCAGGTCGCCGGGCGAGATCTTGCGCTCGCCGAGCACGCGCGACTGCAGCCAGCGGACGAGGCCGGCCCAGTAGTGCCGCCCGAACATGATCACCGGGAACTGATAGATCTTCCCCGTCTGGATCAACGTGAGTGCCTCGAACGCCTCGTCGAGCGTGCCGAAGCCGCCGGGAAAGATGATGAACGCGTTTGAGTATTTGATGAACATCGTCTTCCGCACGAAGAAGTAGCGGAAGTTGATGAGCGTGTCGACGTAGGGGTTCGCGCCCTGCTCGAACGGCAGCTCGATGTTGCATCCGATCGATCGGCCACCGGCGTCTTTCGCCCCTTTGTTCGCCGCCTCCATGATCCCGGGGCCCGCGCCGGTGATGATGGCAAACCCCTGTTGGGCCAGGAGACGCGCGGTCTCCTGCGCGAGCTGGTACTGCGGATCGTCGGGGTGCGTTCGCGCCGAGCCGAAGATCGTGACGCCCTTGGTGACGGTCGCGAGGTTGTCGAAGCCCTCGATGAACTCGCCCATGATTCGCAGCACGCGCCACGGGTCGGTGCGCGTGAAATCCGCGGCCTCGCTCGGCTGCTGGAGGAGCTTCTCGTCTTCCGTCACCGGCCCGACAAAGCTGCGAATCGAGTCATCGATGATGCGCGTCGCGCCCGAAGCGCGAGCGGGCGTTTTCTCCGAAGGTGGCGTGCGTCCGGCGGCCCGGTGGCCTGCTTCGGTTCGCTCGCGCAGATATTCCTGCGCCTCGAGCGCGGCCGCGGCGAGCAGCTGCGGGTCGGAACGCTTCCCGGAGGCCGTGCGCGGCGACTTGCGCCGACCCCGCGGTTGGCGCCTGCGTTCGCCATGCGGCAACTCGGCGCCATTCTCGTCGGCGATCCGCTCTTCCGCCACTTTCGCTGAAATCGTCGGCTTCTCCTGGCCCGCCGATCGTCGCGACTTCGCGCCGCGCACCCCGTTAGTCTTGTTTCTGGATGGCATTCAAGTGCTGATCTGACATGGCGAGCGCAACCGAGGCTCGAGACCGCGTGGCGGAATGTGACAAGTCTACGCGGCCACTAGGTGCATTCGCCAGCAAGTTGCCTCGGTTCCATGACGCTCGGGTTCACGGCTTGCGTAAAGCTGAGCTGTCCGGACTCTTCTCGATCGACTCTCGTACCTGAATCGACGTGCCCGTCATCATCATCATTGCCGACGGCGTGCGGCCCGACACGCTCGGTGCTGCGCTCGGGCGGACCAACGACCGGCCGCCGGTCGCGCCTGCGATTGCGCGCACGAGCGAGGAGGGCGCGTTCTTTACCGTGACGTCCTGCTTTCCGACCGTCACCGGTCCCGCGTACGCGCCATTTCTCATGGGACGGTATCCGGGCGCGATCGGCCTGCCCGGGCTGCGCTGGTTCGACCGGAGCCGAGCGACCTGCACCTTCCCGACGTTCGCGCGGAGCTACGTCGGTCATCAGATGCGGCGCGTCGATCGCGATCTCGATCCGACGGCGCCGACGCTGTTCGAGCTCGCGTCGCGGAGCGTCGGCGCGCTGAGCGTGATCAGTCGCGGTCTCGCCCCACGTTCGCGAGTGACGACGTCGACGGCGCGCGTCGCGCGCACCCACTTCAGCGGCAACGTTCGCGGCTGGCTCGACATCGACCGCGACGTCGTCGAGGAGGTCGTCAGACGCGTGCGCGACGAACGTCCCGACTTCGTCTTCGCGGCGCTCACCGGCATCGACAAGAGCTCGCACGCGCAGGGCCACGACGCGCCCATTGTCGGCGACGCGATCGGTATCGTCGACGAGCTCGTGGCGCGCCTCCGCGTCGATGCTGAAGAAGGAGGGTACTGGGACGACACTCACATCTGGATCACGAGCGACCACGGACACTCGCCAGTCCGCTCGCACGACGATCTTGCGGGCGGGATCGCGGATTTCGGGCTGCGCGTGATGTCGCATCCGTGGATCTTCACCCTCGCTCCGCAAGCCGCGGTGATGGTGAGCGGGAACGCGATGGCGCACGTGTACGTGGAGCTCGAGCAGCGGCGACGCCCATTCTGGAACGCGCTCCGGCCGCGCTGGGAGCCGCTCGCCGCGGCATTGCTCGAGCGTCCCTCCGTGGATCTGCTGCTGCTGCCTAACGAGTCGCAGGGGTGCGAGGTCCGCTCACGGCAGCGGGGAACCGCCGTCGTCACGGCCGAAGGCGGCCGGTTTGGTTATCGCCGGCTCACCGGTGATCCACTCGGTTTGGGCGCTGACCTTCGCCGTGTCGACGCCCGTACTGCCTACGATGCCACGCTCGACACCGATTATCCCGATTGCGTGGTCCAGATCGCGACGATTGCCAGAGCTCCCCGTGCCGGCGACATGATTCTCTCCGCCGCCCGCGATTGGGACTTCCGCGCCCGGTACGAACCGATTCCACACGTCAGCTCGCACGGCGCGCTCCATCGTGAGCACATGCTCGTTCCGCTCGTCGTGAATCGGCCGCCGGCGAGCGTTCCGCGTCGCACGGTGGACGTCATGCCAAGCGCGCTCGCCGCGTTAGGCATCGACACCCCCGCCGGCCTCGACGGCATCTCGTTCATGGAGCGCGCGCGCCGGACGATCGCCGCCTAACGAGCGAGCGCCGAGATCGCGCGGTACCACTCGCTCTGGAATTTCCCCTCGGGATCGTATGCCCGCTTCCGCCGAAGCATCTCCGGCAGTTCAGGATAGCAGGCGAGGAGCTGATCTCGGCGCGCGTGCCGATGATAGGTGAGGTAGTAGCTCCCGCCCCGCGCGATCGCGTGATCGATCAGTCGGCGAAAGGTCGCGGCCGAGCTCGCGAGCCCCAGAGGAGTGTGTGGTGTGTGGAGGTTGAAGATGACGCATGCCGAACGCTGTCGCGCCCACGGCAAAAAGCTCTCGTCGTCCCGCTCGATGAGCCGGATCGTGCCGTAAATGACGTCCACCTCGTTCTGCCGAAAGTCGTCGCGGACCGCGCCGAGGAAGGCTTCGAGCCGATCAACGGGGACGTAGAGCTCGGTGATCATCTCGGTTCCGGGGGCGTCGTAGCCATGCGCGTCGAGCCGCGCATCCACGTCGCTGTGATAGTCATCGAGATAGATCGACAGCTGATGCTCATCCGACCAGTACTCCTGCCCCGACGACGCGATGTAGTGGGCGGCATAGAGCTCGAAAGCGCGCGTCTTGTCGACGTGCGCGAGAAGCAGTAGCTGGCGCCATTGCGCCGCGGAGAGCGTGAGTTCCGCTCTCGGCGCGCCGCTCCGGTCGGCCGCTGGAGCGTACGTCGCGAGAATGCCGCGATGGAGAAAGTCCGGCGAGCGCGGGTCGATCGCGAACTGAAAGTCGCCGTAGAGGTGGCCGGCACGGATCCGCTGCTCGAGCACATCCATCAGCCGCTCGGTCGTGACCATCTCGACATCACGACGCAGGCGCCGCCGGCGCACCAGTCGCAAGGTCACCGTCGCGATGAAGCCGAAGAGCCCATAGCCACCGATCGTTAGGCGGAAGAGCTCCCGATTTTCCGTGCGCGAGCAACGCTGCACGACGCCGTTGGCGCCAACGAGCGTGAACGAATCCACGTCGGCGATGAACGGGCACATCGTGAGGCCACGGCCGTGGATGTTGGCCGAGAGCGCGCCGCCGATGCTCAAGCGGTCCGCGCCCGTCTGCTTCTGGCGGATCGTCCATGGTGCGCTGCTGCCTGGCTGGAGCTCGTGCAGCCGCCGCACCAGCGCCGGCCACTGGATTCCCGCTTCCACCTCGACGAGTCCCTGCTCCGTGTCGAGCGAGAGCACGTGGTCGAATCGGCGGGTGTCGAGGAGCAAGCCATTCTCGGCGAACTGCTGACCGCCCATCGCATGTCGTCCACCGGCGATGCAGATCGCGGCGCCGGGCGCGGCATCTTGAATGACGTCGCGCGCGTCCGCGACACTGCGCACGTCGACGACAGCATGCACGCGCGTGGCATTGAGCCGCGTGTGGACATCGTTGACCACTTCGGCACAGTACTGCGATGGTGATCCCACTGGTTGCGGCGTACGGAACGTGCCGGAATCGGTGGGCGAGCTGGTATGGCGCATCGAGATTCCATCCTCACTGGGTACAGAGAGAAGCTCGACGCCGCACACGTGCCGCCACATACGCCGCATGACGTAGCCGACTCGGCGTCGCGCAGCGGCCCGTCGCAGACCCGTGCATTACCTTTCGCGCATCACCCCCGTACCACTGACGATGGGCTGGCCACGCCTTACGCTGACGCTCGCGCTCCGCGCCTTACGAGACCCGCCGCTCGCGGCGGCGCTCGTGCGTGTCGGCTGGCGCTTTCGCCGGCGACGGTGGTTCCGTCGCGCGCCCTTTCTGCCAATTCCCGACCGCGACTACCTCCGCTGGCGCATGTACACGGCCTATGGCGACGCCGATGCCGTACCGCCAGCCGAGGACGTCGCTCGCTATGCACGCTGGGCGGTGCGAGGCAAATGAGCACGGCCGCCGCGCTTTCGCTCGAGGACCGACTCAAAGCCCAGGCATTTGGCGTGGGCTTCGATCTCGTCGGCATCTGTACGCTCGGTGCCGCCGAGACGGGGCCTGCATTCGACGACTGGCTGGAGCATGGATATGCCGGCACGATGGACTACCTCGCGCGTGGCCGCGACAAGCGCCACGACTCGCGACTGCCCGTACCCGGC
>DATEPP010000442.1:0-2106 GCA_035273165.1 Gemmatimonadaceae bacterium
CCATCCTTGCCGGTTCGGCTCCGTCCCGCGCATGAAGATCGCGATCGAGCCATCATCGGAGAGATCGACCTCGGAGACGTCCACGCCGTCGTCCTGCATGAAGCTCGTCAGCCGCACGGCCTTGAAGTCCGGCGCTGCCGCGGTGTACACGTTGCGCATTCCGCGCTCATACGCCACCCAGGCGACGCGGTCCGCGTTCCTGGCCCGGGCGAGCTCGAGCGGCGACGAGGGACTTAGGAACTGAGCGACGGTGGGCTTGGCTTGCTGCGCCGCGAGAGGCGACGCGAGCATCGTGAAGCACGTCGCCAGCGCGGCGGGCGTGAATCGACTGAGGTGGGGCATCGAAGATCTCCGGAGGGTCAGCTGGGGCACTGTCCAACGTGGACTACGCCGCGCCAATCCGCAACTTTGCGCCGCTCGAGCTACATAGATCGCGCTCGGACGTCCTCGGACGTCAGGCCATAGAGCGGCGGCGTCTCGACGCCGCGCATGCCGAGCATGAGGTAGAGTTGGCCGCGATGATGCGCTTCGTGCTCGATCATCGCCCTCAGCCATTTGCCTACCGTGATGGGTGTATCGGCGGGCGTGCGGCACTTCTCGGCGAGCCGGGAATCGGTGAGCTGGGCGAAGAGCGCGCGAGACTCGCCGTGTAGCCGGTCGTAGAAGGCCATCGTCGCCTCGTAGCCGTCGGCTAGATCGCGGCCGTGCCCCGGGTAGGCGCTCCGCCGCCCGTGAACCGTCTCGGCATACATGTAGCGCTCGATCGTCGCGAGGTGCCTAACGATATCGCCGAAGCTGAACTTCGCTGGCGCGGGTGTCCACTCGAGCTCCGCGGGCGGAATGCGCGCGATGACGCGCCGCGTGCGCTCGTGGACGCGATCGAGGTACTCGAGGAAGGGAGCGAGCCGGGTGATCTCCACGCGATAAGGTACTGGCGAAGTTCGTCAGCCGCGAAGATCCACCCCTTAGATCGCGTCGACTGGTCAGGCCTGTCTAGCTGTACGTAACCCCGTGATAGATCAGGTTCACCGCCGCCGTGAACACCGGCCCGAAAACGAAATCGAACAGCTTCCAGGCGACGAGCAGCCCGATCCAGCCGAGCATCGGCGTCGACCAGAGAAATTCCTGGTAACGTTTCGTCGTCTCGCGATTCATCAGGAGCGTGATCGCGGCGCTGCCGTCGAGCGGAAAGAACGGCAGCAGGTTGAAGGCGAAGAGAAGCAGGTTGAGCGAGAAGACGACGCTCAGCAGCCGGGCCATCGCCTCCCACGTCGCGCTCGCGTGCGACGAGGCGATGAAGCCGAAGTGAATGCGCTCCGGCGCCCAGAACACTCCCGCCCCTTCACCGACTCGCAGCGCGAGCGCGGCGATGATAACGAGCAGCAGGTTGGCGCCGGGACCAGCCAGCGCCATGAGCGCCGCGCGTCGCGGATAGCGGCGCGCCCAGTCGGGGTTGTACGGCGCGCTCGCATAGCCCATCGGCCAGCCGGTCGCCAGCGCGCTCACGAGCGGCAGCACCACCATCCCGAATGGCTCGCGCTTGATGTGCGGGCGCGGGTCGAGCGTGACCTGGCCACCCTTATACGCGGTGAGATCACCGCCTCGCAGCGCCGCCCACGCGTGCGCGGCCTCGTGCAGGGTGGTCGAGAAGAGAAAGACGACGAAGTAGGTGATCGCGTCGACGACGTGTTCCACGGCAACGGCGGGAAGAGTGAGGAGCCACCAAACTGAGAGGACGCACGCAACTGGGCAAGCGCAACCCCGGAACCACGACTGCCGTAACTACGACTGCCGTAACTACGACTGGCGGAACGGCGACTGCAGGAACTGCGACTGCAGGAACTGCGACTGCAGGAAGGGCGACTGCAGGAAGGGCGACTGCAGGAACTGCGACGGGAAACTTCGACGCGGGAAGGCGACGCGGAATAGCGTAGATCGGTCGCCTGCGTGAAAGCGGAACGCCAGGCGGACAATGGGTGACGCTTCACTCGGTGTCCGCGACAATGCTTTCCCCATGGGCAACGTCGATAAACTCCGCGCTTATCACGCCGCGCGCGAGCTCCAGCATCTGATCATCGAAATGGTGCGGACGTTCAGGCGCGTACC
>DATEPP010000443.1:0-2355 GCA_035273165.1 Gemmatimonadaceae bacterium
GAACTACGGTCCGAGAACTACGGTCCGAGAAAGGCGGGCCGAGAACGGCGACCTCACAAGGAAGCGGGCGCGCGGCGCGCCCGATTTCCTTTATTTTGCTTGGGGTGACTCGCTAGTCGATGAAGCGAGCCCGTTGGTCCGGCGTCGGAACGAGGCAGGCGTCGGCGGCAAGCTCGTGGCGGTGGCGGGCGATCCAGTCGTAAACGGCGTCGCGGATGGGGCGGGGGACGAGCGCGCCTAACGACGCAAGCAGTGCCCACACACCGCCGAGGTAGCGGGCGACGCGGAGCGCGCCGCGAGAGCGCCAGAGGATGCGCTCGGGCGCGGACGCCGTGGCGGGCTCGTACCAGAGGACCGAATCGACAGCGGCGAGCTCGGGATGCCGCGCGCGCAGCGCGGTGCCTAACGGGCCTTCGAGCCGGCCGAAGCGCAGCGTGCCGTGGGGCCGCTCGTGCCGGAGGACGAACTGCACCGATCGAGCGCAGAAGCCGCACGTCCCGTCGTAGAGCAGCACGGGCCCGCTGCCGGCGGCGACGTCGCTCGCGTCAGCGGTTGAGCGGGAATTCGTTGATCCAGTGATAGCCACGGCTCACCAGCAGGAACCTGGTCTCGTCGAGACGATGAAGGCGAACGTGGAGCGAATCTCCATTGAGCATGCCGTCGAGTCGTAGCGAGTCGTTCCGCGCTCCGCCTCGCGCGTACGCGAGCGGAAGCTTGAACGACGAATCGCGGCGGGACGACAGCACCAGCGTGTGCTTCACCGTGTCCGCGGTGACGCGATAGCCGCGCGTCGAATCATTGAGGAGCCGCACCGAGGCTCCGCCGGGATAGCCGAAGACGAGACGACGCCAGCGCACCGAGTCGCCGACGAGCGCGGGGAGTGCCTCGTGCCCGCGCACGAAGGAATCTACCTCCCAGATGCCATAGAGCGGCGGACGGACAGCGATCTGGCGTCGGAAGGAGCGCGACATCCAGAGAGGCGAGATCACTCCCGCGAGGACGAAGACGGTCTTGGCCACCGCTCCGGTGATGCGCATGCGGCGTGATGCGAAGGCGGCGCCGAGGTCGGTGGCGCGCATGCCGCGATTCATCACGCAGGCATCGATCAGCCGGCGCGCGTCGGGCGCGACGAGGAAGATCGCCATCAGCAGCAGATGCGACGAGTACAGCTTCACCGGCACGTCGAAAGCAAAATTGATCATTACGACGTTGCTCATCACCGCGATCGCGAGGAGCCCGCCGAGCATGACGGTCCGCCGGAAAAAGAGCAGAAAGCCGCTCACCATCTCGGCAAGGCCCGCGAACAGATTGTATGCGTAGGAAACTCCCATCCACGACCAGACGACTCCCATTGGTGAGAACTCGCCATACGGCTCGAGGAGCCGGTCGAGCGATGGGTAGGGGAACTGAGTCTGGATCACCTTGAACGCGCCGTAGCCGAGCAGCGCGTAGGCCAGTACATAGCGGACGTAGATGCGGAGGCCGAACGCGAGGCGCGGGTAGGCCTTCGCGCGACGGTCGAGCAGCGACCACACCACCGTCGTCAGCGCGGCAAGGAGGGCAAAGACGAGAACGAGAACATAGTCGAAGGTCGTGTCGCCGCTGCCGTTACTGAAAATGGTGATTGGCTTCGCGAGATGGAGCACGTGCGCCGCGAACCAGGGTACGACGGCCTGCCAGAGCTTGTCGTACCAGCCCTTTACCGTCTCCGTAAGCGGGAGGCCGCCGATCGGGAAGGGCAGGTTGTAGAGCACGAGATAAGCAAACACGAAACGAAAGAGGATTCGTCTCGCGACGCTCCACGTTGGCGTCGGTGCCGATGCCGGTGTGTAGACGCCCGGTGCTCGGCGAGCGAGCGTCGACTCGAATGATGCCTGATGGGCAGGATCGAAGGTGGGTGCGCGCACGGATGTCTCACGGCTGGACAAAGGGCGCACAATGATAAGGCCCGGGTGCGCGTCGCGCATCCCGGGCCTCGTGACCATCCGGCGATGATCCTAGCTGTGCAGATGCTTCATCTTGACGTCGGCGCGCATCCAGGGGTGGATGCAGCACTGGAAGTGTTGGACCTCGTCCGTATTGAGCTCCGCGGTGTACAGCCCGCCCGGCGCGACGAAGTCATCGGCCTCGAGCGTCGTGCACTCGGGGGCGACCGTCGCGTTGCCCGTGAGATCATTCAGCAACGGGATGATTCCGCCCCCGAACTGGGCGACGCGCGTGAATGTGTGCACCTCTCCGCCGACGTTCAGTGCAAAGACATTCTCGCCGGCATTGAGCTCGACGTTTTGCGGCGCGAAGTGCCACTGTGCCGCCTTCTGGGTCTGCGTCAGCTCGGCGATGAAGCGGTCGAACGGT
>DATEPP010000444.1:0-1600 GCA_035273165.1 Gemmatimonadaceae bacterium
GACTTCGCCGCTGGCGTGAGGTCCTGTTTCTCCCGCCGAAAAAACGCTAGCAGCTCCGGTTGCACTTCGTCGGGACGGGCGCTCCAAGCCTCTTGGATTCGTCTATCGATCTGGTCTTCTCCCCGCGAGCGGAGTCAGTGAGTAGGTTGGGAGTCCTGAACCCCGCGAGGGGGAGGACTCATGAAGAAGTCCCGCTTCAGCGCTGAGCAGATCGTCGCGATCCTGAACGAGGCCGCGAAGAAGGAGTCGAAGCTTGCCGAGATCTGCCGCAAGCACGGCATTACCGAGCAGACCTACTACCGCTGGCGGCGCGCCTACGGCGGCATGCAGGTGAGCGAGGCGAAACGGCTCCGGATGCTCGAGGATGAGAATCGCCGGCTGAAGAAGCTCGTCGCCGACCAGGCACTCGACATCGCGATGCTCAAAGACGTGGCGGGGCGAAAATGGTGACGACGGAACAGCGGCGGCGGGTCGTCACCCATCTGCGAGCCGCCTACGACGTCAGCGCCCGGCGGGCCATGCGCGTGATTGGGCTCTCCCGATCACGCTGGCATTATCGGCCGCAACGGCCGGTGCGCGATGCGCCACTTCGCGATCGCCTGAAGGAGCTCGCGAAGCTGCGGCCGCGGTTCGGCTACAAGCGGCTGCACGTGCTCCTGCGCCGCGAAGGTCTCGTGGTGAATCTCAAACGCGTCTACCGCCTCTATCGCGAGGAACGCCTCATGGTGCGGCGGCATCGCGCGAAGCACGTCATGGCGCCGCGCGTGCCGCTCTCGGCGCCGTCGCAGCGCAACGAGCGCTGGGGGATGGATTTCATTCACGATGCGTGCGTCAACGGCCGGCGCTTTCGCTGTCTGACCATGGTCGACGAATTCACGCGCGAGTGCCCGCGGATCGACGCCGACACGTCGCTGCCGGCGGTACGCGTGATCGCGGCGCTCGAGCAGCTCGCCGGGGAGCGCGGCTTGCCGAAGAGCATCGTCGTCGATCACGGGCCCGAGTTCATTTCGCGCGCACTCGACATCTGGGCCTATCGCCACGGCGTCGAGCTGGTGTTCATCCGGCCGGGCAAGCCGGTCGAGAACGCGTACGTCGAGAGCTTTCACGCGCGCTTCCGGGACGAGTGTCTCGGCGCGCACTGGTTCCTCGACCTCACCGACGCGCGGTTTCAGATTGAGCAGTGGCGGCGTGACTACAACGAGGTCCGCCCGCACTCCAGCTTAGGCAATCGAACCCCGGCAGAGTTTACCAAAGAACACCTGGAGAACACCACCACCTCAACCCACCGACTCTCGGCCTAACACTCTGAGTGACTCCTCTTTGGGGAGAAGACCAGTCGTCCTAGTGTTAGCACCGGGTGATTTTGGATCTGCGCAACTTTTGGTGATCGGCGCGTGGTCGTTCGAAACTCCTCATGCGACGCCGACCACGCGTCGCCGGAGGAGGCCGAGGCTGGCCCGGCCGTTACATCGTGCGCTTCACGAGTTTGAGGCGGTTCACCTGGCCCTCCACCTGCCCGTTGCTCCACCGAAAGAGAATGGCCGCGAGCACCGCGTCCTGATCACCACGAATCCCAGCGGCAAAGCTGCGCAGCTCCGTG
>DATEPP010000445.1:0-1762 GCA_035273165.1 Gemmatimonadaceae bacterium
GACACTCGGTAGACGACGAGCGTCGCCCCGAACGCGCCCGCGAACGCGAGCGCCGGCACCGCGAACGAGCCCAGCGGACGCGTGAATGCGAGCGCGCTGCCGCTCCCGAGCACGAATACGAGCGCGGCGCCTAACGCCGCCCCTGCCGACGTGCCGGCGAGCCCGGGCTCGACGATCGGGTTGCGAAACAGCCCCTGCATCAGTGTGCCGGATACCCCGAGCACCGCACCCGTGAGCGCGCCAACGAGGACACGAGGGAGCCGCAGTTGCAGAAAGACATTGCGCCCCAGCGCGTCTGCTTCGTTAGGCGGCAACCATCCCGCGCCTTCCGCGAGGAAGCGCGCCATGCGCGCTGGCGCGAACGAGAACGCCCCGATGCCAGCCGAGGAAATGAGGGCGGCGATGAGTAGCAGGGCGAGCGCGAGGTAGGTCCCCGCGTAGCCGCGTCGCGTCAATTGACTCGCTGCGCCGGGTGCAGCCACTGCGCCACCTTGCGTAGCGTCGCCGGCGTGCGCGGCCCGTAGTACATCACTTCCGTCTCGTCGACGCGATAGACGCGTTGCGACTTCCCTGCCGGCGTCAGGGAGACCCCTGGCAGCGTCGCGAATTTCGCCGCACTGCCTAACCGGTCGTACCCGACGTCCGTCGCGATGATCACGTCCGGCGCCGCCTTCGCGATCAGCTCCGGCGTGAGGCGGAGCATCCCGCCGACGGAGTCGATGGCGTTGACGCCGCCCGCCCAACGCACGATCTGGTCGGCCGAGGTCCCCCGCTTCATCGCCAGATAATCGTTCGCGATCTGGCCGAAGTGCATGACGAGGACGCGCGGCTTTGCCGCCGTCGCCCACTGCGCTGAATCCGCGAGCGCTGCGGACATGTCGCGCGTCCACTCGGCAACGACGCTATCCGCGTCACGCTCGTGATGGAACTCTCGTCCGAGACGCTTCATCAGCTCCTGAGCGTCCTCCGGCGTAGACCCAGGCTTCAGCTCGAGCACCGGAATCCCGACTTTCTTCACCTGATCGACAACCGCCGCCGGTCCGAGATTCCCATCGGTCAGCAGCATCGTCGGCCTCATCGAGATGATCCCCTCGGCGCTGAGCGCGCGATGGTAGCCGACGGACGGAAGCTTCGTGATCTGTGCTGGATAGATCGACGTCAGGTCTCGCGCAACGAGCACGCTCTCGGCGTGAATGTCGTAGAGGTACTCGTTGATCTGCTTCGAGACGCACACCACACGCTGGCCGCCGGAGGCGGTGTCCCGCGCGCAGCCGTTCAGCGCGAAGAGACAAACGAGTGCCGAGGCGATGACTGTAGCGCCGTGTCGGAGCGTCATTGGATCGATGTCCGGGGAGTTCGGTTGCGGTGAAGATATTCACCGCCGTCGAAGGGCGCGATTACGTGGCGGCCCGATCTTCTCCCCGTCCCTGCTTGCAGGATGCGGCGAGTATCACTCCCCAAACCACCCGAGCTGCACCATCACCGCCAGCGCCGCATAGCGGTGGCTTGACGGAGAGAGATCGCCGAACGCGTCGAAACCGATCCCGGGGATCGTCCAATTCCCCTGCACCGCGACATCGAAGGCGAGGCCTCCGCGCGTCGGGCCCGTCCAGTCATTGCCGGAGCAATCGCAGGTATGGAATCGATGGACCGTTGACGGCCCGAGTTGAGCAGACACGAAACTTCGCGTTCCGGTCGAGCGAACACCGATCAGGAACGCCGTCTCCCGCACACCGTCGCCGAAGATCTGCTCCGCGCCGCT
>DATEPP010000446.1:0-7836 GCA_035273165.1 Gemmatimonadaceae bacterium
CGCGCGCTCGTCGCGCTCGGCGGTGCGGGCCTGCCGCGTGCCGGCGAGATCGGCCTCGATACGCGGGTGATCGCATTCACGGCGCTGGTCACGGTCGCCACTGGCTTGCTCTTCGGCATTGCTCCGGCGCTTCGCGCGTCCCGGCCGAGGCTCGCCGCTGCGCTTCGGGAAGGTGGACGAGGCACGACGGCGGGCGCGCGACAGTACCGGCTTCGCGACATCCTCGTCGCATCCGAGTTCGCGCTCGCGCTCGTGCTGCTCGCGGGCGCCGGCCTCGCGATTCGCACCGTCATCGCCCTGCGTCAGATCGACCCGGGATTCGACCCGCGCGGCGTCGTGACGATGGTCGTGTCGTACACCGGCTCGAGCGTCGGCTCGCCGGCGCGCCGCGTCGGCTTCATGGAGGATCTGATCGACCGCCTCAATGCGCTTCCCGGCGTCGCCCGTGCAAGCGCGATCAATCACGTGCCCATCGTCGGCGATCTGTGGGGAATGGGCTTTTTCGTCGAGGGGCGCGCGGTCCCGAAAACTGGTGACGTGCCGACGGCCGCCTACCGTGTCGTGCTCCCCGGCTACTTCGCCGCGATGGGCATTCCGGTGCGCGCCGGCCGCGACGTCGCTCGCAGCGATCGTCTCGGTGCACCCCCCGTTGTGGTGATCAACGAGTACATGGCGAGAAAGCACTGGCCGGGCGAGAGCGCGATCGGCAAACGCATCACCTTCGATCGTCCGTCTGGCGCCAGTACATGGATGACCGTCGTCGGCGTCGTGAAGAACGCGGTCCGCTCGGATTGGGCCGCGCCACCGAGCGAGGAGGTCTACGTTCCCTGGTTGCAGGAAGGCAATTACCTGACGAATACGGCGCCGCATGTCGGGTACATGTCCCTCGTGGTCCGCGCCAACTGCGGCCCGCGGCCCGACTGTGACGCGGCGTCGCTCGCTCCGGCAGTCCGCGCCGCCGTCTGGTCGTTCGATCGCAATCTGCCCGTTGCCGAGATCCGGACGATGGATCAGGTGGTGAGCGAAGCGAACGCTCGGCCACGCTTCACGCTCGTGCTGTTGGGCGCGTTTGCGGCCGTGGCGCTCGTGCTCGCGGCGGTCGGCGTGTACGGCGTAATGACATACGCCGTATCGCGCCGACTCCACGAGATCGGCGTCCGGCTCGCGTTAGGCGCGGAGCCTTTCACCGTGGTGCGCATGGTGGTGCGGGAGGGGATGTCCGTGGCCTTCACCGGCGCCGCGATCGGCGTCGTGGGCGCGCTGCTGCTCACGCGGTCGATGTCGGGCTTTCTGTATGGTGTTCGTTCGGGGGATCCGTTGACCTTCGTTGGAGTGTCGCTGCTCTTGATTGCCGCAGCCCTGGTCGCGACGTACATCCCGGCGCGGAAGGCCGCCCGAACCGATCCGCTGCTTGCTTTGCGATCAGAATGACCTTCGCCGCGCCACGCGTCACGCGCGCTTGTCAACGCTTTGTCCGGATCGCGTGTCCAACTGGACGCCCGATCCCAACAGGCCCACCTTGGTAAGTCGGGCCCGCTCGGATTATTAGCCAATCCTAATGATCGTCGGGTTGCCGTGAGCGAAAACTGACGCTAGGCTGGACGACAAACGGCGTGCCGCACGAGCAGCGGCGCGTCTCAGCCATTCTCTGGCGGATCGTGACTATGCAACAGCTTCGCAAGCGCTGGCTGCTCCTCCTCGTTCTTGCCCTCTTCGTCGCGGGACCGATCGCCTGGTACAAGTGGTCTGGGCCTGCCGCCACCGGCGACGAGTCCGCGGTCACGGCGACAGTGAAGGAAGGAGCCTTCCATGTCACCGTGACGACGACCGGCGAGCTCCGCGCGCGCAAATTCGTTCAGGTCACCGGACCTGCCAACGCGCAGATGGCCAACGTCTATCAGACGAAGATCGCCTCGATCGTCCCAGAGGGTTCAGTGGTGAAGGAGGGCGACATCATCGCCGAGCTCGACAAGGGCCCCGCCGCGGCGAAGCTCACCGAGGTCTCTCTCAACCTGCAGAAGGCCCTGGCGCAGTACACGAGCGCCCAGCTCGACTCCGCGCTCAATCTCGCAACGGCTCGTGAAGACATTCGCACCGCCGAATACACGCTCGAAGAAAAGAAGCTCGCCAAGGAACAGGCGCAGTACGAAGCGCCAACGATCAAGCGCCAAGCCGAGATCGATTACGAAAAGTCGCAGCGCGCGTTCGACCAGTCGAAGGTCAACTATCAGACAAAGCTCAAGCAGGCGGTCGCGAAGATGGCCGAGGTCAGCGCCGATCGCGATCGTCAGGCGAATCAGCTGAAGATCATTCAGGACGTCATGGCGAGCTTCACCATCAAAGCCCCGACGCCCGGCATGGTGATCTACGTTCGTGAATGGAACGGCAAGAAGAAGGGCGTGGGCTCGCAATGGAGCCCGTGGGAGCCGACCGTCGCGACCTTGCCCGATCTCGCGCAGATGGAATCCGACACCTATGTCAATGAAGTGGACGTCCGGAAGGTGGCGGTCGGTCAGAAGGTCAGTATCTCGCTCGACGCGGATCCGACGAAGAAGCTCAAGGGCAGCGTCACCTCCGTCGCCAACGTCGGTGAGCAGCGCCCCAATCAGGACTCGAAGGTCTTCGAGGTGAAGATCAACATCGAACAGTCAGACACGACGCTCCGGCCTGGCATGACCACGTCGAACGCGATCGAGACGGCGTCGATCGCGAACGTACTCTCGGTGCCGATCGAGGCGGTGACGAGTGACGGCGGTCTCTCCTTCGTCTACAAGCGCGACGGCGGTCACGTCGTGAAGCAGCAGGTCGAGGTCGGCGTGATGAACGACAACGAGATTGTCGTCAAGCGCGGCCTCCAGAAGGGCGACAAGGTGCTCCTCGTCCCGCCCGCCGATAGAGCAACTTTGAAAGCCCAGCTGATCCCGGGCCTCAAGCCCGCAGCTCCCGCATCGGTTGACGGCGACACAGCCAAGTCGGTCACCATTCCGGCGGCGAAGCCCGCGAATGTGCCCCCGCGTTAATTGTCATCCCGAGCGAAGCGAGGGATCCGCTCTTGTCTGAGCCTACTCAGAGCAGATCCCTCCTCGCTGCGCTGCTCGGGATGACATGAACAGCCGCGAGCTGGCGACCCAGGTCGCTTTCAGTGCCCGCACCGCCGCCGAGGCGGTCGGGCACAACAAGCTGCGCGCCGGCCTTACCTCGTTAGGCATCCTCTTCGGCGTCGCGTCCGTCATCGCCATGCTCGCCATCGGCAACGGCGCCGAGCAGGAGATCCTCGAGCAGATGCGTCTCCTCGGCGCAAATAATATCGTCGTCACGCCGATCATCGAGCAGAAGGAAGGCAAGGTCGACAAGGACGACAAGAAGGAGTCGAAGCGCTTCACTCCGGGTCTGACCTACCTCGACGCCGAGAGCATCTCCGAGATCATCCCCGACGTTGCCGCGACGAGCAGCGAAGTCGTCACCAACACCGTCCTCACGCGCGAGGGCCGGCATCGCTCGGGCAAGCTCGTCGGCGTCGACTCGTCGTACTTCCGTCTCATGAACCTCAAGCTGGCGGAGGGAGCACCGTTTGCCCGTCCGCACTACGATGCGGCATCCGCCGTTGCCATCATCGGTCAGGGTGTGAAATCGCGCTTCTTCACGACCGAGGAGCCGATCGGCAGCACCGTGAAGGTCGGCAACCAGTGGCTCACCGTCGTCGGCGTCCTCGAGGATCGCAAGGTCTCGGCGGAAACGGCCCAGCGGTTAGGCATCCGCGACGCGAACATGGACGTCTACGTCCCGCTCCCGACGATGCTGCTCCGCTACCGGAATCGCGCCGAGGTCACGCAGCAGGAGATGGAGCTCGCCGCGCGCGAGTTCAGCCAGCCCGATTCGTCCGAGACGGACGACCAGCGCGCCGAGAAGCGCAACTACCACCAGCTCGACAAGGTCATCGTCCAGGTCGATCGCGCGGCCGTGGTGCCGCAGGTAGCGGACGTGCTGCGTCGTCTGCTGACGCGGCGGCATAACGACGTCGTCGATTTCGAGATCACGGTGCCGGAGCTCCTCCTCAAGCAGGAGCAGCGGACGAAGACGATCTTCAACATCGTCCTCGGCGCCATCGCGTCGATCTCGCTCGTCGTCGGTGGCATCGGCATCATGAACATCATGCTCGCCTCGATCCTCGAGCGCATCAAGGAGATCGGTGTCCGGCGCGCCGTCGGCGCCACCCAGAAGGACGTGCTCGCGCAGTTCCTCAGCGAGGCGGTCATGATCAGTCTCGCCGGAGGGCTCGCGGGAATCCTCATCGGCGCGATCCTCAGCTTCATCATCGAGCGCGCCGCGGGGATTCACACCATCGTGTCGCTGCTGTCCGTCGTCGTCGCCTTCGGCGTGTCCGTCGCCGTCGGTCTGCTCTTCGGCATCGTTCCCGCCTGGCGCGCCGCGCGCCAGGATCCTGTGGTCTGCCTGCGCTACGAGTAGTAGCGCCGGCCCTTCGCCTAACGACTATGCAGTCATCCACCCGCCGCGTCCGCGGTGCGCTGTCGTTCGTCTGCTCGGTGATGCTCGCCGCGCCCGCCGCCGCTCAGCAACAGACGCCGCTCACGCTCCAGGACGCGATCACCCTCGCCGCAAAGCAGGGACCCGCGGCCAGCGCCGCGCGCAGTGCCCTCGATGAAGCTCGCGCGAAAGATCGCGCCTTCAATGCACGCCTGCTCCCGCAGATCGAGCTGCAGGGGGACGTGGCGAACTACAATCACGCCGTCGTTCCGGTACTCCTCTCGACTGGCGAGACGGTCTTCGCGCCGCAGAGCCAGAATGAGTCGAACATGGGTGTGGCCGTGACGCAGGCGCTGCCGTGGCTGGGCGGCACGCTCAAGGTCACGTCCCTGCTCGATCGTCTGGACCAGACGACAAACACCGGCAACGGCGCGAATCCGAGCCGGACGTGGAAATCCACGCCATTTCAGATCGAGATCGACCAGAATCTCTTCCAGCCGCGCGAGCAACTGTGGGATACGCGCGCGCAAATCCTCCGCTCGTCCGTCGCCGAACAGCAGTATCTGGAGGCTCGGGAGGACAACGCGGCATCGACGGCATCGGCGTTCTTCGACTATTACGCCGCGATGGTCGCGTTGCAGAACACGACCGCGAATGCCGCGGTCAACGACACCCTGTATACGCTCAACAAGGGTCGGTACGAGGTGGGGAAGATCGGCGAGAACGATCTCCTCGCGAGCGAGCTCGCCCTCCTGAACGCTCGGGCGGCAGTCGACGGCGCGCGTCTCGAGCGCGATCGCTCAGAGTCGGCGTTGCGGCGGCTGATCAACGTGCATGGTACCGACACGCTCGCCATCGCGGCCCCGAACCAGGTGCCGACGATCGAGGCCGATCCGGACGTCGCCGTCCGCGAGGCGCTCCGGAACTCGAGTCTGATGCAGCAGGCAGAGCTCGATTCCGTCTCCGCGAAGCGGACCGAGACCGAAGCGCGGTTCAGGAACGGACTCACCGCATCGTTAGGCGCGGGGTACGGCATGAATCAGACGTCGCCCCTCTTCGGTACGGCGTACGCCTCTCCGCTCCCGAAGCAGAGCTTTCGCCTTGGCATCACGATCCCGTTCTTCCAATGGGGGGCGGGCCACGCCGACCTGCAGGCCGCGCGCGCCGAGCAGGCCCGCGTCGCCAGCACCTCGCGCCAGCGCCGCGAGCAGCTCATGGAGGACGCTCGTTATGCAGCCCTCCAACTCACGCAATCCCTCCGCCAGCTCGCGATCTCGGCGAAGGCGGACACGGTCGCGAGCAAGCGCTTCGAGGTCGCCAAGAACCGCTACGTCATCGGCAAGATCGGCATCAGCGATCTCTTCATCGCCCAGAACGAGAAGAACCAGGCGCTCACCGCCTACATCCAGTCTCTGCGCAGCGTCTGGACCGGCTACTACCACCTCCGCCGCGTTACCCTCTACGACTTCGCGACGAAAAGCGAACTGCAGTGATTCTATTCCGGGAAAGCTGGATAGCCGATGCAGCCATCGCGACGTCGACAGCGAGTCCAGGAACGAGAAGCCAGGAGCGAGACGACAGGCGTGAGATCGAGAGCGATATCAGAAATCAGACAGCCGTCAGTCTGACGCCGCTGTTGCTCTGACGCCTGCCCTCTCGGCCCTGCCATCTCGCACCTGGACTGGTCCAGCGACGTCGCGATCCATGCTCGGCGATCAGCAGCCTTCGCTCGCTCTGATCGCGTCGCTGCGCTCCTCGGAATGACAGGCCAGTGCGCCCCTCTCGGTCCGCCACTTTGCCGCTCTTCTCGCCCCGTAGTTCTCGGCCCGTAGTTCTCGGTCCGCTCTTTTCGGCCCGTAGTTCTCGGCCCGCTCTTCGCGCCGTTCACTCAATCGATATCCTTCCTCCGCCCTCGCTCCTCACCGCCAGCCGCGTCGCCCGACCATTTCCAGTCCTTGATCTCCGGCATGTCGTCTCCGTGCTCGCGCACGTAGTGATCATGCTCGACGAGCGAGTCGCGCAGCATCTGCTTGAAATGCCCTCCGATCCTCGCCAGCCGCGGCACGTGGTCGACGACGCTTCCCGCAAGGTGGAATCGATCCAACTCGTTCAGCACCGTCATGTCGAACGGCGTCGTCGTCGTGCCTTCTTCCTGATAGCCGTGCACGTGGAAGTTCCCGTGGTTCCGTCGACGGTACGTCAGTCGATGGATCAGCGTCGGATAGCCGTGATAGGCGAAGATCACCGGCCGATCGGTCGTGAACATCGAGTCGAATTCGTCCTCCGACAGACCGTGTGGATGCTGCGACGCCGATTGCAAAGTCATTAAATCGACGACGTTGATCACGCGGAGCGCGATGTCGGGGAAGTGGCGGCGCAGGAGATCGACCGCCGCCAGCGTCTCGAGTGTCGGCACGTCGCCCGCGCAGGCGAGGACGGCGTCCGGCTCCACGCCGTCGTCCGTGCTCGCCCAATCCCAGATCCCGATGCCAATCGTGCAATGGCGAATCGCCGCGGACATGTCGAGCCACTGCGGTGCGGGCTGCTTTCCCGCGACGATCACGTTCACGTAGTTCCGGCTGCGGAGACAGTGATCAGCCACGGAGAGGAGACAGTTGGCATCCGGCGGCAGATACACACGGACGACGTCGGCCTTCTTCTGCACCACGTGATCGATGAATCCCGGATCCTGGTGACTGAACCCATTGTGATCCTGCCGCCACACGTGCGACGTCAGGAGATAGTTGAGTGACGCGATCGGCCGCCGCCAGGGAATCTCGCGCGTCGACTTCAGCCACTTTGCGTGCTGATTGAACATCGAATCGACAACGTGGATGAACGCTTCGTAGCAGGAGAAGAAGCCGTGGCGTCCCGTGAGCAAGTAGCCCTCCAACCATCCCTGGCAGAGATGCTCGCTCAGTACCTCCATGACCCGTCCGTCTGTCGACAGATGCTCGTCGGTCGGAAGGATCGGCTCCATGAAGACTTTATCCGTCGCCTCGTAGACATTCGTCAGGCGATTGGACTCCGTCTCGTCCGGACCGAAAAGCCGGAAGTTCGCGGCTTGCGTGTTGAGCGCGAAAACGTCGCGGAGGAACGTGCCTAACGCGCGCGTACTCTCGGCGGAACGCTCGCCCGGCGCCGGCACCGGGACGGCGTAGTCGCGAAAATCAGGCAACAGTAGATCGCGAAGGAGCAGCCCCCCGTTGGCATGTGGGTTCGCTCCCATCCGTCGATTCCCCTTCGGCGCGAGCTCCGCCAGCTCCGCGACGAGCTTTCCTTCGGCATCGAACAGCTCGTCGGGATGATAGCTGCGCATCCACTCCTCGAGCTGCGCGAGATGCTCGGGCT
>DATEPP010000447.1:0-12887 GCA_035273165.1 Gemmatimonadaceae bacterium
CTGTCGATTACTCGGGCTATCCTGACTGCCGGCCCGAGTACGTCGCTGCCTATGAGCGGATGGCCAACCTCGCGACGCGGGGCGCCGTCGAGGGCACGACGCCGGTCCACATCCGGGCCCCGCTTCTCGATCTCACAAAACCCGAAATAATCAACCTGGGGCTCGAGCTCGGCGTCGATTATAGCATGACGTCGAGCTGCTACGATCCGGATACTCATGGCGCGGCCTGCGGTCGGTGCGACGCCTGCCGGTTGCGCCTCGACGCCTTTGCTCGCCTGGGCCGCGAGGATCCAGCACGGTATGCCTAACTACACGGTCAAGGAGATCTTCTTCACTCTCCAGGGCGAGGGCTTTCACACCGGCCGCGCCGCTGTCTTCTGCCGATTCGCTGGCTGCAACCTCTGGACTGGTCGCCAATCGGACCGCGCGAGCGCCATCTGCTCCTTCTGCGACACCGATTTCGTGGGTGTGGGTCCGGACGGTGGCCGCTTTCGCAGCTCGGACGAATTGGCCGACGCGATTGCGCTACGGTGGCCCGTCGAGGCGTCCGGCGCTCGCCGATTCGTCGTCTGCACAGGTGGTGAGCCGCTGCTGCAGCTCGACACGGAGCTCATCGATTCGCTCCACAACCGGGGCTTTCAGGTGGCAATCGAGACCAACGGCACGCTGCTTCCACCTAGCGGGGTCGACTGGATCTGCGTAAGCCCAAAGGCCCATGCCGATTTGGTCCTCGCAAACGGAAACGAGCTCAAACTTGTCTATCCACAGGTAGACGGCGAACCCGAGCGCTACGAGGCTCTAGCGTTCGAGCATTTTTTTCTGCAGCCTATGGACGGGCCCGATCTGGCCGAGAATACAAGAGCGGCGGTTCGGTACTGTCAGCAAAATCCGCGTTGGCGGCTCAGCCTGCAAACGCATAAAATTCTCGGCATACGTTAGTCGACGCAGACGTAAGGCGTTTATTCATAAGATGTTGAAGCATTCGAGGCAGCTGATGGTCTAGCAGCACCCCGGCGTTTTTGTGCGCCCCGTCACATCCTGTTGAGTTCGCTATAGACAGCTTGGGGCTCCGTTCCGCCGCCGCTTGTGATTCGTCATACAGCACAGGCTTACCACCACGCGAGGTGACGCATGAATCAGTTACGAGTGCGCCGCATGTCGGTTCGACGCCCCAGGCGCCAGATCGCTGTGCTCGTCGCGCTCCTTTGCGCCACCGTCCCGACAGTTGCAAGCGCCCAGTCGCCAATACCCGTGCTGGCCGGCATGAGTGCGTCGGCGAGCTCCCTGCGAGATTCGATTGTCTCCCTGGCCCGGGCTCAGATCGGCACTCGATACAAGCATGGCGGCGCCTCGCCCCAGCGCGGCTTCGACTGCAGCGGCCTCGTTCAATACGTGATGGCGCGCTTCGCCATGATCGTTCCCCGAACGGCCAAACAGCAGGCTGCCGTTGGCGTCCCGGTCGATCGCGATACCTCGCTGCTCCGGCCCGGTGACCTTCTCACCTTCGCGACGAACGCCAAGGCGAATGTCAGCCACATCGGGATCTACATCGGCAACGGCCGCTTCATTCACGCCAGCAGTGTCGCCGGACGCGTCATCGAGAGTCCGCTGAACCGCGCGCCCGCGCCCAAGATCAAGATGTGGCGAGGCGTCGCACGGATACCGTGGGCGCCCGATCCGCCGACGACCACCGGACTGCTCGCCACTCCCGAGCGTTGAGTCAGTCGTACAACAGAACGGCGCCGCGAATCGCGGCGCCGTTTCCGTTAGGCCTATTCCTGACGCCGGCTACGGGGCCGGATCGGTACCGGCGGCGCCGGAACCGAATCCACGGCAGCGCGGCGCCGCAGCACACCGTCGGTTCCGACGAGCACGCCCGTCGCAGGGAAGTCGATGGCACTCAGCGAATCGACGAGCGTTATTGCCCGCGCCGCGCTGTCAGGTCGCAAGACGCCCGGCGCGAGTTGCATCGTGGGACGCAGCCACGCGGTGCGTACGTGCTTCGCCGAGTCGATCTCGGCGCAGGCCACCACGCCGCGGTTCATCGGCTCCGCCAAGCGAAACGGACCATACGTCAGCAGGTTGCCTAACGAATAGAGCACGAGCCGGTCGTCGCGCCACTCGGCAGCGCGAATCACGTGGGGCCCGTGGCCGATGACCAAGGTCGCGCCACTCTCGAGGGCGGCGTTGGCGAACGCTACGGGATTGCCCCGATCGATCGTGCCGAGAAAGAGCTCGGTCGAGTCGCGCGTACGCTGGGCACCGGCACCCTCGGCGCCGAGGTGCATCGTGACGACGACTGTGCCCCAACGTTCCACCGCCCGCGCAACGTGGCGGCGAACGGCGTCCAGGTCACGCGCATCGGGGCTGTCGCTCGAGGTGTAGAACCCGAGGACGGCGATCGTATCCCCGCGCCGCGTGACGACGGGGGTCGCGAGCGTGTCCGCGCCCGTCACGAGCACACCCGCGCGTCTGAGATACGACAGCGAGATGAGGAATCCGTCGTCGCCGGCGTCGCGCGCATGATTGTTCGCCACGTTGCCGACGACTGACGCGCTGTCGGCCAGACGGCGTATGGCATCCGCCGCTGCGGCCGGCTGTCGGAAGGCGAAGCAATTGAGCGCCTTCTTCCCACATTTACGTGGAGCGAAGCCGTCGCCGATTGCGCCCTCGACGTTGACGAGCACGATGTCCGCACCCTCGAAAAGAG
Organism: Gemmatimonadaceae bacterium; assembly: GCA_035273165.1. Lineage (GTDB taxonomy): Bacteria > Gemmatimonadota > Gemmatimonadetes > Gemmatimonadales > Gemmatimonadaceae > AG2. The sequence goes on from DATEPP010000447.1 coordinate 2,711, forward strand.
ACTTGAGGGGAGCGAGCAGGGTGTCTGGAGCATCGCTGAGCTGAAAATCAGCGCGCAGCCTGCGCGCGGCCGTCTTCGCCCAGAGTGTGTCGAGGTTGGTGCCTAACGTGACATCGCCGCCCGCGCAGAGTCGGATCGGCGGTCGCACGCTGTCCGCGCGCGGCATCAGAATCGTATCGTTACGAACGAGCGAATCCTTCGCCTGCGCCCCCGCGGTTTGAGCCACGACCATCAGGCCGAGTCCGAGCCCGATGGTACCGAGGCGCGGCCACGTGTCCGTTAGGCGTCCCAGCCGTACTCGATAATTCTCGCTGGTCAGCGCCTCACGCGGGGCGTGAGCACCGCAGCCGCGGGCGTCCGACGCGTCGCCGAACGCATCGCACCCGCGGCGGGCATGGTCGCGGGCGCTACCGGTGCGCTGTATGGATCGATGCACGGTGGGTAGCTGCCTGTCGGCACGTATCCCGGAGGACAGCCGCCGTAATTCTGAGGTCCGTAATTCTGAGGGCCGTAGGTCGGCGGGTAGTAGGGCGCGTAGCCGGGCGGTGTGTAGCTCCCGTACCCACCCGACGGATACGACGGCGTTGGGTAATACGGCGCGCCATAGGCTGGTGGTGCATAACGAGGAGGTACATACGTCGGCGGCGCGAGTTGCGAGAAGAGCGGCGTCTGGGGAGCGATCGGATATCCGTAGCTCTGGCACGCGTAGCCATACGCATAAGGACAGGTGCGGGCAACCTGCTCGTACCCATTGCCCAGATCCACGAGAACGCGGCCATCCGGCAAGACGATGACGGGGTAGTTCTCGAAGACCGTCTGTCCGTATGTCGTGAGTGCTTGTGTGGGAGGTGGCGGAGCGATCGTGGCGATTCGCGCGCGTCCTTGTGGACCCACGATCACATGCGCGCGCGTTGACTGCGCCTGCAGGCAGGCGGCGCTCAGCCCAACGATCGTGAACGACCTCACAACCATCCGGGGGAATGCCATCGGCGGAACCCTCCCCAGCGCGCAGCCCGCGCGCTCACAGTAAGTCGTTTCAGAGCGCGGGACCGCGCTCTGAAACCCGGAGAATCAATTGTCCGAAAGACTGCTCGTTCGCCGAGGAACCCTCGGCGACCTCCAACAACCTATTGTCGAATCCGATTGTCAAACAGAGGTCTGGGACCGAAAATGCCGCGACGCGGCGGCCGATGTGGTAGGGCAGCACTGTTCGGTTGTGGGACAGAAAATCCCATAGCCGGCCAAGGGAGGCACGGAATCCTCCGCCGGAGTAGTGTAAAGACTATACCGCGCAACTAGTTAGGCAGCTGATCGTAGCGGGCATGGTCCTTTCCTTACGCATCGTTAGCTTCACGCCCACACCACTCGCATCCCAGCACCAGAGGACTCCGTTGGATATCAAGCGCGAGCCACCCAAAAAGACGAAGAAGTACATCGCCGGCGGTGTTGCTATCGTTGGCGTGCTCGTCATCTCCGCCTTCATCAGTCGGCTGAAGCCGGCAGCGCCCCCCGTCGAGCGCGCCACGCTTTGGATCGACACGGTGAAGAAGGGTGACATGACGATCTCGGTCAACGCGCCGGGAACCCTCGTTCCCGAACACGTTCGGATCATCGTCGCCACGACGAGCGGACGCGTAGAGACTCTGCCGGTGCGTCCAGGCGTGAGCGTCACACCAGACGAGACGATACTTACGCTCAGCAATCCGGACATCGATCTGCAAACGCTGCAGTACCAGCAGTCGCTCACGCAGTCGTATTCCGCCCTCGCTCAGCTGAAGACCTCGCTGCAGCAGGGACTGATGACCGAAGAGGGCGCCGTTGCGCAGCTGGTAACTCTTTACCAGAACGCGCTACGCACCGCCGCGGTCTCCGACTCCCTCGACAAGAAAGGACTTGCCGGCAAGAACGAAGTGGCCGCCGCTCATGACCAAGTCGTCGAGTTGAAGCGGCGACTCGATCTCGAGCGGCAGCGCTACACCGACATGCAGGCCTCGCAGAAGCAGCAGCTCGACTTGCAGCAGGATCAGATCGAGGGACTGAAGCGAATCCTTCAGGAGCAGCGCAATCGCGTCTCGTCGATGCGTGTGACCGCGGGCGAAGCCGGCCAGCTCCTTTCGTTAGGCAACCCGCAGCTCGAGCTTGGCCAGTGGGTCAACTCGGGCATCGAGCTCGCGCGCGTCGCCCAGCCGGGCCGTCTCAAGGCCGTTCTGCGCGTTCCCGAGACCCAGGCAAAAGACGTCGCCGTCGGCCAGCGCGCGGTCATCGACCTGCATAACAACGGCACGGTCGAAGGCCATGTGATCCGCGCCGATCCGTCATCTCAGGCTGGAACCGTGACCGTCGAAGTGGCGCTCGATGGCGCACTCCCCCAGGGCGCTCGTTCCGACCTCAGCGTAGACGGGACGATCGAGATCGAGAAGCTGAAAGATGTCACCTACGTCGGCCGTCCCGCGTATGGCCAGGCCGAGAGCACGGTTGGCTTGTTCAAAGTGTTGAAGAATTCAGGCTTCGCCGAGCGTACGAACGTGAAGCTCGGCCGCGCCTCGGTGAACACCATCGTCGTCAATGGCGGTCTGGCCGTAGGCGATAGCGTCATCATCTCCGACATGTCCACGTGGGATAACACCACTCGCGTCAGACTCAAGTAAGTCCCTTCCCTCCTCCCCTAGGCCCAAACCCCTAGCCCCTCCCACAATGCCTGAGTCCGCAGCCAAGCAGTCTTCCTCGCCCCTCTCCGCCGGCACGATGACCGGTGACGGTAATCAGCCGCTGATCCGGCTCGCTGGTCTGAAGAAGATCTTTTTCACGGACGAGGTCGAGACGCACGCACTTCAGGATATCCATCTGGAGGTGCAGCCAGGGGAATACGTCGCCATCGCAGGCCCGTCCGGATGCGGCAAGACGACGCTCCTCTCGATTCTCGGACTGCTCGATACGCCGACGGAAGGTGAGTACACGCTCGCCGGCGAGCCGGTCGCGCAGCTCACACCCTCGCAGCGCGCCCGCATCCGCAATCGGCAGATCGGCTTCATCTTCCAGGCATTCAACCTCATCGGTGACCTCACGGTCTACGAGAACGTGGAGCTGCCTCTCACGTATCGCGGCATGTCCGCGAGCGAGCGCAAGCAGCGCGTCCAGGATGCGCTCGAGCGCGTCGGGATGAGTCACCGCATGAAGCACTATCCGGCACAACTCTCCGGCGGTCAGCAGCAGCGCGTCGCCGTTGCCCGCGCCGTGGCCGGTGATCCTCTCATCCTCCTCGCCGACGAGCCGACGGGAAACCTCGACTCGACGAACGGCGAAGCGGTCATGGAGCTCCTCCGCGAGCTGCACCGCGGCGGCGCTACCATCTGCATGGTAACGCACGATCCCCGGTACGCGGCCCATGCGGACCGCTCCGTTCATCTCTTCGACGGCCGTGTCGTCGAGGAGTCGCGTCCCGGACAGGCCCACGCCTGACCGATGATCGCGCGCAAGGGGCGGGTGTTTAGCACGCGCTAAACACCCGCTCTTTCGTTACCCGGCCTTTCTTCGCGCATACCTGCGGCCACGACGGGCTGGTCATCGAAGTCCACTGAAACCACTGACGCGGCGCTGCTACCGCTGACACATTCATGATGCACGCATCGGCTCGTCACCGCGTTTCTCGTCAGTGGTTTCAGCGTCCGGTCAGTGGTTTCAGCGGCCACTCCGCTTAGCTTTTCTCGCACCCGTACTGCGCGCGTTGCGCCCGCATCTTCTGGAGCTTTGCCATGGGTCTGTTCTCTTCGTCGACGCAGTCGCGGCTCGCCGCCGCCGAGCCCGCGCCCATCAGTGGCCCGCTCATCGCCATGCGGAATCTCGAGAAGGTGTTCGAGACGCCGGCCGGTCGCATGTACGTGCTGCGTCGCATCACCTTCGACGTACAGCCGGGCGAGTTCATCTCGATCATGGGGCCGTCGGGGGCGGGCAAGTCCACGCTGCTCTCGATCCTCGGTATGCTCGACAGCGCCTGGACCGGTGAGTTCTACTTCGTCGGCCATCCCGTTCACGCGATGAGCCACAAGCAGCGGGTCGCGCTCAACAAGGAACACATCGGGTTCGTCTTCCAGCAGTACCATCTCATCGACGATCTCACCGTTGCCGAAAATCTCGACATTCCGCTCTCGTATCGGAACGTGAAGAAGTCGGAGCGCGAGGCGATCGTTGGCGACACGCTCGATCGCTTTGGCATGGTCGGCAAGAAAGATCTCTATCCACGCCAGCTCTCCGGCGGTCAGCAACAGCTCGTCGGCGTCGCGCGCGCCGTCATCGCCAAGCCCAAGCTCATCCTCGCCGACGAGCCAACCGGCAATCTCCACTCGAGTCAGGGCCGCGAGATCATGGAGCTCTTCAAGCGTCTCAATTCCGAGGGCACCACGATCATTCAGGTGACGCACTCGGAGGACAATGCGCGCTATGGCAATCGAATCGTCGAGCTGAAGGACGGCTGGATCACCGGCACCGAGGGCGCCATCGCCCGCTGATTCTCGCGCCGGCGACTGAGGGAGCAGAGCGAGCGCTCGCCTAACGACTAGCGCGCGCGCCATCGTTCGCTCCAGCTTTCCATCACATGCCCTTACAAGACCTGCCGTCTCGACCGCACGTTCTCGTCGCCGATGACCAAGCCGACGTCCTCGAGGCCCTTCGGCTTCTCCTCAAGACGCACGGCTACGACATCGATACGGCAACGTCGCCCTCGGCCGTCCTGTCGGCGCTCGAGAAGCGCGACTACGACGCGCTGCTGCTCGATATGAACTACACGCGCGATACGACGTCGGGAAAGGAAGGCCTCGACCTGCTGCAGCAGCTCGGGGCTCTCGAGCCGGATCTCCCGATCATCGTCATGACGGCCTGGGGGAGCGTCGAAGGCGCTGTCGAAGCGATGCGTCGCGGAGCGCGGGATTACATCGAGAAGCCCTGGGACAACGCGCGCTTGATGACGATTCTCGGAACACAGGTCGAGCTGGGGCGCGCGCTCCGGCGCGCGCGTCGTCTCGAGAGCGAGAACCGATTACTGCGCCGCGACAATCTTCCGCGACTCATCGCCGAATCGCCGAAGATGAAGCCCGTCCTTCAGCTGATGGAGCGCGTCGGACCGTCGGATGCGAATGTACTCATCACCGGCGAGCATGGCACGGGCAAGGAGCTCGTAGCGCAATGGCTGCACGCGTCGTCGGCGAGAGCGCAGAAGCCGTTCATCCCCGTGAACATGGGCGGGCTCTCCGAGGGCCTCTTCGAGAGTGAGCTCTTCGGCCACGTCAAAGGCTCGTTCACCGATGCGAAGACCGATCGCGTCGGCCGCTTCGAGCTGGCCGATAGCGGCACGATCTTCCTCGACGAGATCGGGAATGTGCCGCTGGCCCTGCAGGCAAAGCTCCTCCGTGTGCTGCAGACGGGAGATGTCGAGCGCGTCGGCTCGTCCAAGGCACGCCACGTCGACGTGCGCGTCATCTCGGCGACGAATGCGAGGCTGAACGATGAGGTGAGCGCGGGCCGTTTCCGGGAGGACCTTCTTTTCCGGATCAACACGATCGAGCTGCATCTGCCGCCGCTTCGCGAGCGGCGTGAGGACGTGCCTCCGCTGGCGATGCACTTCTTGCGCAGACATGCCGCGCGCTATCGCAAGCACCTCACCGGATTCGATCCGGGAGCGATGCAGGTGCTGCTCGAGCACGGGTGGCCCGGCAACATCCGGGAGCTGGACCACGCGATCGAACGCGCGGTCTTGCTCGCCCAGGCTGAGCAGGTGCGCGCGGTGGATCTGGCTCTTCGTGGGGCGGGGACTGCCGCGCCGCGGCTGGAAGAGCTCACACTGGAGGAAGTCGAGCGGCTTCTCATTCAGAAGGCGCTCAGCCGTTACGACGGCAACGTCAGCCGCGCCGCGCAGGCGCTCGGGCTCTCGCGCAGCGCACTCTATCGCCGCATCGCCGCCTACGAGCTGTGACGGTTGACGGTTGACCGTTGACGGTTGACCGTTGACGGATCGCCGAGAACCGTCAACTGTCAACTGATAGCCGACTACGGATGGCTGACCGCCGAGAGAAGCCTCTTGCGCCTCACGAGCGACGCGTGCTGCAGCTCGCGCTGCTCGCCGGTCTGCCTGGTATTATTGTCTCGCTCGTGCTCCTCTGGCGCGATGGCCACAGCGCCAAGGTCCAGTGGACGCTCGGACTCCTCGTGCTCGGCTCATGGTTGATCACGGCATTCGTGCTGCGCGAGCGCGTCGTTAGGCCGTTGCAGACGCTGTCGAACATGCTCGCGGCGCTGCGCGAGGGCGACTATTCCATTCGCGCGCGTGGCGCGGAGCGCGATGATGCGTTGGGCCTGGCGTATCTCGAGGCCAACCTGCTCGGCGAGACGCTGCGCACGCAGCGACTCGGAGCAATGGAGGCCACCGCGCTCCTTCGCACGGTCATGGCGGACATCGACGTCGCGGTATTCGCCTTCGACGACGACGAGCGATTACGACTCGTGAATAGTGCCGGCGAGCGGTTGCTCGGACACGTCGCGGAGCGCTTACTCGGCCGATCTGCCGAGCAAGTGGGGCTCGCGGATTGTCTCGTCGGCGAGTCGCCGCGCACGATGGACGTGACGTTTCCGGGAGGAGCCGGACGATGGGAGGTGCGACGCGGCTCGTTTCGACAGAATGGACGACCGCACACGCTGCTTGTTCTTGCCGACGTCACGAAGGCGCTCCGCGAAGAGGAGCTGCAGGCGTGGCGCCGCCTGGTGCGCGTACTGAGCCACGAGATCAACAATTCCCTCGCGCCGATCAAATCGATCGCGGGAAGTCTGCAGACTCTGCTCGATCGTCCCGTTCGCGCCGTTGATGTCGACAATGACATCAGGCGCGGATTGTCAGTGATCGGCGGGCGCTCCGAAGCGTTGATCCGCTTCATGTCGGCCTACGCGCGGCTGGCGCGATTGCCAGCGCCGCATCGCGTACCACTCGACGTCGGCACCTGGGTTCGTCGCGTCGCCGCGCTCGAGACACGCCTGCCCGTTCGTGTCGACGGCGGACCGCCGACAGTGATTCGCGCCGATGGTGATCAGCTCGATCAGCTTCTTATAAACTTGGTGCGCAACGCTGTCGATGCGTCGCTCGAGACGGGCGGCGGCGTCTGTATCCGATGGACACGCCAAAACGGCACGATCGCGATCCTCGTGGAGGACGAAGGTCCCGGTCTCCCGAGCAGCACGAATTTGTTCGTGCCGTTCTTCACGACAAAGCCTCAAGGTTCGGGTATCGGGCTCGTTCTTTCGCGCCAGATCGCCGAAGCGCATGGCGGCTCGCTCTCATTGGAGAACAGAAAGGCCGGGCGCGGCTGCATCGCCACCTTTCGACTCGCGCTCGATGATGCGGCGCGGAGCACCGGCTGACGCCGATGTCCTGATGTTTAGATCTCTTAGATGCCAGGCGAGCACGTCAATCGAGTGATCTGAGTCACGCATGGCGCTGCGCCACGCGTCACCTGAAAATCGCTTCAAAGCTGTCAGCGATTCAGGGATGCGGCGGCACGCAGGATGCCACTGTCCCGAGTGCCGCGACGATGGTCGTCGCTCGGAGCGCGACCGGCATCGGCGGACCACTCGCAACGATTTGGGGCGGCCGCAGTACGCAGGGGGTCGCAAGGAATGACTCGCGATGAAGCGAGACACCGGAGGTGAGCCCCACCTTCGCCGAATCGGAAGAGAACGTCGCCGAACGGTTCCGATGCTCTGCCCGCAAGGTCGCCCGCGGGGGCTTGAACGCGGAGGGCGGCATAGTGGGAGGAGAAAATGCGAATTGGGTTTTCGAGTAGCTGTGCGATCGGCCTCGCGATCGCCCTGACCTTGGGAGGCGTGTCGACTGTGAAGGCGCAGCAGACGGACTCGACTCGCCGCACCACCACCACCCGGCGCAATTCTGCGCGCCGTACAACACGTTCGACGCAGCGCATTCCGATCAGCAAGGATCGGAACACCTCGACGGGTGAAGTCGCTGCGCAGCCGGCACCGACCCCGACCGTGAATCAGGATTCGATCGCGGCAGCGGAGCGTGCACGGCAGGATTCGATTGCAGCAGCAGAGCGGGCGCGGCAGGATTCGGTAGCCCGTGTAGAGCAGATGCGGCGGGACTCGATCGCGGCGGCTGAGCGTCGTCGTCAGGACTCCGTCGCAGCAGCGGAGCGGGCGCGGCAGGATTCGATCGCTCGCGCTGATTCGATCGCCCGCGCCGAGGCGCTCGCGCTTCGGATGCGACGTTGGGGAGGCGGAGCTTACATCGGTATTGGCGGTGGTGCCACGCTGACGCAGGGTGACATCTCCGACGCGCACGACATCGGCGTGGTGGGTGGCAACCCGAGCGGCGGGTATGGCACGGGCTGGCACGTCACGGTGCCGATCGGCATCGATTTCACCGGGAATCCCTTCGGCGTTCGGATCGATGGAACCTATGGGCGGCTTGCGGCGAATAACTTCACGAGCGGCGGGAATCAGTACCATCCCTCGGACGTGACCGTTGCGCAACTCAACGGCGACATCAAGCTGCGTGTACCAATCGGCCGCACCTGGAGCCGGTTCTACGTCCTCGGCGGCGGCGGCATGAGCCGGTTCTTTGGCTACTCCACCACGCCACTCGCTGGCGGCAACACGGTCTCGTTCGGTGATGCCGATAACGAATGGGGCTGGAACGCTGGTGCAGGGTTCAACTTCAACTTCGGCCGTATGACGGGCCTGTTCCTCGAGGCTCGGTACATGAGCTTCACGCCGTCGTCGACCACGGGCTTCCCGTACACGAAGGCGAACACGATTCCGATCACGTTGGGAATTCAGTTCTAAGCAAGCGGGGCTTGTGTCTTAACGTGCCGCCCCGCGACGAAGCGGGGCGGCACGATTATCTTCCATGGTTATGGTGACCACGAATCCGAAGCGGGAATCGATGAAACGGCTGTCGCTTTTCGTCCTGGCCTTCTTGCCGTCCTGCGCCTCCGCCCAGCATGCTGGGGCGCGCGTGGACGATGAGTCGCCCCGGCGCACCGTCACGTTGGCCTCACAGGACACGACACCGGTGCCGAACGCGCAGCCAATGGTCGTGGCCGCCTCCTCCGAGCGGCGTTTCCGCTCGCGGACGGACAGCATGGAATGGGTGTCGGCGAAGAACCTGGCCGACAAATCCACCGGCTTCCGCTTGATCGTTTCACTTCAGGACAAGCGCCTCTGGGCAATCGTCGGTGAAGACACCGTTCTCGATACGCCCGTGGCGACTGCCAAGGGAACGACGCTCAAGTACGGCAAGCGCTCCTGGACCTTCCGCACACCGCGCGGAACGCGAACGGTTCTCCGGAAGGAGGCCGATCCAGTCTGGATCCCGCCCGATTGGCTTTATGCCGAAGTTGCGAGCGAGTACAACCTCAAGCTGCGCAAAATCGAGCGGGGGCAGCCGATCAAGCTTTCGGACGGGCGGTCACTCGTGGTGCGCGACACGCTGATTGGCGTAATCGGCAAGGACGCGCACTTCTACCAGCTGCCGGTGGACGAGCACATCGTCTTCGACAGCACGCTGTACGTCCCACCCACGGGCACGGCGAACCGCCGAGTCGAGGGCGAGCTTGGCAAGTATCGATTGGATCTCGGTGAGGGGTATCTGCTGCACGGCACCCCCGACAAGGAGTCGATCGGACTCGCGGCGACACACGGCTGCATTCGTCTGCGCGACGAAGACATCGAGTGGCTGTACACGTACGTGCCGGTTGGGACGAAGGTGTACATCTATTGAGGTGCTAGGTGTTAGGTGTTAGGTGCCAGGAAGGGCCGCGGCGTTGCCGCGGCCCTTCTTCGTTAGGCGCGTCGCGTGCTGGAGGCTATTGCTGCCGCACGATCTGGCCGCGAATCTCGCCAGCGCCGAACGTGCCGGTGCTATGGACGTTCACATAGGCCATGCCCGCATCCATTGCCTTGCGCAACGAGTCGCCGGAAATGGTAAACGATGGCGGTGTGGCCGCGCTTGCCATGTTCACTGTTCCTGCCGCAGTGCCTGACGTACTGCCATTGGCAAATGCAGTCGTCGCTCCGGGGAAGGTCGCGAAGTTCAGGACAACGCTTGCGGTTCCATTCGCGTCGGCTTGAGCATGAATGTGTGCCCCGCTGCCGGCAGCGCTCAAGCCGCTGTATGTCA
>DATEPP010000448.1:0-2001 GCA_035273165.1 Gemmatimonadaceae bacterium
ACAGTTCGGACACGGCCTTCACGGCCTCGACAGTGCCAAAAACGTCATGCTTGCCGAAGTGCGTACCGATCTGCGGCAGCTCGATGAAGACGATGTCTCCGAGCTCGCCCTGCGCGTAATCGGTGATGCCGATGGCGACGATGCCCTCGTCATCGGTGGCTTTCACGTATTCGTGCTCTTCGGTGTAGAGGAGATCCTTCGGGATATCGGACACGGCGCGATCGGCGTTGGGATTGCGGGCGGAGTCTAGACAGGACCGGTGAGCGCGGCAAGGGCATCCGCTCGAGTCGAGCATCGCCGTCCCCGCCGCTGGGCGAGGGTTAGTAGCTCGTTAGGCCTCGGCGGTGGCGGTTGACGGTAGACCATGCGCAGTTGAGCACCAACCGCCAACCGTCAACCGTCAACCACCACATCGGCATACGCATCCGTCGGCAGACACGAGCACACGAGATTTCGGTCGCCGTATGCGCTCTCGACGCGGCCGACGGCGGGCCAGAACTTGTGCGCCCTCGACCAGCTCGCCGGGAACGCCGCTTTCTCGCGGCCGTAGGCGTGCGACCACGAATCGCTGACGACGCGCGCCATCGGATGCGGCGCGTGCTTGAGCACATTGTCGGTACGATCCGCGATCCCGAGCTCGATCTCGCGAATCTCCTCGCGAATGGAGATCAGGGCGTCGCAGAAGCGGTCGAGCTCCGACTTGTCCTCGCTCTCCGTCGGCTCGATCATGAGCGTCCCCGCAACCGGAAACGAGACCGTCGGCGCATGGAAGCCGTAGTCCATCAGCCGCTTCGCGATATCCTCGACCTCGACGCCTGACGAAGCCTTCAACGGCCGCGGGTCGATGATGCACTCGTGCGCGATCATTCCGTTCTGCCCCTTGTACAGCACGGGGTAGTGCTCCTCGAGACGCTTGGCAACGTAGTTCGCGTTCAGGATCGCGACCTTGGTCGCCATCGTTAGGCCCTCGCCCCCCATCATGTCGATGTACATCATCGAGATGGGCAGGATGCTCGCGCTTCCCCACGGCGCCGCCGACACTGAACCCACACTCTCCGAGCCGCCCACGTTCACCACCGGATTACCCGGCAGGAACGGAACGAGGTGCTTGGCCACGCCGATCGGTCCCATGCCTGGACCGCCGCCGCCGTGCGGGATGCAGAACGTCTTGTGCAAGTTCAGATGGCAGACGTCGGCGCCGATGTCACCCGGACGCGCGAGGCCAACCATCGCATTCATGTTCGCACCGTCGAAGTACACCTGGCCGCCGTGCTCGTGCACGATGCGACACACGTCGCGGATCGTCGCCTCGAACACACCGTGCGTCGATGGATACGTCACCATCAGCGCCGCGAGCTTGTCGTGATTGGCCTTTGCCTTCGCTTCGAGATCGCCGACGTCGATGTTGCCGTTCTCGTCGGTCTTTACGACGATGACCTTCATCCCGGCCATCACCGCGCTCGCCGGGTTGGTCCCGTGCGCCGACTGCGGGATCAGACAGATGTCGCGATGTGAGTCTCCACGCGCTTCGTGATAGCCGCGAATGACGAGGAGCCCCGCATACTCGCCCTGCGAGCCCGCGTTCGGCTGGAGCGAAACCGCCGCGAAGCCTGTGATCTCGGCGAGCGCCGTCTCGAGGTTGCCGAACATCTGCTGATAACCGCGCGTCTGCTCGCTCGGCGCGAATGGATGCAGTCGCGCGAACTCCGGCCACGAGATCGGATACATCTCCGCCGTCGCGTTCAGCTTCATCGTGCACGAGCCGAGCGGAATCATCGACGTCGTGAGCGAGAGATCCTTGGCCTCGAGCTGGTGGAGATAGCGCAGCATCTCCGTCTCGGAGTGATGCGTATTGAAGACGGGGTGCGTGAGGTACGCGCTGGTGCGCGCGAAACGCTCGTCGTACCGGTCGTCGACGTCGGCTGCGAGCTCGGCCGGCTTGGGCACGTCGGCGCCGAGTGCGAAAATCTCGAGCAGGTCGCGGAGATCGTCGAAGTTCAC
>DATEPP010000449.1:0-5269 GCA_035273165.1 Gemmatimonadaceae bacterium
GAAGGTCGGCGGTCAGGCATTGGTGGACAGCATGCAGACGCGGATGGTGCTTCGCAATGGCCGCCGGATCACCTACGCGCTCGGCCTCGACGTGTCTGCATACGACGGCGTTCCCGAGGTGAGCCACAGTGGATCCACCGCGGGCTATCGGACGTTCCTTGCCCGCTATCCGGCGCAGCATGTGTCGGTGGCCGTGCTGTGCAACGTCGGAAGCGCGAATCCCGTGGCGTTGGGTCATCGCGTGGCGGACCTCCTGATCGAGAAGCCGAAAGGGGCGGCGCAGAGCGGCACGGCCGCGGTCATGCTCACGCCGGCACAGGTCGCGCGGTGGGCCGGTACATACGTCAGCCCGCGAACCGACCGCGCATACCGGCTCGCGGCGCGCGGCAATGTGCTCGTCAACGAGGACGCGCCTAACGCCGTGATCGAGGCGCGATCGCCCGACGTCTTCCATCTGGCCAACGGGACGGTGCTCGCTTTCAGCACCGCCGGGCCAACCCGGACGTTGATGCTCGTCACTCCGGATGCCGATTCGACGCTTCTCAAGGAAGCGCGACCAGCGAGCCTGACGAGCGAGCGACTGGCGGACTACGTCGGCACGTACGCCAGCGACGAGTTGGACGTCCAGCTCACGATCGCGATCCGCGATGGCAAGCTCGTCGTGCAGCGGCGCGAATCTCCCGACGCCGTGCTCCGTCCGGTGTACGACGACGATTTCGCGTCACCAATCGGATCGCTGCGCTTCTCGCGCGATAGCAGCGGCCGCGTGACGGGGTTCGGCGTCTACAACGGCCGCATCCGCAACGTGCAATTCACCCGGCGCTGAGCCTGACCGGCGCTGCCTGACGAGCAGCGCCGGCCGGCCGGCCCGTGCCTAACGATCAGCCGTCTGCCGATCTGGACCCAGGAGCTGATTCAGCTGCGAGACGACCGCGTCGAGCTCGCGCCGTAGGACTGCGTAGCGCTCCTTGGCATCACGGCCGACGCGTTGATCCGCCTGATTTGTCATTCCATAGAGGTAAGTGATGTGCGCCTGGAGCGCCGGTGTGCTGTAGCGAATCGGCGGCGTGACGAGCTTTGCCTCGAGCGCGCGTACCTTCGCGAGCGTGTCGCCGCCGGCGCCGGTCGCGCTGCTCAGCCGTGAGCGCGCATCGCGAACACGAGCGACGGCGCGGTTGGCGTCGCTCACGAGGTCGCGAACGCGCATATTGTGGTCGAACTGGTCGCGGAGATCCGCCAGGGTGACCCCATCCTTCGCGACACGTGGGTCCTCTCGCAGCATCAACGGCTGGGTCTGCGACTGCCCGTTCATCGTTAGGCGCAGCTGATAGCGGCCGGGCACGGCCGTCGGTCCGTTGCCGCCAGGGCGCCCATTGCCGTCGCGTGGGCCGGGATAGGCGAGATCCCAGACGAATCGGTTGAGGCCGCGCTCCTTCGGCAGTCGCGGAGTCGGTCGAGCGCGCCGCGGCCCTTCCTCGTCATCCTCGCTACCGCCGGCAGTTGCTTCCGCCGCCGCCGCCGCTTCGCTCGAGAAGCTCCGGACCGTCTTCCCGCTCTCGTCGAGCACATCGAGTGTGATCGGAGTAGCAGGCGTCTGACCGAGGTAGTAGTCGATCATCGCGCCAGGCGGCGGATACTGCGGCGCTGACGGCCCGCGTCCCCGGCCGAAGCCGCCGCCACCCTGGTACCGCATACGGTACGCATCGCGTGGACGGAAGAGCGTCACCGGCGCCGCCGCGACCGTCGCCGTCGCCTGATGCAACGGAGTCAGATCATCCAGGATATAGAACGAGCGACCCTGCGTGGCGACGAGCAGATCCTTTCTGAAGACCTTGATGTCGTTGATCGGCACGACCGGCATGTTCATCTGGAACGATTGCCAGTGTCCGCCGTCGTCGAAGGAGACGTACATCCCGAATTCGGTGCCGGCGTAGAGCAAACCGGCGCGATCAGGATCCTCGCGGACGACGCGCGTCGGGTTGTCCTTCGCGATGCCGTTGTCGCCCGTCGTGAGCCGCTTCCACGTCTTGCCGAAGTCGTCCGTCTTGTAGATGTACGGTTCGAAGTCGCCGAGGAGGTAGCGGTAGACGGCGTAGTAAGCGGACCCCGCGCGATGTGGCGATGGATCGATCATCGCCACCCGCCCACCGGGCGGCAAATCCTTCGGTGTCACATTCGTCCAGGTGACGCCATTGTCGCGCGTCACGTAGAACGGCCCATCGTTCGAGCCCGTCCAGATCACGCCGCGCTGCACCGGCGATTCGCGAATCGAGTAGAGCGTCGGATAAACTTCCTCGCCTGTCATGTCGCGCGTGATCGGCTCGCCGGAGATGGCGTTACGCAACTTTGGATCGTTCGCCGTAAGGTCGGGCGAGATCTTCGTCCACGTGACGCCTTCGTCGGTCGTGCGATGCAGGAACTGCGAGCCGTAGTAGATCACGCGGGGATCCCACGGCGAGATCTCCATCGGCGAGACGCGCTGGAAGCGATAGATGAGATCCGCGGGGACGTTGCCGTACAACGACTGCGCGCCGACCCAGTACTGCTTCTCCTGACCCGTCTTGAGGCTCATGCGGCTGAACTGGCCCTTGCACGAGCCATAGACCGTGTCGGGGTTCGTTGGATGCGGCATGATCGGGCCCGTCTCGCAGCCAGGGCCAGTGCGCCACTCCTCTGCCTGCCCTGAATTGAGCGGGAGCGACGGCGCGATCACGGTCGTGTTGTCCTGCTGCGCGCCGTAGAGCCGGTACGGGAACTGATTGTCGGTATAAACCTGGTAAATCTCCGCCGTCGGCTGGTTGTACTGCGTGGACCACGTCGCGCCGCCGTTCACGGAGACGTTCGCGCCGCCGTCGTTCGCCTGGATCATGATCTTCCCGTTGCGGGGATTGATCCACATGTCGTGGTTGTCGCCGTGGGGCACGGCGAAGTTACGAAAGCTCTTACCACCATCGGTGGACTTGAAGAAGCCCTCGGCGCCCGCATACACGACGTCGGCGTTCGTGGGGTCGGCGGCGAGCGTGGTGTAGTAGAATGGCCGCGTGATGAGCGAGGGTTGACTATTCACCAATGTCCAGGTCGCGCCCACGTCGTCGGAACGATAGAGGCCGCCGCCCGGCTTCGCCTCGTAGAGGAGATAGAGCCGGCTCGGGTTCGCCGCGGTGACGGCAATGTTCCCCTTTCCGACCAGCTCGTTAGGCAGCCCGGTCGTGAGTTTCGTCCAGTGGTCGCCGCCGTCGACGCTCTTGTAGACGCCACCCTCGTGCGCGCCGCTGATGATCGTCCACGGCTTCCGCTGGCCGCGCCACATCACGGCGAAGAGCACGTCTGGGTTTCCCGGCTGCATTTCGATGTCGGAAGCGCCGGTGCTATCGGATATAAAAAGCACCTTCTGCCAGTTGCGTCCGCCGTCGCGCGTCCGATAGATCCCGCGCTCCGGCGTCGGCTTGAAGGGATCGCCGGTCGCGGAGACGTAGACGATGTCGGGATTCGTGGGGTGCACGCGCACGGCGCCGATCTGCCCGACATCACGCAGCCCGACGAAGCTCCAGGTCTGGCCGCCATCGATGGAGCGATACACGCCGCGCCCAATGGAGACGTTGCTTCGAATGTCGTCCGAGCCGGTGCCGACGTAGACGACGGTCGGATCGGACGGCGCGACCTCGATCGCGCCGATCGAGCCGACGGGAATCTTGCCGTCGGAGATCGGGAACCAGGTCTGGCCGGCGTCGGTCGTCTTCCAGACGCCGCCAGACGCGACGCCCATGTAGAAGGTCATCGGCTCACTCGGAACGCCGGTGACCGCCGTGACGCGCCCGCCACGGTTGGGCCCGACCATCCGGTAGCGCAATCCTTTGAAGAGCCCAGAGTCGACGCTCGCGAGAAGACCGACGTTAGGCGTCGCGCGTTGCGCGGCCTGGGCGAGCGAAGCTTGCGAGAGCACGAACGATCCGAGCGCCGGCAGGAGCGCCAGACGCACGAATGAACGGCGACGAGTCATTGCGACAACCTCGTGCGTTTTGGTGAAAGTCTGTGGGAACGCCCGAGGGCGTCAACACAATGGAATCAGGTGGTGGCGGCGATGGAAGGGGCGGAGTCCCTGACGCTACGGTGCGCTACTCACGAGCAGTCGATCGGGGGTGCTAACCGCCACGCTACGGTGCGCCACTCACGAGCAGTCGATCGGGGGTGCTAGGCGGCACCATGCCAAATTTGGGCTCTTCCGGAAATTCCGGGAGAAAGTGGGCGTCGGGGGCGCCACTGGAGAGCCCAGAGTTTTTTGGACGCGAATGACGCGAATCGCACCAGGCGCCGAGCGAGGTCCTCGCTCAACGAGCCCGGACGACCAGTGTTTGGAACGACCTCGGGAGGCACCACGTGCTCGAACTCGATGGGTGTGCAGTTCACAAAGACTTCTCGGCTCGTTGCGCATGGGCCTGTCACGGCCGAGGAGCGATTCGCAAAAAATTCGCGTCATTCGCGTCCCAAGAACTCTGGCCTCTCCATGCGAGACCATTCCCCCGCGCTCCCGAAATTCCCCGAAGAACCAAAATTTGGAATGAGGACATCGAAGCGCCTTGGGAGCATCGTTGCTCGCATTCCAAATTTGGCATGGTGCCGCCTAGCACTTCCGATCGACTGCTCTTCGGTCGAGATGCGTGAATGTAGACACTCGGGCCCCATCGGCTGCCGGCGCACAACGCACTTGCGCTGAGCAGCGCCAGCACTACCTTCCCCTATCATTCAGAGGGGGAGGAGCGGTGCTCGATCCGGAAGGCGGCGTCGTCCGCGGGACGCTCGACGTCCTCATTCTCAAGGCGCTCAGTTGGGGGCCGCGGCACGGCTACGCCGTCGCGGAGTGGATTGCCAGCGCGACGGAGCGTGAGCTCCTCGTGGAGGAAGGGCCGCTGTACACCGCCCTGCACCGGCTCGAGAAAAAAGGGTGGCTCGCCGGCGACTGGGGTCTGTCGGACAACAATCGCCGGGCGAAGTACTACTCGCTCACGACGAGCGGGCGGCGACAGCTGCGGGCCGAGGTGTCGAGCTGGGAGCGGTACGCGCGGGCCGTGTCGCGCGCGCTCGCCGTCACGTCGCCGTCGCCCGCCTGAGCCGGCTGCCTAACGATGCGCCGCGCTGTCCGGTTCATCTTCCGCCGCGCCCAGATCGTCGAAGCCGTCGACGACGAGCTGGCGTTTCACCTGGACATGCGCACCCAGCGGCTGATCGCGTGCGGCATGCCGCCTGACGCCGCGCGGCGCGAGGCGCTGCG
>DATEPP010000450.1:0-13320 GCA_035273165.1 Gemmatimonadaceae bacterium
GCACGAGGCGGATCTTGTTCTGCTGGAGCAGGTAGCTTACCCGATCGCGAGTGCCCGTCTCGGGCCCGCGGTAGCCGACGAGCTGGAAGCCGAAGCCGGACTGGTAGTAGTGCGCCGCCTGTTTCGCGTTCCCAACCCAGAACTCGACGTAGTCGGTTCCGTTGATCGGAAAGATGTCCTGGGTCGCCGAAGATGTCGGTAGCGTCGCCGTCGCCATGAGTGCTCCGTAGCTGAGTAGGGCGTACCGAGGAATTTAGCCTGTGGCTGGTGGCTGGTGATGGGAGGCGGGCTCCAAGATCTGCACTTTCGCCTTGCGAGGCATGCCTGCGGCGCGGCGTCTGACGGGAACGCTGATGACGCTGACAAGTCGCAGAGACCGCTGAGAAAAGAGCGGGAACGACTCCTTTATGAGAGGCGCTACGGCGCTTTTGTCGTTTCTGCGGAATCTGCGTACTCTGCGCAATCTGCGATTATTCCACGCTGATCCTCAGGGATGCATTGGCGTAACTGCTCCACCCACGCCCATTAGCTCTTGAGCTCCACCAGATCCCGGAACAACTCCAGCGCCTGCGGATTCGCCAGCGCATCGCGATTCTTCACCGGCCGGCCGTGGACGACTTCGCGCACGGCAAGCTCCGTGATCTTGCCGCTGATCGTGCGCGGAATGTCCGCCACCTGAACGATCTTCTTCGGGACGTGATGCGGGCTCGTGTTCTGGCGAATCTGTCCTCGGATGCGCTCAGTGAGCTCGTCCGTCAGCGTCACACCCTCCGCCAATCGAACGAAGAGCACGATACGCACGTCGTCGCTTCCCGCGGGAAATTCCTGGCCGATCACCAGACTCTCGATCACCTCGGGCAGCTGTTCCACCTGACGATAGATCTCGGCGGTGCCGATGCGGACGCCGCCCGGATTGAGCGTCGCGTCGCTGCGGCCATAGATCACGACACCATCGTGCTCGGTGAGCTCGGCCCAGTCGCCATGCCGCCAGACGCCCGGGAAATGATCGAAATAGGCGGCACGGTACTTCTCCGTCGTCGGGTCATTCCAGAAGTAGATCGGCATGCTCGGAAAGGGCGCCGTGCAGACGAGCTCACCGGGCGTCCCACGTACCGCGCGTCCCTCGTCGTCGAAGATCTCGACCGCCATGCCGAGCCCGCGCACCTGAATTTCGCCACGCCACACGGGGCCGATCGGATTGCCAAGGGCGAAACAGGAAATGAGGTCGGTGCCGCCGCTGATGCTGCTGAGTCGAACGTCGGACTTCACCTTGTCGTAGACGTAGTCGAAGCTGTGCGCCGCGAGCGGACTCCCTGTCGACAGAATGGAACGGAGCGGCGACAGGTCGTGCGACGTGCGCGGCTCCAGACCCTCCTTTTCCGCCAGGGCGAGCCACTTCGCGCTCGTGCCGAAAGTCGTTAGGCGCTCGGCTTCGGCCATCTCCCACAGAATCGGCCGGCGGCGGAGGAGCGGCGCTCCGTCATAGAGCACGACCGTCGATCCGACGGCGAGCGCGGACACGAGCCAGTTCCACATCATCCACCCACACGTCGTGAAGTAGAAGACGCGGTCCTCCCGCGTGAGATCGCAGTGCAGGATATGCTCCTTCTGATGCTGCAGCAGCGTGCCGCCCGCGCCATGGACCATGCACTTCGGCAGTCCGGTCGTGCCTGACGAGTACATGATGAACAGCGGGTGATCGAATGGGAGTCGGGCGAACGCCGGTGATCGGCCCGCCCCTTCCGCCAGGAAAGCGTCGTAGCGCGTCGAGCGCGGAACGCGGCTCACGTCCGGCGACTCGCTTCGATATGGAACGACGATGACCCGCTCGATACTCGTTATGCGCTCGGCAATTCCCGCAACGGTGGGAAGACTGTCGATCTCCTTCCCCGAGTAGCGGTAGCCGTCCGCACAAAAAAGGACGCGCGGCGCGATCTGCCCGAAGCGGTCGAATACACCTTGCACACCGAAATCGGGAGAGCAGGATGACCAGATCGCGCCGATCGTCGCGGTGGCCAACATCGCGATCGTCGTCTCCGGGATATTCGGCATGAATCCACCCACGCGGTCGCCGGGTCCGATACCGTGCGCCTCGAGCGCCGCGGCCACGCGCATGACCTCGTTATGCAGCTCCGCAAACGAGAGTCGTCGCTGGAAACCAAGCTCGTTCCAGGCGACGAGCGCGTCGCGGTCGTCACGAAAACGCAGCAGATTTTCGGCGTAGTTGAGCCGTGCTCCGTGGAACCATCGCGGACCGCGCATCGGATCCGGGGGCGCCATGCGATCGCCGCCGATCAGTACGGAATGCCATGACGCACCTTTGGCGTCCTGCTCCGCGAGGACCCCGCAGAACTCCCAGACGGCGCTCCAGAACGCCTCCGGCTTCGCGAGCGACCAGGCATAGAGACTCGGGTAGTCCGAGACCTCGGACACGCCGCTCTCGCGGAGCACGCGCATGAAGCGCGTGAGATTCGCCCGCGCCAAATCCTCGGGCGACGGCGACCAGAGTGGCTGCGTGCGGATCAGCGCGCGATCACGGGTTGATGGCGAGCAGCTCGATCTCGTACACGAGCGTGCTGTTCGGCGGAATCGGACCCTTGCCGCAGGCGCCGAGCGCGAGATCGCTGGGAACGACGAGCCGGCGGCGGCCGCCCACCTTCATCCCCATCATGCCATCGACGATCCCGAACGCGGCGTTCGTCCGGAGGTCGAAGGTGAATGGCTGCTGCAGCTGCTGATCGACGACGCTGCCGTTAGGCAGATAGGCCACATAGTAGACTGAGACGTTTGTCGGCGACGTCAGCGTCTCGCCGTCAGTAGGAACCACGACGTCCTGCTCGTACACACCGCTGGCTGTCTTCGTCCAGGTGGCGAGGTTGATGTTCAGGCTCGGATCGAAGGTCTCGGTCGCCGGGTTGCTGGGGTCGGTCGCAGCGCATCGGTCCGGACTGGTGCAGGCGGCAAGGGCAAGGCTCAGGACCAGGCAGGCCAGATAGCGCATGGGATTGCCCGCTCAGTTGATTGCGAGGAGCTCGACCTTGTAGACGATCGTCGAGTTTCCGGGGACAGGACCATTATCGCACGCACCGAGGCCGAGCTGCGACGGGACGACGATGAGCCGCTGGCCTCCCACGAACATTCCGAGCATCCCGTCCGCCAGCCCCACCGTCGCCCGCGCATTCAGGTCGAGCGGGAACGGCTGATCGATGACCTGATCGATGAGCGTTCCGTTGGCGAGATACGCCGAGTAGTGGATCTGCACGGTCGCGAGGGTCGTCAGGGCGGCCCCGGTCCCCACCACCAAATCCTTCCGGAAGTCGCCGAGCTCTGTCCGCTCCATGCTGGCGATGTCGACGCCCAGAGCTGGCGCGAAGGTCTCGTGCGTGGGATCGCTCGGATCGATCGGGCATCGATCCGGCGTGGTGAGGCACGCGGCGAGGAGGATGGACGGGAGCAGGATGAGGACTTTGCGCATCTTCGCGGCAGGTCGGAGTGTCGTGAGGCGTGTTGGCATAGAGAGGAAACTGCGTCAGGAATCCGCGCGACGCGAGGGGGATTCCCCGGAGCCGCGAAAAAGGCTATAACCGCCTGTCCCTAACCCCCCGTGAATGCCTCGCCGCATCCGTCCGTCATTCTTCCCGGTCCGCGCCGTCCCTCGGCTCGTCGCCGGTGCGATCCTCGTCCTCGCGACCCGCGCCGGCGCCCAGCGCCCGTTGAAGGTGTACATCTCCGTCGACATGGAGGGGATTGCCGGAGTCGTCACTGCCGACCAGCTCGGGCCGACGGGGTTCGAGTACGGTCGATTTCGTGAGTTCATGACAGGTGAGGCACTGGCAGCGATCGCCGGCGCCCGGGACGCCGGGGCGACGCAGATCGTCGTCAGCGACTCGCACGGGAACGGTGAGAATCTGCTCATCGAGCGCTTTCCGCCCGACGTCACGATCATTCGCTCCTGGCCGCGTCCCCTGATGATGATGCAGGGCATTGACTCGACCTTCGACGCCGCGGTCTTCATCGGCTATCACGCCTCGACGACGAACCCGGCTGGCGTGCGCGCGCATACGATCTCGAGCGCGCACCTCGCCGAGGTCGCGCTCAACGGCGTGGCGATGCCGGAATCGGGGATCAACGCCGCGATTGCCGGCTACTTCGGCGTTCCGATCGTCGCGATCTCCGGCGACAACGTGGCGGTCGGCGAAGCACAGTCGCTCATCGGAAACATGGAGGGCGCGGTCGTGAAGCAGGCGATCAGCTTTCACTCCGCGGCGACGATGACCCCCGAGGCCGCACAGCTGCTCATTCGACAGAAGGTGAAGGCCGGAGTCCAGCGCCGGACGTCGCTGCGCCCGTATGTGGTGCGTTCGCCGGTGCGTTTGGATGTGACGTTCAAGAACTACACACCGGCGGAGATGCTGACGTTCCTGCCTAACGTCACCCGCACGACCTCGCACGGCATCCGCTTCGAGGGCCGCGACATTTTGCAGGTGTCGCGCTTCCTGGAGTTCATCAATACCTACAATCCCGACATGTCCCCTTGAACGGCAGCCATCAGACCAGCTATGGACTGATGGCTATCGATTGCCCCTTCATCACGATGACGCGGCCGTTGCGCAGAGTCTCGACGACCCAGAGACCCGCGACGACATCCTCGCTGACGATGCGAGTCACCTCGTCTTCCTCGTCGCCATCGGTCGTCGAGACGACGAGTTTGGCGCCTGCTTTCAGCTTCTTCGCTTCCATGGCACCTCCGGGCGTTTGAAGGTGCCCGTTTTTACGCGGCGCGCCGTGATGGCCCTCACACGCCTCGCGGCGGACTGAAAAATTTACTGCACCGTCTCGCGCACCTTCGCGCCCGGCGACGCGAGCGCGTCCGGCGGCGCTTTCGCCAGCCGGCTCCGCCACATGTAGTACGCGGGTATGCCCAGCACCATGAGACCGATCGCGAAGATCACATTTCGCGGCTGAGTCACCACCGTGTTGATCACGATGGCGGCCGCCGAGAGGACGAACAGGATCGGCGTCACGGGATAGCCCGGCGTGCGAAATGGCCGGTAGAGCTCCGGCTCACGGCGTCGATACGCGAAGATTGCGAGGGCTCCCAACGCGTAGAAGATCCACCCCACGAAGACGACGTACGTCAGCAGCTGCTCGAAGGTCCCGGTCGCCGCCAGGATCATCGCCCATACCGAGCTCGTGACGATCGCAATTGCCGGCGTGTTGAAGCGGGGATGGACCTCAGCAAGCTTCGCGAAGAAGACGCCGTCGCGCGACATCGAGTAGAAGAGCCGCGGGGCCGTGAGCGTGAGCCCGTTCGCGGCGCTGAACATCGAGACGAGAATGATCGCGGCGATCACCTTCCCGGCGGCGGGACCGAAGAGCGACCCCATCGCCTCCGCCGCGATCCGCTCACTCTTCATCGCGCCGTCGGCGCCGAGGGCGGCGACATACCCGACATTGGCGATGACGTAGATCCCGATGAGCAGCGCGGTCCCGACACCGATGCCTAACGGGAAGATACGCTGGGGATCTTTCGTCTCGCCCGCCGAGAAGGTGACATACTGCCATCCCTCGTAGGCCCAGAGGACGCCGATCATCGCCAGGCCGATGCCGGCGAAGAGCGATCCATTCCACTGGGCCGGCCAGAGCGCCGGCGTCGCCGCGAAGCCGTGCCCCACGGCAATCAAGAGAACACTCATCACGAGGATGGCTGCCACCTTGATCGCCGTCGCGACACCCTGCACGTTCGCGCCCTGCCGCGTTCCGCGCACGTTGATCACCATGACGACGAAGATCATGAGGATCGAAACGGCCTTCCCCGCGATGGGAGGCAGCGCCACGAACTGGCCGAGGTAGTTCGTGAACGCGACGGCGAGCGTCGCGCACGAGCCGGTCGCCATCACGAAGAACATCGTCCAGCCGTAGAGAAACGCCGGAAGCGGTCCGAGCGCATCACGGAGATACACGTACAGCCCGCCGGCATCAGGCTTGGCTGCTCCCATCTCGCCGTAGGTGAGCGCGCCGAGGAGAGAAAGCACCCCCGCGGCCAGCCAGACGAGCAGCGCGACGCCCACCGACCCTCCCGTCTGCCGCAGCACCGCGCCCGGAACGAGAAAGATGCCCGAGCCGATGACGGTGCCGATGACGATCAGGATCAGATCGCGAAGCGTGAGCGTGCGATTGAGTGTGGCCATTGCGTGGCGAGTGGCGCGTGACGAGTGGCGAGCGAGGGTGAGGCGCCAAGATAACTCTTGGGTGGAGTGACGCTAGCAGCAATAAGCGCTCGCCACTCTCCACTCGTCACTCGCGACTCGCCAAGGCCTCCGACGCCACACGCGCGGTTTCGGCGAGCACCGCAGCACCGACGAAGATGCTTTCTTCCGCCGCGTAGAACTTCGGCGCGTGCGCGGGAATCGCCACGCCGCCTGCCTCGCGCGCACCGATCCGGAGAAAGCATCCGGGAATCCGCTCCATGTAGTGGGCGAAATCTTCGCCCGCGAGATTCAGAAAGCCGAGCGGGACGACATTTTCCTCGCCGACGATCGACACCGCCGCGCGGCGCGCCCACGCCGTTGCGTTAGGCGGATTCACGATTGGCGGAGTGCCAAGGTCCAGAGACACATGCGCGGTGAGTCGATAGGCAGCGGCGACGCTCTCGGCGAGGCGCCGCACCTCGTCGAGCATCAGGGTGCGCGACGGCGCGTCGACGGCGCGAACCGTGCCCTTGAGCGTGGCACGGTCTGGAATGACGTTCGACGCGGTGCCCGCGTGCACGGCGCCGATCGTCACCACGCCCGGATTCGCGGGATTGAGACGCCGAGACACGATCGTCTGCATCGCACCGATCAGGGCGCCGAGGCCGACGATCGGATCCGCGGATTCATGGGGACGTGCCGCATGCGCGCCCTGACCCACGAGCTCGATCTCGAACATGTCCGCCGATGCCGCCAGCGGGCCGTCGTCGGCAACGACCTGGCCGACAGCGAATCGCCGGTCCACGTGGCCGCCGAAGATCGCCCTCACGTCGTCGAGTGCGCCGCTGTCGATGATCGCCGGCGCGCCGTGCCCCGTTTCTTCCGCGGGCTGGAGCACGACGACGACATCACCAGCGGCCGGCGACCGCGCAAGCAATGCCGCCGCTGCCACCGCCCACGTGGCATGGACGTCGTGACCGCAGGCGTGCATGACGCCCTCGTTCTGCGACGCGAACGGAAGTCCCGTCTCCTCGCGGACGGGAAGCGCGTCGATGTCTCCGCGAAGGGCGACCACAGGCGCGTTTCTGCGACTGCCGGGAATCCGCGCCACGACGCCGGTCTTCGCGACGCGACGGACGTCACGCGCACCGATTTCGGTCAACGCACGCTCGAGCTTCTGCGCCGTGCGCTCTTCCTGAAACGACAGCTCGGGATCCGCGTGAATCGCCCGTCGCAGCGCGACCAGCTGATTGCGCAACTTCTCATCGAAGAGCCGGCCGATCCCGGCGGGAATCTCCGGAGCGGCTGGCGCCGCCGTCATCGCGCCGCCATCGACTGGCTCTCGAGCGCCTCGCGCTTCACCGTGAGATCGTCGACGCGTCCCACGTCCACCGTGATCCCGATGCCCGGCTGATCGCGCGGCACGCGCACCATCCCCTCGGCGTCCATCGTCCATTCGGGGAGGACGACGTCGCGCTCCCAATAGCGCGCGCTGGGACTGAGGTCGCCCGGGAGACTGAAGTTCGACAGCGATGCCAGGGCGACGTTATAGGACCGGCCAACGCCACTCTCGAGCATGCCGCCGCACCAGACGGGAATCTGATTCCGCTCACAGAGATCGTGGATCTGCTTCGAGACCGTGAAGCCGCCGACGCGCCCGGGCTTGATGTTGATGATCTTCCCCGCCCCGAGCTCGATCATGTCCTCGGCGCGGTCGGCATCGGTGATCGACTCGTCGAGACAGAGGCGCGTCTTGAGCCGCCGCTGCAGCTTCGCGTGGCGCACGAGGTCGTCGCGGCCTAACGGCTGCTCGATCATGATGAGGTCGAACGCGTCGAGCTGTGCGAGGTGATCGGCGTCGGCGAGCCGGTACGCGGAGTTGGCGTCGGCCATGAGATGCACCTCGGGGCCGAGCGCGGCACGCACGGCTCGCACGTAGTCGATGTCCTGCCCGGGCTGGATCTTGAGCTTGATCTTGCGGTACCCCTGCGCGAAGGCAGCGCGGGCGCGTTGCACGAGCGCGTCGGGGGAGGCCTGGATGCCTAACGAGATCCCCGTCGGGATCCGCTCGCGCGTTCCGCCGAGCCGGTGTGAGAGGGAGACCTTTTCCTTGGTCGCCGCCAGCGCCCACATCCCCATCTCGAGGGCGGCCTTCGCCATGTTGTGGCCGCGCACGTTCTGGTCGAGGACGCCGCTGATCACCTCCGGCCCATCGAAGCTCCGGCCGAGGAGACGCGGCGCGAGCCACTCGCGAATGGCGAACCAGGCCGTGTCGATGGTTTCGGGGCTGTAGTTCGGCAGCTCCCCAGCCACGCACTCCGCCCACGTCATCGCCCCGTCGACGTCGTACAGCTCGAGCAGAAAGATGCGGCGCTCGGTGACGATGCCGGACGAGATGCGAAATGGTTCCTTGAGCGCGAGACGGATCTCACGAAGCACGAGGCGGTCGAGGCGCAGCATGGTGGCTTGGCGAGTGGCGAGTGACGAGTGAGTCGTAGGACTGTCTACCTGACCAACATACAGCGGGAGGAGCGGGAGCGCGCGAACAGCGCGCGCGACTCCAAATAGGCTTGCTCCGAGCGCAAGCGAGGAGCGGGCGAACGTGGGTACTATCTCCTCGCTACGCGAGGAGATAGTACCCACGGTTCGCACAGTCGTCGATCACGAAGCCCTGGACGGTGAGGCCGGCATCGAGGGCTCGGCGGAATGCGGCGCGGGTGGAATGGCGCCAGCGAATCGCCTGCTCGCGATCCGAGTCCTGCATCGCGTTGATGTCGGCCGGCACCTCGACGCGCGCGGCCGAGCCCACCGGCGCCGTCGGCATCGCGTTCCCCGCGTTCAGTACGGGTGCCTGTGTGAGATCGCGATTGGTGCCGGCCGAGTGCGTTTCCTCGAGTCGCCGTTTCATCTCGGCGTCGGCGACCGGCCAGGCGACGATGAACCGATCCGTACCGATGCCGCGGTGCAGCGGGCTATCTGTGTCGCCGTACATGTCCTCGACGTATTCGTGGATCCGCACGCCGAAAACGTTGAAGTTGAGGTGCGCGTTGCGGGCCACGAGCGGATCGTACGTCCAATAGATCACGACGCCGCCGAGCCGCTGCACCTCGCGCCGCTGAAATTCCTTGAGCTGGCGGCCGAGTTTGAGGTTTCGCGCCTCGGGACGAACGGCGAGCATGTCCGACCAGTGAACGATGCGGCCGTTCTCAACACCCGTGAGCCCGTAGACGAAGCCGAGGAGTCGGTTCTCGGCGTCGAAGGCTCCGGCGGCGACACCGCCGACGCGCTGCGAGACTTTGAGAATGCTCGCCGGCACGACGTCGGTGAACTCGTTGCCCCAGGTCTCGCGTTGCAGCGTGACGCAGGCGCGGAGCTCGTCGAGGGTGCGCAGCGGTCGAATGTCTACGTCGGGCATCGCGGACGTCGGTGATGAGTGAAGCGGGAAGCTAGCCGCACGTTGAGTGTGTCTCAATCTCACGGCGACACCGATCCGGACAACGTGCCCTACCCGGAACGCGCGTCCGGTTCGGCTTCTTTGACGTCGCGCAAGGGACACTGTTACCGCGCTTCGCGTCGCCGCGTCTGCTTTGCGCAGGCGCTTCCCGCACATGTTGTCGTCTCGTCGCGATGTTGCGACGCCGTTCTCCTCCCTCAACAAGGTCATTCGGATGCGCACATTCACAGCACGGGCTGTCACGACGAGTCTCATCCCCACCAGGACTGACATTCCGCGCACGCCACGCCTCAGCCGCGAGCAGCGCGAGGCCTGGGTGATGGCGCTGTATCTCGGTGGCGCCACGGTCGAGGAGATCGCGTTCGTGCTCGGCGGCGCGCGGACGGCCATCCGCCAGTGCGTCATGGACTGCGGCCTCGCCCGACACCGCGGCGCGCGCAACATCGACGTGCTCGCGATCATGCGCGAAGTACGTCAGACCGGCACGCTGACCCTCAAGGAAGTGGCGGCGCGTCTTGCGTACTCCGAGGAGACGATTCGACACAGCATCGCCGCGCTCGGCATGACGGAATCCGTTCGCCGGCTCTTCCGCCTTCGCCGGCGCGCCGCGCGCCGCGCCGCCGCCGCGAACGCCGCGCTGGCGATCGCGCCCCTTACGGTGCGCGCGATCAGCACGCGGCGCAGCGCCGCGGTCCGCGTCGCCTAACGGCTCGCGCGCCTAACGCGGCGCCGCGGTCCTGCCAGCCTGCGCCGCTGACGACCGCGTCCCCTCGCCGCCCCTGTTGTAGGCGCGGAGCATGCGTTGGCGAGTCAAGTACGACTCGCCATGCGTGATCCACTCCGCGGCTGGTTCACCCTTGAGGTAATGGGCGAACCACTCGAGCTGCCGCCGGTGATAGTCGATCTGACTCTCCGGCCGTGCGACGCCGTGATTCTCGTCGTTGTAGATCAGAAACACGACCTCCTTTCCGAGCCGGCGTCCGAAGTTGTAGAGCTCCATGCTCTGCCAGTAGTTCACGTTGCCGTCGGCGTCACCCTCCTCGAGCAGGAGCGGCGTCTGCAACGAGTCGACGGCAAAGACGGTCGAGTTCCGGATGTAAGCCTGCGGGTCTTCCCAGAGCGGCACCTGCATGCGCTCCTGGCTCGTCTCGAAGTGCCCGGTCTCTGGCAGCCCAGTGTTGAAGGACGTGTAGCCATACATGCTGATGAGATCCGTCAGCGGAGCACCAGCGATCGTTGCCGCGAACATGCCATGACCATGCACGGCATAGAACGCCGATTGATACCCTCCCCATGAGTGTCCCATGTTGCCGACACGCTTGGGATCGATCATGCCGGTTGCCAGCACCTTTTTCACGGCGGCCGTCACGCAATCGAGTCCGGAGTAGCCGGGGTCGCGGAAGCGGAAGAGAATGTCGGGCCGCAGCACGAAGTAGCCGTTCTGGCTGAAGACTGACGTGTTGTATGTCGACCGATCCGTCGGCGCGACCCACTGGTGGAAGCCTTGCGACAGCTTCTCGTAGTAGTACACCACCATGGGGTACTGCTTGCCAGGCTCGTAGTTCGCGGGATACGTCAGCATCATCTGCAGCGTATCACCGTGGCCATTCACGTAATCCATCAGCACTTGCTTCCCCCACGCGCGGTCGTTCACGAACGCATTCGTGTGCGACAGCTGCTGCGCGTCGGCGAGGCTTCCGGTCGTGACGAAGACGTTGGGGGGTTCCTCGGCACTCTGCGCGATGTACGCGAACACGCCCGGCGCGTTCTTCGCCTGCGCCAGACGGGTGAAGCTCCGGTCCGCCCACAGGAGCCGCTGTACCGGCTGCCCAATCGTTAGGCGCGCGTAGCCGCTCTTTTTGTTCCAGTCCCCGGTCATCGCCAGCATCAACGGCTTTGCCGGATCGATCGCGCGGGCGTCGGGATCCAGCACCTCGATCCGATAGACTGTGGAGTCTTCCCGGCCGCGCGTCAGGCGAACTGGTTTCGAACCGTCGGGTGCGACCTGCCAGAGGTCGTAGCGGTCGTAGAGAATGACGCTGCGGTCACCGGTGGTCCATCCGCCCACGCCATACGGACGACGCTCGTGGATCGGATGGTCGTCCTCCATGTTCACGAAGGAGGTCGGGATCTTTGCCGTGAGATTGACGCGCGCCTTGCTCGTCAGGTCGTACGTCCACCAGTGGCCACCCTGCGGGTAGAGCACGTACCGGCCCCCTGGGCTTACCGCCGCCGGGTAGACGGTCTTCGTGGCTACCCGCTCACGCTGGCCCGTCGCCGGATCGATGCGATACACGTCGCGGTACTGGCGGCCCGAGATCACCTCGTTGAAATACGGCCGCTCATCACTGGTGAGGGCGACGCTCTGACCCTCGGATAGCTGCACGACATCAGTCGAGTCGTCGGCAAGGCGCACGAGACGATTGCCCGCGAGATGCCACGCGACGAGCTGCGTCCTCTGACGGTCTTGGGGCGCCTGTCGATCCTGCTGGTGGTACTCCCGCAAGTCTTTCCAGTGCCACACCTCAACTCGCGCTGGCGGAGCGCCGTTCCACGATCCCGCTTCTTTCGGCTCACGGGGTGCGATGCCAAAGAATAGCGACCCACCCCCGTCGGCCCACACCGGCCGGCGATAAGAGGCCACGCGCATACCGCTCGGGAAGGAGCGGTCGGCGGCGAAGTCGTATTCCGTCTTCACCGGATGCGCCGTGAGCAGCCCTCGCCACGCGAGGACCGCGTAGGCGGTGTCGACGAACGCGCTGTCGGCGCGGCTCCGCAGCACCGCCAGATCATCGCCGTGTTTCCGCCACGACAGCGCAGCATATACGTGATCGCCCGCATCCAGGCCGCGCAGCGCGCCGGTGGCCGCATCGAGCAGCTGCACGCCGTTGCCGATCGACCCATCCACATCGACGGTGATCGCAAGCAGCGCGCTCGTATCGCTCCAGGCGAATTCGCTCACGTTGCCGAAGGTCAGATCCGTCCCCTGGTCGAGGTCTCGGACGACCAAGTCAGCTCCTCGCGCCCGCCCGTTGTTCTCGGCATAGCGACGGAGCGCCACGTGCGTTCCCGTCTTGCTCAACGCAAACGACTGGATCTGATCCACGATCGTCGTCTTTCCGGTGCGGAGATCGACGATCCCGATCTTGTTCCGGCTTGACTCCGCTGGTGGCGGCGTGGTCGCGCCTCGCCCGCCACCGGACGTCCCGGCGCGGCCGCCGGCACCCCGACCGAGAGACGCGGTATCCGGTGTGATCGTGAAAATGAGCCACCGGCTCGTGGCGCTGAAGACCGGCGTATGTCCCAACGGTACGCCCGACTCCGAACCACCTGCGACGGCGCGGTAGCGCAGCTCCGTTGGCCCCGACGCGCCGCGACGGAAGTCGTAGGCGATCCATTTCCCGTCCGGCGAGAGCGCCGTCGCGCCTAACGTCTCGATGCGCGCGAAGTCGGCTTCCGTGAGGAGAGGCTTGGCCGCCGGGGCGACGACCGCAGCCGTGTTCCGAGGTTCTTGCGCGTGGAGTGGGGCGGTACAAAGTGCAATGCCAAGTGCGACGCTGTGGATGCGCGGTACCATCGTATCTCCGGAGGCTTACGACAAAAAGATTAAACTCTAAACACGAAGGACACAGAGAAATTCACCGTTCTCTGTGTCCTTCGCTCGACCATGCTTCG
>DATEPP010000451.1:0-1212 GCA_035273165.1 Gemmatimonadaceae bacterium
TGACTGACGGTGAGCTCGACCTCGGCCCCTGGCAGCGCATCTTCTACGGCGAATGGGACGGCCAGCGCCCCAAGCGCGTGATCCTCAAGGCGATGGGGGAGTGAGCTGCAGTGGTAAGCTGCAAGCGTTAAGCAGTGAGCCCCAACGCCACTGCGCCGCCGTTCGCTACCTGCTTACAGCTTATCGCTTATAGCCTTACGCCTCGCGATTCTCCCCCGGCTGAGATACATTGAGGGGCTCACCTGTCTTTCATGAATGGAGGTCGATGTCGAACGTCTGGACCCTGGACCACGTCTTCGTGACGCGTGCCGATGCGCACCCGGATCGAATGCTGCTGGTCGCTGGTAACCGGACGCTGACCTACGGACAGGTGCAGGCGCGCGCGACGGCACTCGCCGCCGCACTCGCCGAACTCGGAGTCGGCATGGGCGATCGCATCGCGATCAACTTGCCGAACTGGCCCGAGTGGATCATCACCCTCCTCGCCGCATCGCGGCTCGGCGCGGTGATCGTCCCGGTCAATCCGCAGCTCAACTACCACGAGCTGAAGTACCAGCTCCGCCACGCCGAAGTCTCGATCGCGGTCACGGCGGAGCGCTTTCGCGATACGGATTACCTCCAGCTCTTCGAGGACCTGATCGCCGAGCTTCCCGACTTGCAATACGTCGTCACCGTCGGGAAGGAAGAGCTCTGGTACGACGACCGCATCTTCCAGTTCGAGGACCTCGTCTCCAGTGGCGACGGTCGTCCGGTTCCCGTCGCGCTCGATCTCCGCGACGAGACCACCCTGGCGATGATCTACACGTCAGGCACCATGGGAAAGCCGAAGGGCGTCTGCCTTTCGCACCGCAACATCGTCGAATCCGCCGTTCGCAGCTTCGAGGCGATCGAGATCGAGCCCGCTGATCGCGTGCTCGCCGCGGTGCCGCTGTTCGCGGTCTTCGGCTTCAGCGTCGCAGTCGGTACCATCGCTGCCGGCGCTACGCTCGTGCTCCAGGAAACCTTCAGCGCGGCGGACGCGATCGAGCTGATCGCCCGCGAGAAGGTCTCGCTCCTGCCCGGCGTCCCGACGATGTACCACCTGTTGATGCGCGAGCCCACCTTCGATCCGGCGCGCTTCCGCCATCTCCGCTCCGGCGTCATCGGCGGCAGCTCGGCGACGGAAGATCTCGTTAGGCGGATCCGGAAGTGGTGCGACGTTCAGATCGCGTA
>DATEPP010000452.1:0-12010 GCA_035273165.1 Gemmatimonadaceae bacterium
GTCAGGGTAGGAGTGGAAAGTGGTAAATGGAGTATGAAAAATGGGGTGAGAGAGCCAAAGGCTCCCTCACCCCATCAACGTTTCGTTCCAAACTCCCAGATAGCTATCAGCTATGGACTGATAGCCGCCGTTAGGCGCGGACCTGCGTCGCCGAGTTGAGCTTGATCGTGACGGTGCTCGTGCTGTTGACGCAGCCCTCGTAGTTCGCCGTCGCGGCCGCGGCGGCCGCACCAGCTGCGGCGCCGACCGCGCCACCGATCACCGTCGACTTCGTGTTCTTGCCGAGGATCTGGCCGGCGATGGCGCCGATACCGGCTCCGATCGCGACCTTCTGTGCATCCTTGCTCTTCGGCTGATTGCGCACGCGAGTGACCGGCGCGCTCTCGATGCTCGCGTCGAGCGGATAGTTCTTGCCGCCGACAGTCACCGAGTTCACCGCGAACTCCATGATGATCTGATCGTTGGAGTTCTCGCTGCGCTTGAGGTTCGTCACCGTCAGCGTAACCGTGGAGCCGGCGGGAATGACGGCGCCGTTCGATCCCGTGACGGCGTTCTGCGTCGTCATCGTGACCTTGTCACCGACCTTGTTGGTGTTCGTGCAGACGTTCGACGTCGGCGTCAGCGAGAGCGTCGTGCCGGCCGCGATCGTACCGACTGACCCGCCGCTGTTCGACGTGCCCGTGCTCGGATGCGTGACCGTGTTCCCGCTCGCCGTGGTCGTCGGCGTCACGGGCTTGCTGGACGAGCTGCTCGACGGGCGCGAGCTCGAGCTGGAGCTCGACGAACGCGGCGTCGTCTTGGTAGGCGCCGACGTCGACGGCGGATTCGCCGGGACGTCCTTCAGCTGCGGTTGGGCCGCCGTGTCGCCACGGTTCGCCATCGCCAGGTCCCGGCCCAGTGCCGAGGTGTCGCGATTGAGCGCGCTCGCCGTGTCTTGCTTCGAGCTGTCCGCCTTGCATGCGCCGAGCGCGACTGCAGCGCCGAACGCGAGCGGCGCTACGAAGCGGCCGATATATTTCGCCATCGATCCCCCCTCCATGTACGAGTGCGGCCTAACGTGGTCTTCAGTTTCCAACTGTCGAAAGAACAACGAGTTAGTCCTAGCGTATTCAGGTCTGAAAGGCAAGCGGTATGCCCTCGGTGAAGGCGCTCCGCCGACTGCTGCCCTATTACCGCCCCTACCGAAGAAATGT
This sequence comes from Gemmatimonadaceae bacterium, assembly GCA_035273165.1. GTDB lineage: Bacteria > Gemmatimonadota > Gemmatimonadetes > Gemmatimonadales > Gemmatimonadaceae > AG2. Next base: position 1,194 of record DATEPP010000452.1, read on the forward strand.
TGCCGTAGGGCTGGCTTTGGTGGTGATCTCGTCAGCGCTCGCGAGCGTGGTGCCGCTCTTTCTCAGGCGCGCGCTCGATGGAATACGCGCTGGGGTCGCGCTCCGTAACATCTGGTTGCTCGCGCTCGCCATGGTGGCGCTCTCGCTCTTCGCCGGCGCCTTACGCTATTGGATGCGCGACCTGTTGAATGGCGTCAGCCGCTGGATCGAGTACGATCTCCGCAACGCGCTCTATGGCTCGCTCGAGGCACTCGATCCGTCCTACTACGCCCGCATGCGCACCGGCGACCTGATGGCGCGCATGACGAACGATCTCAGCGCCGTCCGCATGGCGGTCGGGCCGGCGATCATGTACCTAACGAACACCGTCGCCGGCGGTGCTTTTGCGCTCGCCTTCATGCTCAGGATCGACGCCCGCTTGACGGCGATCGCGGTGCTTCCCATGCTCTTGCTCCCGGCGATCGGGATCTGGATGGGCAGGCGCATTCACGAGCGATTCGAGGCCGTCCAGGAGCATTTCGGGGATCTCACCACGCTCGCCCAGGAGAATCTGGCCGGCGTGCGCGTGGTCAGAGCGTATCGGCAGGAGACGTCCGAGATCAGCCGCTTCGACCGGATGAATGACGAATACCTCGAGAAGAACATGAGTCTGGCGCGCCTCTACGGCGCGATGCATCCTGCCTTTGTGCTGCTCGCAGGCGTGGGCATGGTCGCAGTCCTCTGGGTCGGCGGCGCGCTCACCATTCGCGGCACGATCAGCGTCGGCTCCTTTGTCGCCTTCGGTCTCTACCTCGGTATGCTCACCTGGCCACTCATCGCGCTCGGCTGGGTGATCAATCTCTTTCAGCGTGGCGCCGCGTCGATGACACGTCTGCTCGACATTCTCGACGCGAAATCGGTACTCATCGAGCCGTCGCGAGCGCGTACGTTACCGCACAGAGGGAGCGCTGCGGGGCGCACGATCGAATTTCGAAATGTCGGCTTCTACTATCCGGGCACCGAGCGTAGTGACCACGGCCAGCCTCGCTGGGTGCTCCGTCATGTCTCCTTCACTGCACCAGCGGGATCGACGATTGGCATCGTCGGGTCAACAGGGAGTGGCAAGAGTGCGTTAATGGACTTGGTGCCACGGTTGTTCGATCCGCAGGAGGGAGAGATACTCATCGACGCCGTACCGATCCGTGACCTCGACCTCGTGACGCTGCGCACGGAAATCGGTTACGTGCCGCAAGAGAGTTTTCTATTCAGCGATACCATCGCCAGCAACCTCGTGTACGGTGCCGCTTCGGCCGACGCCGGGCGCTGGGCGGCGGAGATCGCGCAGCTCGCACAGACAATTGAAGAGTTCCCCGGCGGCTTTGAAACGATGCTCGGGGAACGTGGTATCAATCTCTCCGGCGGCCAGAAGCAACGGGCCGCACTCGCGCGTGCGCTCGCCCGCCGGCCGAGCATCGTGCTCCTTGACGATGCGCTGTCAGCGGTCGACACGCACACCGAGGCGGAGATTCTCCACGCGCTTCGCACGACATTGGCGGGACGCACCGCGCTCATCGCCTCGCATCGCATCAGCGCCATTCGCGACGCGAGCTGGATCGTGGTGCTCGAGGGCGGAGAGATTGTCGAGCAGGGACGGCACGACGAGCTGCTCGCGGCGGGTGGACGGTACTGGGCGCTTCTCAATCGCCAGCAACTCGAGGACGCGATCGAGGATGGTGATGAGGAGATCGACGAGCTGGCGCAGCCAGTCACCGACGGCGGAATGACCGAATGACGCGAGTGGAAACGAAGACAGAAAGCCTGCTCAACTCGAATCCTGGCAGTCCGGACGAACGCCTCGGGATGCTCGAGCTGCAGCTCCGGTCCGCGCTCGAGGAAGTCGCCGATCTCCGCGCACGCGACCAGCTCAAGACGCAGTTTCTCGCTAACATCTCGCACGACCTGCGTACGCCGCTTACGGCGGTGATCACCCACGCCGAAATTCTTCGCGACGGCCTCCTCGGCCCACTCTCCGATCGCCAGATGGAGAGCATCAACGGCATCATCAGCGGCGGCCGTCAGCTGCTCGCGCAGGTCGGTGAGATCCTGACGTACGCGCGCGGCGCCGCGGATCAGTTGACGGTGGTCCCGGTGACGTTCGCGATCGGCGACGTGCTCCGTCAGGTGTCGTCGCTCAACGAGTCGCTCATCAAGCGCAAGCATCTCGAGTTCGAGATCGACGTCGAGCCGTCGACTCCACCCATCGTTGCCGATCGCGAGAAGGTGACGCATGTGATCGGCAACCTGTTCGGCAATGCGATCGACTTCACGCCCTCGGGTGGACGCGTCTGGCTGAGAGCACAAGCTCGCCGTCAGAGCGACGTCGCCGAGCTGCTGGTCGAGGTCGGTGATACGGGAGTCGGCATCGCGCCCGAACACCACGATCTGATCTTTCGCGAGTTCGCCCAGGTCGACGCCACACCGTCGCGGCCGCATCATGGCACGGGACTTGGACTGACGATCGCTCGGAAGCTCGTCGAGCTACACGGTGGCAAAATCTGGGTCGAGAGTGCACTTGGGACAGGCAGCCGATTCTACTTCACCATCCCCTACCCGAAGCAATGAGCAGCTCGCGCATGTGCTCATCGTCGAGGACAACGATCTCGTAAGCGGGGCGCTGCGCGTCCTCTTCGAGCAGACGGGACGCCGCGTATCCATCGCGAGCACCGTCGCGGACGCGATCTCCGTCGCGAGCGCCGATCGGCCCGATCTCATGCTGATCGATCTGACGCTGCCCGACGGCAGCGGTCTGACGATTCTCGAGGCGCTCCGCCGCGATCACCGCGAGCCCCGCGTCGCCGTCGCCCTCACCGGCCACGACGAGCCAGCAATCACCGAACGCTGCACCGCGTTAGGCTGTAAGGATGTGCTGTTGAAGCCAGTGCCGACGAGAGAGCTCCTCAGAAGAGCAGACGAATGGCTTAAGGCTTGAAGGGGCGCTAAGTCCCAAACGGCGCTGACTTCCAAACGGCGCGAAGTCCCAGACGGCGCTAAGTCCCAAACGGCGCGAAGTCCCCAACGACGTTTAACGACGTTTAACGACGTTTGGGACTTCGCGCCGTTTGGAACATGGCGCCGTTTGGAACCTGGCGCCGTTTGGGACTCGCGCCGTTTGGGACTCGCGCCGTTTGGAAGTCACCGTTTGGGACCTGGCGCTCCTACGCTCTGTTCAGAGTCGATTTCTCAGTACTGCCGGCGTCAGACCCTGCAAGTAGCTCGTGAGCACCGTCATGTAGTCCGTCAGCATCAGAACGCCGACGATGAGAAGTAGTGCTCCGGCGACCCGGTCGACCCAGACGAGCTTCGATCGAAAGCGCTGGAAGACCGCGATGAATCGCTCGACCGCCACCGCGGCGATGACGAACGGAATAGCGAGGCCGAGCGAGTACGCGCCGAGCAGGACGAGACCGCGACGCAACTCCGTCTGCGTCGCCGTGTAGGTGAGGATGCCGCCGAGGATGGGGCCGATGCAGGGACTCCACCCCGCGCCGAAGGCGATGCCCACCAGCACCGAGCCGAGATAGCCGAGCGGCTTGTCGGTGATCTGAATGCGGCGTTCGCGGGCGAGAAAGCCCATATTGAAGGCGCCGAGGAGGTAGAGCCCGAGTAGAATCACGAGCACCCCGCCCACGCGACTGATCCAGCGCCGATTCAGGAGGAGCAGTCGGCCGACGGCGGTCGCCGTCGCACCGAGGGCGAGAAAGATCAGCGAGAACCCGATGACGAAGAGCAGCGCGTGGATGAGCGCCGTCTTTCGCGAATGCTGAACGTCCTCGAGGCTCAATCCGGTGACAAACGTGACGTAGCTCGGAATGAGCGGCAGCACGCACGGCGAGAGAAAGCTCAGCAGACCCGCGGTGAACGAGATCAACACCCCTAACGAGACAGACTCCATCCACGCTCCTTCATCCGACGCGGCAGCGGCTCCGCCCGCGGCGCCGGACGGCGCGCACGGCGAGAGCGGCCAGGTCACCGGACGCGACTCCCTGCGCGTGCGGTTGCTGCGCTTCTATTTCGCGCTGAAATATCGCGTCTTTCGCCGGGAGCGGCGACCGGCCGATGGCCGGCGTGGGCTCATTGCGCTCCAGATAGACGCGTTGGCATATGAAGACCTGCGCCGTGCCATGGAGCTCGGCTACTGTCCGACGATCACCAAGATGGTCCGCGAGGAAGGCTACGTGCTCCGCCGCTGGTTCTGCGGGTTGCCGTCGGCGACGCCCTACTGCCAGGCCGGGATCTTCCACGGTGAGAACGACGACATTCCGGCATTTCGCTTCTACGACAAGACGTCTCGCTTCGTCGTCACCTGCAACAGTCCGCGCGGCGTGCAGTACATCCGCGATCGTATTCACACGCCCGGTGCGCTTGCCGGTGGATCGTCCTACGTGAATCTCCTCGATGGCGACGCGCAGACCGTGGCGTTCACCGTCGCAACCCGGCAGCGCATGTCGGTGTACGGACGGCTCGGCGGCACGCGGATGGCCCTCCTCATCATGCTGCACCCCATCCGCGTCGCGATCATCGGGATCTATTCCGTACTCGAGTGGCTGCGCGAGGAGTGGGAGCGCACCGTCGGCGAGCTCGCGCGCCGCCGCACCCACAGTGAGGGCCTCTTCCCCTTCATTCGCATCCTCAGCAACGTGGTCATCCGTGAGCTGCAGACGATGGCGATCCTGCTCGACATCTACCTCGGCGTGCCGGTCATCTACAGCACGTACATGCAATACGACGAGCTGGGACACCACTTCGGACCATCCAGCTGGCAGGCGCTCCGCGACCTGCGGCGGACGGATTCGCGGATTCGCTCCATCCGCCGCATGATCCGCGGCGCTGCCGGCCGCCAGTACGACCTCGTCGTCCTCTCCGATCACGGCATGGCGCCGTCCTCCAGTTATCGCGTGCTCTTCGGGGAACCGTTAGGCACCACCGTGCAGCGGATTCTCGACGGGGAGGCGGCACGTCGAGGACGCCTCAGCGCGAGCGCGCACACGAGCGAGAACAGCATCTCGGAGTACGGAACGGTTGCACCAAATCTCCTCGAGTCGCTCGCGCAGCGGACGCCGCCACGCCGGCGTGCCGTCCGCCGCACGCTGCGCAGCGTCGGCAACTGGGTGCGCCGGCACTACGGGGTGCGGGAGCTCATCCTCCCCGAGAAATACCGCGTCGACGAGCGCCACGACGTGGTCGTGACGTACAGCTCCTCGCTCGCGCTCGTCTATTTCGCCGACGTGCCGGAGCGGCTGGCCTACGCCGAAATCGCTGCCGACCGCCGCCGCGCCCAGCTCTATGTCGAGCTGCTCGCGCACCCGGGGATTGGCCTGATCGGCACGATCGACGGAGACGCTGTCCGTGTCGAGAGCGCGGGCGGCCGCGCACTGATCGCTGGTGGAGTGCTGGGGAGCGTGTCAGGCCAGAATCCGCTGGAGCCTTATGGCACCGAGCCGGTGCTCGCCCGAGCAGTCGAGCGGCTCGTGAGGCAGTCCAACGCCGGCGACCTCGTGCTCTTCGGCGCCTACGACGGCTACGAGATCGTCTCCTTCGACGACCAGATTGGCGCGCACGGTTCCGCCGGCGGAAGCCAGCTCCACCCGTTCCTCATCGGCCCGCGCGGCCTCGGCCTCGAGAGCGCCGTGCTCGAGGACGCGCGCGACCTGCACGCCGCACTGATGAGTAAATACTCATCGTGAGCGCGCCAGCGAGCTGCCCGCCGCGCGGCGGGCAGCCGCGGTTTACGTCGTGGCGGTCAGTGTGGACTTGTGACTGATGCGGAACTTCGCCGCGCGTGCGTTCTGGGCCGGCCTGAAGACCAGCTCGATGTCGCGTCCGAGCCGGAGGAGCATCCGCAGCAACCGCTCCGTCGAGAAACCCTCGATCTTGCCGGAGAGGAGGAGCGACATCTGCGACGGCGCGTCGCCGACGACGCGGGCCGCTTCCGTTTGCGTCAGATGATGATAGCGGATGATCGTCGCGATCTCGCGCGCGAGCTCCTCCTTGGGAATGAGCGGCTTGTCCGTCCTCGAGCCTCGCCCACGCGTCGAGGAGCGGGCCGCGCCGCTGGCGGCTTTCGTGTCACCGGAGGTCTTCTGCCCTCGCGACTCGCTGGTCGCGCGTTTCGTCTTCTTCGTTCTCGGCACGATGTACCTTGGTCGCGGGATCTGTGGCCGGGCAATGACATGCCGACACGGCGTCGCAGCCGTCTCGCTGGCCAAACATTAACGAATTCTTAGAAAAGGTGAAAGCGCTTGCGCCGCCTGGCATGTCGGCTTTGCGCAAAATTATCGGTAGCCGCGAACGAGTAACGCGAGATTCACGGCGTTAGGCAGGGGTAGCCTGCCCGCCGGCAGTGACCTCGACCGCAACGTCCGTTTCCGCACTCGCCCTGCGCGGTCGGTGGCCGCGATCGTGCGCTCCCACGCGCCATTGCTCCATCCGCCGGGCGAAGTGGTCGAGGACGAACCGAAGGCCTCCCCGCTCGCGGACCTCGGTGGCGGTAACTCCCACGTAACGACGGATGGCGTTACGGAGCGCCGTGCTGGAAGCGTAGTCCAGCTCGTGGGCGATTCGCTCGACGGTATACGATTTCCGCTCGAGCAGTGCCGCGACGAGGAAGAGCCGGCACCAACCCACGAGCATCGCCGGCGGCGGGAGCTTCGCTCGTGCGCAGAGGTTCACGAGGGTCTTGCGATGCACGCCGAGCGCGAGCGCCGCGTCGGTCACGGTGATCGCGTGCCGGCCGAAAGTCAGACAATGCTCGAGCAATGGCAGTATCGACGGATCGACCAGCGGACGCAGTGCAACGATGACGCGATGCGCCGCCGTCGAATGTGAGGCGCCGACGACGGCATCGCGCAATGCCAACGCGCCGTCGTCGACTCCGCGAAGAACGATGTCGTGCACGCCCGCGCGAATGAGCGCGACCGCGTCGCCGCTGCGACGAGGACCGACGTCGCAGTAGCCGAGGATCGGCACGGCAGGGAGACTGTCGTTCAGTTGCGCGACGAACGGCATCGTCGGCACGCCGGCGAGATCCTGCGCTTCGAGGATGAGCGCGGCAACGGTCGCCAACTCCTCGTGCAGCAGTGCGCGACACTCGTCGAGGCTCGCCACGGCTCGGAATCGCGCGAACCCGCGCAACGCGCCCGCCAATCGCGCCTGATCGCCACGATTCGCGATCAGCCCGATGACGGTGAGGCTTTCCTTCGCTCCGCGCGCTTCCCCGCAGTGTGACGCTATTGCCAACTGAATGACCGTCGCTCTCAGGAGGTGATCATAGATAGGCGGCTCCTCTGACAGGAGCCGACCATGTCACCGCTCGTTCGTCGTGCGTTCGTCCTTCTTGCCGTGCTCGCCGCCGGTGCGTGCAGTGGACTCGCCACCGAGCCTCGCCCGAATCGACTGCCGACTGCCACCGTTCCGCATTTCGATGGAACGGACACGACCAATCGAGGTGGTTTCACGCTGCCTCATTGAGCGCCGGAGAGCTCGAGCAGCTCGTTGGCATCGAGCTGCTCGACCTGCTCGCAGACCGTGCGCGTTTCGCGTGACATCTCGACCGTGATCGGCGCCTGCGGGGCCGACTCCTCGGCTATCCGCTCGGCGCGAAATTCGAGTTCGTGAAACTTGCCCTCACTCGCGAGCTCGAGAGCGCGGGCACGCACGCGCTCGGCTTCCGCGGCGTCGCCGAGGAGGAAGAGCGCGGTTGCCGCTTCGATCAGCGCGTCCGTCAGCTCCCATTGGTAATCCGACGCTGCGGCGTACCGTGCGAGCGTCGCGTACCGCTCTCGCGCGCGGTCGGCGTCACCGAGTCGTGCCGCGGTCACGATGGCGCCGCCTAACGCGGGAATTGCCAGTCGCGCGGGGGGATTGCGTCGAAGAGCGGCGTCGAATGCCGCCGCCGCCGGCCGATAGGCGCGCGCCTGGAGCATGACCCCCCCGAGATTGGAGAGGGCTTCAGCCTCGAGCTGCGCGTCGCCGATGCTGTACCGGAACGCCAGCCACCCGTGGCGCAGTGCGTCGTCGAAGTCGTCCCGCTTCGCCGCGGCGATGAGGGATCCGTGATGCGCGTTGCGCGAGAGATCGCGATCGCCGGCCTTGTCGGCTGCCGTGGCGGCCTGCGCGAACCACTCGGCAGACTCAGGATAATTCCCACGAACCATCGCGAGCACGGCGAAGCCGATCCAGGCGCGCGCGTACAGGTCGTCGCTCCGCGTGATCCGCGCGATTCGCTCGACATTGCGATACTGCTCGAGGGAGAGCTCTACGTCCCCGCCCTGCCGCGCGATGCGAGCTCGATGGGCGATGACACGACCCTGTTCTTCGATCTCGATTCCCTCCGCGTCGACCCGCACGAGCAGCAGCATCTGCAGGGCGGTATCGGCGAGCGCGAGCGCGCCCGCGTCCTCCATCCTGGCGGCGAGAGCACGCGTCGCGCTCGAGAAAGCGCCAAGATCCGATCTGCGCAAGGCGCGATTCGTTTCCCGCACCAGTCGATAGTCCGGCTGCGTGCGCAGCAGGACACGCGCGCCTGGCTCACGCAGGATCGACTTGACGAAGTCCCGGAGGAGTGGCGCGAGTGGGAGCCGCGCCCGCGTCGATCGCACCAGAAGCGAGACGTAACCCACCCAGACGCTCGTCGCCTCGCCAAAGTCGGTGACGCCGGGATGTCGCGCGAGGTCGCTGCGTAGCGCCGCGGCCGCGTTCTCGTGCGAGAACGTCACGACCGACACGTCACAGGTTGCTTGCCCATGGTGTAACCCTCGCTGGGAAAACTCTTCCCCACCTTAGAGACCATTAGAGGATCCAACAATGCCACCCGGACACGGATCGCTCAATGCTTGCCGTCATTCTTGTCGCAGACGGAGCGGTTGCGGACACTCTTGAAAGTTTATTGAAGGGGGCGGGCTGGGCGCCACGGCAGCTGTCGAATACAGATCAGGATGGCGGTCTGGCTGCGCATATCAGAGCCCTGCTCGATGCGCCTGGCGACGGTGTCCCCGTTCCAGACACGGTACTGATTGCGGCATTGGATCTGCGAGATGCTGACAGAGCTGTCGAGCAGATCCTGGGGCAGTGCAGCCGCATTCGGATCGTTCTCGTGACGCCCGATTCGATCGATCGCGAGCATCGCCGCGCGATCTCGCGGGCATTGCGCGCGGGCGCCGATGACTTTGTGACCGCGTCGTCTTTGGCGACCGAGTTGACGCTGCGACTGAGCGTGGGTCGCGGCGGGGCGCGTCGGCGCGAGCTGGGGCGATTGCAGCGCATCTGCGATCTTCAGTTGGAGCGCGGCGCGCGGCGGCTGCGGCATGGCGCAAAGATCGTCTCGCTCACACCGTGCGAGTATCGGGTCTTCGCCTGCCTCGCTGGCCGGCCTGGCCACGTCGTCTCACGCGCCAACATTCAGAAACGACTGGCTCGGCGATCACGCTCCGTGAGCAAGAACATGGTCGACGTCTACGTGCTGTATCTTCGGCGGAAGCTTGCGACGCTCGAATGCCGCTGCTCGATTCGTACGATCCGCGGCGTCGGCTATGCGCTGGCCGAAGAGCAAGTGCTGAACACACCGATGTACGATGCCAGCAGCGCGATCATCGAGACCACTCACCTCGACGTCTGAGCCGAGGCGGCGAGCACGAAGTCGCGTGCTTCGTCGCCCGACATCCGCTCCGGCTCGTCGGCGTCGCCCGAGCGCCGCAGAACGCCGCGCACGACCGTCTCGACGGTAACGAGCGGCGCGTCCGCTTCGGCTGTGACGCTGCACTCCCAGCGGCCGCGCTCAGGACCCTTGAGGGTGAGCTTGTATTTCGCCACGTACACCGTGTAACGGCGCGGACGGGCGTCCTCGTCAGGCTGTTCCTGCTCGTCAGGCTCCGCTTCTTCGTCGGCAGGTGGCGCATCCGCTACGATCGCCGGCGCGACGACCTCGGGATGGGCAGCAATCACAGCGACGCCACTCTCGATGCCGCCCTGTCGAATGGGCGAGAAGAAGTGGAGCTCGATGAAACGCTCGGGTGGAAGACTCGCCGCGATCGCCATGAGGAACCGCTCGCGCGTCGATTCGAGAAAGCGCGTCATCGCGCTCCAGCCGTCGCCCGTGTCTCCGCGGCCGCCGTCCCGCGAATGCCGCGCGCATCGAGCTCGCGCTCGACGTAGAGTCGCAGAATGTGCATGAAGTCCTGCGCGTTGGTCACGACGCCGAACGCCTGGTGGGTACCGCGGTCCTTGAGCTTGGAGACGACGAACTCCGAGGAGTCGACGCAGATCGTGGGCAGCTCGCGCATCGTCCCGTCTTTCTCGGTGACGAATGCGGGAAGCATGTTACCCGTGGCGATCGCGTGCAGTGCCGTGGCGATGAGGATGGCCATCGTGGCCTTCGTCGTGTGGCGCTTCATCGCGTCCTGCGCTTCGATCGAATCCGTGACGACGTCCGGGAGTGGACCATCGTCGCGAATGGACCCGGTGAGCACGAACGGGATATCGTGGACGACACACGAGTACATGATGCCGTCCTTGATGATCCCCTGCTTCACCGCGTTCGCGATCGATCCGGCGGCGCGCACCTTGTTGATCGCGCGCATGTGCAGCCCGTGTCCGCCGCTCGTTGCCTCGCCCGTGTGCGTCATGCCGAGCGTCGTACCGAAGATCGACGCCTCGATGTCGTGCACGGCGACCGCATTCCCCGCGAGCAGGGCGCCGACAAAGCCGTTCGCGATGAACCAGCTCATGTCGTTGCGCGCTCGCGAGTGCACGAGCGCGGGGCCCGTCACCCAGATCGGGTAGCC
>DATEPP010000453.1:0-1973 GCA_035273165.1 Gemmatimonadaceae bacterium
GAGGAGCTCGTGCGCGGCGCACGCCTCGTGGACGTTGGTGCCGAAAGCTTCAAAGACGTCCTGGCGGTCTCGCAGAACCCCGCCATCCTGCATCGGGCCTCGCTGGGCCTCGGCGGGATGGCGTCGTTCATGATGCCCGTCGAACTGCTCGAGTCGTTAGGCGATGCTGCTGGTGGGGTTCCGATGGCCTCGTACGTCGTGCCGGCACTTCTCTTCGAGGATCTGTCACTGGAGCGCGTCGAGGGAGAGCAACCCAAACCGCCGGTGAGCCCACCGCCTGGATCAGCCAGCGGCCCTCAGTGAGGCTTCGTCCGCGTTGAGCGGGCGAGCCGCTTCTCGAACCAGTGGTGCGCGTACGGCTCGGCGTTGAACGGCGGGACCTCGACGTACCCCGACGCCCGATAGAGCGCGATGGCCTCGGTGAGCGTGCGGTTCGTCTCGAGGTGGATCACCCGGGCGCCGGTGCTGCGCGCATACTCCTCGAGCTCCGCCAGCAGCCGGCGGCCCACGCCGAGCCCCCGCGCCTCGCGCGCAACCCACATGCGCTTGAGATACGCCGGCGCGCCACGCGGCGTCTTTACCGAGCCGCAGCCGATTGGCCGTCCATGGAGGCGCGCGACGATCAGGGCGCCTCCAGGCGGCGTGACCTCGTGCACATCCACGGGGAGCGCCACGCCGGGATCGAATCCGTTCTGGAAACGCTCGTCCAGCTCCGCGAAGTATTGCTGCCAGCACCATTGCGCGTCCGCGCTCGTCGGACGCTCGATCGTGAATCGCACCAGCGACGGCTGAAGGAGCCGCTCCACCTGTGCGACGGCCTGGAGAAAGGCCGCGCGCTGCTTTTCGGTGAGCGGTTCAAGCATGCGTTTCGCGAGGGCATCGGAGCGGGAGTCCAGCACCCTCCGCTCACGACGCCCGGCCACCGTGAGCTCGACGCGTCGTACGCGATGGTCGCTCTTGCCGATCGTCACCCGGACAAGCTTCTGTCGTTGGAGCGATCGCAGGAGGCGACTCACGTACCCCGAGTCGAGCCCGAGCCGATCGCGGAGCTCCCGGATGTCGGCTCCGTGAGTTCCGATCTCCCAGAGTACGCGCGACTCGCCGTACGGCCGTCCGCGTCCGAGGAAGTGATCGGTGAGCGTCCCGATCCCTTCGGCGACGGTGCGATTGAAGCGCCGGATCCGCGCGATGCTCTGATCGTCCATGATCTCTGACTTTAGTCAGAGATTAGCGCGCCCCGCAAGTGAGGATTGAAAAAGCTAGGACGCGAATTACGCGAATGAACTGCACGAATCCAACCGTGGGCAACTACACCTCCGCGCTCAACGAGCCCTAATTTTCCGGAGGCGCGCCGAACGGGCATCGGTGTGCAGTTCACAATCAATCATCCCGGCTCGTAGAGCGAGCGCTATCGCGCCACACGGAGCAATTCGCAAAAATTCGCGCAATTCGCGTCTTCGCTGTTGGTCCGCCTGGATGACCTCGAAGCATCCAGGGCGCGAAGAGCAGATCCCTCCTCGCTTCGCTCGTCGGGACGACACTTACTTCAGGAGCTTGAGCGCCGACCGGCCCTCCTGTTCCACCTGCTTCATCGTGCACTGCGCCGGATTCTTGTCCGGTCGCCAGCGGAGGAACGACGTCCCATGCCGGAAGCGGTCGCCGGAGAAGTGGTCGTACTGCACCTCGACGACGAGCTTCGGCGCCAGCGGTTCCCACTTGGCCGAGCGTTCCGTGCTCCACCGGCTCGGGCCACCCGGTGCCTGGCCCGTGAAGCCCGGCTTCCGGATCAACTTCTCGAGCTTCGGCGTCAGCTTCTCGCGCTCGGCGAGCTTCATGTTCGAGCAGAAACCGACGTGGTTGAGCAGACCCTCATCATCATACAAACCCAGCAGGAGCGAGCCAACGATCTTTGCGCTGCTCGCGTAGCGGAAGCCACCGACGACACAGTCGGCGGTGCGCATCTGCTTCATCTT
>DATEPP010000454.1:0-2801 GCA_035273165.1 Gemmatimonadaceae bacterium
GCCGACCTTGTACAGCGTGAGGTAGAGCGCGATGCAGACTCCGACGACTGCGAGCAGCGCGAGTGTCTGCCGGCGGCTCACTTCGTGGCGCCCTTCTTCATGCTTTTGGTCGTGTCCTGACTCGTGCCCGTCGTGGCCGCCGAATCAGCTTTCGCCGCAACCGCCGGCGCTTCCTTCGCCGCGCTGTCGACGTACGCCTTGAACGCGTCGTAGCTCAGCGCACCGGGGATCTGGCACGTGCCGATCACGAACGTCGGCGTCGACTGCACGTTGCGTCGAACGCCCTCGGCCTGATTCGCGAGTATTCGCGACTGGTGTGCCTGTGAGTCGTAGCACTTCTCCCAGGCGTCCGTATTCATCCCGAGCGACTTCACGTAGCCCAGGAAGACCTTCTTCGGGTTGTCCTTGTTGTCCGACTCGCCGTTCCACTCGGGCTGGTTGCGGAAGAGCTCATCGTGCATCTCCCAGAACTTCCCCTGGTCAGCGGCACACGCGGCCGCGTTGGACGCCGCCATCGTGTTCTTGTGCATCGGGAGCGGAAAGTCGAAGAAGCGGTAGCTCGCGAGGCCGGTGTTCACGATGCGGTTGCGCACGTCGGGCTCGGTGATCACGGCGAAGTTGCCGCACGCCGGGCACTCGAAATCGGCGAACTCCATGATCTGGACGGGCGCATTCGGGTTGCCCATCAGATAGCCCTCGGCCTTGGCGGCCGTGATGGGCGCCGTGGTCACGTTCGCGATGGCACGCGGCGCCCGCGCGGCGCGCACGATGAAGATCGCGCCCACGACGGCCACGAGAGCCAGAACGACGTAAAAGCGCTGCGAGGAGTTACCCCGCTGCTTGTTCACCACGCCGGTTCGTCGTCCTCGTCCGCCGTCCACTCCTTTGTCTGCCATTGGCTCTCGCTTCTCTTTTGGGCATCGTCCACGATACGTCGATTTTCGGCGATATCGGGCGTGTCGTAGGTGGCGCGCACTTCGTAATGAAAGAGCTCGCTGCGGATGTCGCCGATGCGCTTGGTCAGCTCGCCGGCAAAGTGCAGGAGCTCACCGCGGGCATCCAGCTCACCGATGCGCGCCGCCAGCTCCCGCAATAACGCCTCGAGCTTGCGCGCTCGCTTGTCGTCGTACGTTTCCTCGGGTTCCGACATGCTGCTGCCTCGGGTGAAGCACGGCCCGCACACACGGCCGTTCCGCGCGTCGCTCTCGAATTCCCCGAAAGCTAGGGGGAGGATGATGTTGCGCAAGCAACCGTGGCCTGCTGTAGCTTTCCTCTTTCGCGACCTCTTCGGAGCCTCACATACAAGCAGACATCCTCCGAATTCCGGCCGGCGGCGGCGCGCTGCACGTCGAGCGATTCGGACATGGCGGGCAGCCGGTGCTGCTCATCCACGGATTCCCGACGTCGAGCTTTCTCTGGCGCGCGATCGCGCCGCGGCTCGCGGAAGCCGGGCACACCGCGCTCGCCATCGACCTGCTCGGCTACGGCGAGTCCGATCGCCCGCTCGACGGGGACTACTCGATCGCGGCCCAGGCGGAGCACATCGACCGGGTGATGACGGCGCTCCGCATTCCGCGCGCGGCGGTGGTGGGGATCGATGCCGGGGGCGGGGTGGCGCAGCGGCTCGCGGTGACGCGGCCCAGTCGCGTGGGGGCGCTGATGTTGATCATCAGCGTGGGCTTCGACGAATGCCCCGCGCGGGACGTCAAGGTGGTGCAGCGCGAGACCGCGCGCTTCACCTTCCGGCTCACCCAGGGCATGCTGGGCGCGGCGCAACTGCTCCGACGCGTGCTGGAGGGCAGCGTGGCGGACCGGGAGCGCATGCCGGCGCGGCTGGTGGCGCGCTACCTGGCCCCGTACGTCGGGAGCGAGGGGGTGACGCACCTGTTGTCCGTCGCGCGGGCGCTCAGGGCGGAGGACGTGGCCGATCTGGCGCTCAAGACGATTGCCGCGCCGACCACGATTGTTTGGGGGGAAGCGGACCAGTGGCTCGACAGTGGCATGGGAGAAAGGCTCCAGGGAGCGATTCCCGGGAGTGTGCTCGTGAAGTTGCCGGGGGTGGCGCGACTCGTCCCCGAAGAGTCACCCGAGACGCTGACGCAGCTGATCGATGAGCTCGTTCGGCGGGGGACGTGAGACGGGGTCCGAGGGTCGTCGTCAGCCATTTGCAACAACTCGAGCGAATCATTCGTTTAGTGGAAAGAGAATGCGAAAGCGCTTATATTTACACGACTTCCACACCCAACAGGATGCATGGCCAATAACAACATTAGAAATCGCCGGAAAGAAGTGAGCGTTCCAACGCCGTTCGAGCAAGCGCGGGATGAGATGTTCCAGCAGGTGATTCGGTGCGGGGTCCCGCAGGCGACTCCAGAGCACCAGGAAGAGTGGTTCAACGACACGATGGCGTATCTCGAGGATCGGTACCACGAGCTGACGAAGGACCAGCTGGCAGAGCTCCGGACGCTGGGTCTTCGCTTCTCACAGCCGCCCAAGTCGCGAATCGAAAGCGAGCCAGTCGACGCCGCTACGGCTGCCTGATCCCAGAGATCCCTGCACTTTGAAGCACCTTGAAACACCGCCCCTGCGCCGTACGCGTGGGGGCTTCGTTCGTCCGGGAGCTACCTCGACCGTCGCACCCCGGCCCCAATGCGGAATCCACCGCCGAGCCCGGCTTCGATGAACGGGCTCGCGTGCTTCCATCGGGGAGCGTTGACACCCACCACGATGATCGCCACCGCGCGCCA
The DNA here is from genome assembly GCA_035273165.1 of Gemmatimonadaceae bacterium. Taxonomy (GTDB): domain Bacteria; phylum Gemmatimonadota; class Gemmatimonadetes; order Gemmatimonadales; family Gemmatimonadaceae; genus AG2. The sequence goes on from DATEPP010000454.1 coordinate 2,748, forward strand.
GTCGGCCGAGCTGTCGTAGCGCGCCCCAATCCCGCCGCCTGCGTAGGGCGACCA
>DATEPP010000455.1:0-10419 GCA_035273165.1 Gemmatimonadaceae bacterium
GCGGTGGATCCACTGTGGCTCACCTCGGGAACGCCGTCGTATGCAGACACGTCGAGGCCGAGCGCGTAGGTGATCCGGCGGCCATTGCGAAGCACCATCCGCGTCTGCATGCTGTCCACCAATGCCTGACCGCCGACCTTCGGGTTGAAGAAGTTCTCATTCCAGAGCAGCAGGTCGCCGACGGTGGTGAGAAGCCCCCCGTTGCCGATCATGTTCGTGAAGGACATATCGGTATGGAATCCGCGCTCCGCCGTGCCCGAGTAGGCGGTGGTGCGGCCCTTGACGATATCGGTGAAATCGTCTCGCCAGCGCGTGTGCGTCATGCCTAACGGCTTGAAGAGACGCGCCTGGGTGAAGGCGTCGAGTGTCTGTCCGCTCACCCGCTCGACGATGATGCCGGCGAGCACGTAGCCGGTGTTGCTGTACGAGTACTCCGTCCCGGGCGGGAAGTTGAGCGCCTTCTGATGGGCGACGAGATCGAGCGTCGTCGCCGGCGAATGCACCTGCGTGCCCGGCCCCCGGCGTTCGATGGCGAGAAGCTCCCACTGGTCGCGGAGGCCGCTCGTGTGCGTGAGCAGGTGCCGGATGCGAATCGTCTCGCCGAAATCGGGCACCTCGGGCAGATACTTCCGGATGTCGTCGTCGAGGGTGAGCTTGCCGTCCTGCGCGAGGAGCACGATCGCCGCCGCGGTGAACTGCTTCGCCACCGACCCACTCTCGAAGATCGACGCGGCCGTGATCGGCACGTCGTACTCGAGATTCGCGGCGCCGTAACCATGGCTGTAGAGCGCCGCGCCGTCTCGTCCCGCGCCCACGGCGCAGCCCGGCGATCCCGGCTTGTCCCACGGTGCGAAGATCTGATCGATGCGCGCCGGGAGCGTGTTGCTCGCGGCACGAATCGCCTGCGCTGCGAGAGCAACCGGCGCACCGATGACGGCGGCCAGGCCTAACGACACAAATAACCGAGGGCGACGATACATTACGATACTCCCATGGCAGGGTGACGACGCCTTCAATTGAAGGAGCCGTCGTGCCGAAAACAAGAACGAAGGAGCTGCACCGCACATGAAGCTGCGACCATTGATCCTGCTCTCCGCCGCCATCGGGCTCGCCTCGGCGTGTGCTCGCTACGTCGCCAGCAGTCGGGAAGCGCCCGCGAGCGCCGTCGTGCGGCCATTCGACGCGTCGCGGCCGCTCACGAGTGCCGAGCAGCGTTGGGTGGACAGCACGCTCGCGACGCTCTCGCTTCGCGATCGCGTCGGACAGATGGTGATGGTCTGGGTGCTCGGCGACTACACCAGCAACGGCGACTCCAGCTTCGCCGAGGTGCGTCGGTGGATCGAGCAGGATCACATCGGCGGTGTCAGCATGTCCCTCGGCACGCCGATCGAGGTCGCGGCGAAGATCAATGCGATGCAGCGCATCTCACGCGTGCCGCTCATCGCATCGGCCGATCTCGAGCCAGGTCTCGGGCGCCTCGAGGGCGGACTCTTCTCTCACTATCTGCTCGACGCGGGGAGCGCGACCGTGTTCCCGAGCAACATGGCCATCGCCGCGACCGGCCGCGACGAGGATGCACATGACGTCGCGCGCGCCATTGGCGAGGAGGCGCGCGCCGTCGGGATCGAGATCGACTTCGCGCCTGTGGTCGACGTCAACAACAACCCGAACAATCCGGTGATCAACACCAGGTCGTTCGGCGAGGATCCCGCGCGCGTGGCACGGCTTTCGGCGTCCTTCGTCCGCGGCCTCGAGGAGACGGGCACCGTCGCGACGGCGAAGCATTTTCCGGGGCACGGCGACACGGACGTCGACTCGCACGTCGGGCTGCCGATCGTCGGCGCGTCGATGCCTCGGCTGGACAGTGTCGAGCTCGTGCCGTTCCGCGCGGCAATCAAGGCGGGTGCCGGCCTGGTGATGACCGCGCACATCGCGCTCCCCGCCGTCGCGGGCGACAGCACGACACCGGCGACCCTTTCGCCGAGAATCATCACCGGGCTGCTCCGCGACTCGTTAGGCTTCGGCGGCGTCACGATCACCGACGCGATGACGATGGAGGGGGTAGGGAAGGGGTATACCACCGAGCAGAGCTCCGTGCTCGCCGTGCAGGCCGGGGCCGACATCCTGCTCAAGCCGAGTGATCCGACGCGCGCGATCAATGCGGTCGTCGCGGCCGTGGAACGTGGCGAGATCTCCCGCGCGCGCATCGACAGCGCCGCGCGTCACGTCCTCGCCCTCAAGGCGCGCGTCGGTTTGAATACGACTCGTTATGCGGATCTCGAGGCGCTGCGCGACGTCGTCGGATCGCCGGCGCACCGCGCCCTTGCCGCCGACGTCGCCCAGCGCGCCATCACGCTGCTCCGCGACCGCGACAACCTCATTCCCGTCCGCGCCAGCCGCGCTCTCATCGTGCAGTATGCGCCGGAAACGGAGCTCAAGGCCGGGCGCGTCTTCGGGCCGACGTTACTGGCGGGGCTCCCCGGATCACGTGTCGTGAAGGTCCTGCCTAACGTGGCGCGCAGCCAGCTCGACTCGATCGCGACACTCGCCAAGGGAATGGACCGGATCATCGTCGCGGCCTACGTGCGGCGCATCGAGGGCGAGGGTCGCTTCGCCGTGCCGCAGCACGTCTCGGCGTGGATCGATTCGCTGGCGCGCGAGAGCGCGGGGCCGAAAGTCGTCGTGGCCGCGTTTGGCAATCCGTATCTGATCCGGCAGTTCCCGAGCGTCGGCAGTTACATGGTGACCTACGGCGTCTCGGACGATCTCGAGCGCGCCGCCGCCCGTGCCATCCTCGGCGCCGCCCCGATCACCGGCCGCGCTCCGATCTCACTCCCGGGGTTCTTCCGTGCCGGCGATGGCTTGACTCGTTAGGCGGGAAGCGGGAAGTTGTATGCTCCCGCCTCCCGCCTAACGCGTCCCGCGTCCCGCGATTACGGCCAGTTCGACACGCCGCCGTGATCCTTGCAGGCGCTGCCTTTGGACCGTCCCGTCCACGTCGTGCCGTCGTTGCAGTTCGCCTTGTACGTGCGCGGGTGCACCGCCTTCTGCGTGCCCTTGCTCACATCACCGGCAGCTTCACTCGCACCGTGCTTCGCTTTCTTCGCAGTTTTCTTGGCGCCGTGGCTTACGTCTCCGGCCGCCTCGCTGACGTTGTGGCCCGTCGTCTTCGCTCCCTTCTCCACATTCTTGGGCGTGCGCTCCGCCTCGTCCTTCACGTCGATGGCGGCTTTGTTCAGCTGCTTGCCGACGCGATGCAGACCGCCGGCCTTCTGCACGCCACCGTGGTTCGAGCAGGCGGCGTCCGACGTGACGATGGTATTGTCGGCGCAGGTCACCTTCTTCTCCTGCGCACTGGCGATCGACGGGACGAAGCACGCCACCGCCAGCATTGTGAGCACATTGTGAAGCTTCATGATCGCTCCTCCTGAAAGCGAAATGGAATTGCGGTCCCTTTTTAATGCGGGATTCGTTCCGCCACGCGCCCGCCCACAAAAGAACGAGGCCGCGGGAGGCGGCCTCAGCCAGCTACTTGCATATTCTGTCAGGTTTTCGGCCGCTATCGCTCGCCCTTCGCCGCCGGCGCCCAGGGATGTCCTGCGCGGCGAACTTTGGAGATTACCGGATTGATCCGCGCGCTGCATCATCAAGGAGCCCATACCCATCCCGATGAGACATTCCTTCCTGCTTGTCGTCGCGTTGCCGTCCGTCGCCTTTGCGCAGCGCTTCGAGGTCTCCGTCAGCCGCGCGGCCCACGCCGAGCCGATTACTGGCCGCGTCTACGTCGCGGTGAGTCGCGTACGTGGGCCGCGCACCCCGATCGAACAAACCGGCGAGACCGGAGTGCCGCTCTTCGCCGCCAACGTCGACGCGCTCGCCGCGGGAACCAGCGCCGTCATCGACGCTGCGGCGTTCGGTCATCCGCTCCAGAGCCTGCGCGACCTACCGGCTGGCGATTACTGGGTCCAGCCATTCGTGAACGTCTACACTCGCTTCGCGCGCGCGGACGGTCACACTGTCTGGATGCACATGGACCAGTGGGAGGGCCAGCACTGGCAGCGTTCGCCCGGAAACCTTTACGGCGAGCCGGTGCAGATCCACTGGAATCCCGCGAGCCGGAGGGCGGTGAAGCTCGTCGCCGACAAGGTCATCCCGCCGATCGTCGTGCCTAACGACAATGAATACGTGAAGCGGATCAAGCTCCAGAGCCCGATCCTCACGAAATGGTGGGGCCACCCCATCTACCTCGGCGCCACCGTTCTGCTGCCCAGGGACTACGACAAGCATCCCGACGTCAGATACCCTGTCGTCTACGACGAGGGGCACTTCTCCCTTCGTGCGCCCGGCGGGTTCGGTGATACGGAAGGCCGAGGCGCCGCGTTCACGCAGTACTGGTTGAGCGACGGCGCGCCGCGGATGATCCTCGTCACGCTCCAGCATCCGTCGCCCTACTACGACGACTCGTACGGCGTCAACTCGGCCAACAATGGCCCCTACGGCGACGCCATCACGCAGGAGCTCATTCCGGCAGTCGAGAGCAGGTTCCGCGCGTTAGGTACGCCGTGGGCGCGGCTGCTCACCGGCGGCTCGACCGGCGGCTGGATCTCACTCGCGCATCAGGTGCTCTATCCCGATTTCTATGGCGGCACCTGGTCGCTCTGTCCGGACGGGGTGGACTTCCGCTATCACCAGATCATCAACGTCTACTCGGACAGCAACGCGTACTGGTTCGATCGCGGCTGGATGCGCGTCGAGCGGCCCACTCAGCGCCGCCCCGATGGCAACATCGTGGCGATGATGAAGGACGAGAACTGGTCCGAGCTCGCACAGGGCGACCATTCGCGCTCCGGCGGCCAGTGGGACATCTGGGAGGCGACCTACGGCCCCGTCGGCGACGACGGCTACCCAAAACGCATCTGGGACAAGCGCACCGGCGTGATCGACAAGAACGTCGCCGCGTACTGGCGCGACCATTACGATCTGCGCTACATCCTCCAGCGCGACTGGACCACGCTCGGTCCCAAGGTCGCGGACAAGATCAACGTCTACGTCGGCGACGCCGATTCGTATTTTCTCAACATGGGCGTGCACCTTCTCGAGGATTTCCTGAAGCAGACGTCCGACCCCAAATGGTCGGGCGAGATCGTTTACAAGCCGATGGCGCCGCACTGCTGGGGCCCGAGCCTCGAGGAGCTTCTCCCGAAGATGGCGGCGCAGGTCGAGCGATTCGCGCCCGCCGGCGCGCCGCATGGATGGAGGTACTGATGCGACTTCCACTCCTGCTGCTCGCTCTAGCGCCGCTCGCCATGCCGACGACTCGCGTCGTTGCGCAATCGTCCGCACAGCAGCTGCGCCGACTCGAGGACGGATGGACGACGGCGCTCGTCAAACGCGACTCGGCATATTTCCGGCGCAATCTTCATCCGGACTACGTGTACAGCGACGAACGCGGGGTGTTCAACAAGGAGCAGGTGATCGCCGAACAGATCTCCGGCACGGACTCCGTGACCTCGGCCGAGAATCAGGACATGCACGTCCACGTGCACGGCTCGGCCGCCGCCGTAACCGGGATTCTCATCGTGCGCGGCCGCGGCAAGGACGGGCCGTTCGAGCATCGCTACCGCTACACCGACAGCTTCGTCCGCGAGGGTCACCGCTGGCTGATGTTCGCCTCCCAAGACTACGAGATCCCCAAGCGCTGACGGCATCGCCCGTGTGATGAGCGGGTCTCCCTAGACCACCAGCGGTTTCGCGCCTCGAGGCGCCCGGAACCGAATCTGGGACGAATCGGATTTGACAAGGTGCAGCCCGGCTGTCAAACTAGCCGCGCCCACAGGCCATTCGACGACTGATCTCAGTGCCGTCGGATCGAGGCACGTGTGTGCTGCATCAGTCGAGGCAGTCTGCAGGTCGTCCCACCACGACATCCGCATACGCTGGAGGACCGCATGGCAGCAAGCAAAGGACGGTGGTTGGCGCTCGTAGCCGCATTGCTGGTCAGCCCCGCCATTGTCGCAGCGCAACAGGGCGCGACGATTACCGGGCGCGCAACGGGGGACGCCGGCGCGGCGCTCTCCGCCGTTACCATCACGATCCCGGAGCTCGGGCTCGGAACGCTGACCCGAGAAGATGGCCGCTACTCGATCTCCATTCCGGGGGCGCGCGTCGCTGGACAAGCCGTGACGCTCAGCGCTCGACGCGTCGGTTACAAGCCGAAGCTCGCGCGCGTGACGATCGCGCCGGGGAGCATTACGCAGGACTTCGTGCTCGAGGCGAATCCGCTGCAGCTGGGCGAGGTCGTGGTCACGGGCGCGGGCACGTCGACGGAAGTCGAGAAGCTCGGCAACGTCCGCAATCAGGTCTCGGCAGAGCTGGTGCAGAAGGCGAACGAGCCCAACCTCGTTCAGGCGCTCGCGGGCAAGGCGCCTAACGTCGTCGTCTCCCAGTCGGCAGGCGACCCTGGCGCGGCATCGAAGATTCAGATTCGCGGCCTGCGCACGCTGAATGGCAATACGCAGCCGCTCTTCATCGTCGACGGAGTTCCAGTGGACAACTCCACCTTCTCGACGACGAACTTCAATCCCATCGACGCGGGCGGCACAGGCGTCGGCGGCCAGGACGTCGGCGGCGAGGCTGAGGGGACGTCGGCGCCGAATCGCATGGTCGACTTCAACCCCAACGATGTCGAAAACGTCGAGATCCTGAAGGGCGCTGCGGCGGCGGCGATTTACGGCTCGCGCGCGGCGAACGGCGTCATCCTCATCACGACGAAGCGCGGCCACGCGGGCGCGAATCGCTACACGCTCAGAAGCTCCGCCTCCAATGATGAGGTGTCGCGCACCTATCCGTTGCAGCGCACGTGGGGACAGGGACGCTTCAACGCGGCTTCTCTCTACACCAGGAGCTGGGGTCCCAAGATCACCGGCGAGTCTTTCGATCACGCGACCGAGGCCTTCCAGACAGGCCACGTGATCGACAACACGCTCAACGTGTCGGGGGGCAACGATCGCACGACGTTCTTCCTCTCGGGCAGCTCCAACGTGAATCACGGCGTCTTCGTCGGCCCGAACAACTACTTCGATCGCTCGACGGTTCGTCTCAACGCCAACCACAAGTTGACGGATGGCTTCACGATCGGCGGCAACTTCTCCTACGCCGACACGCGCGGTCACATGACCCAGCGCGGCAACAACGTCAACGGTCTGCTGCTCGGCCTCTTCCGTACACCGCCGGACTTCAACAACAAGCCATGGCTCGATCCGACGACGGGGCTGCACCGCTCGTACATGGTGCCGGACGCCGATCCGACCACCGCGGGCCAGACGCGCATCTTCAACAATCCGTTCTTCACACTGTACCAAGAGCTGAACCAGATGCAGGCGTCGCGGTCGTTCGGCAACGTCAGCCTCGGCTACGTCGCGAACAGCTGGCTCAAGTTCGATTACACGTTAGGCGCCGACTACTCGAACGACGAGCGCCTCGAGGGGTGCCCAGCCGAGTGCTCCGACGTCGCGGCGGGCGGCCGTATCACCGAGGGCAAGGTCGTCAACTACCAGATCGACCACAACCTCACGGCGACCGCCCAGTATCACCTGAGTGACGCGTTAGGCGGCACGCTCACGCTCGGCCAGAATCTCAACGCGCGCAACTACCGCACGTTCTCCGCGATCGGCCGCGGTCTCGTCGCGCCGCAGCCGTTCAGCATGCTGAATACGCTCACCCGTGATCCGCCGAGCGATTATCAGACCGAGATTCACAATGCCTCGTACTTCGGCCAGCTGACGTTCGATATCTTGCAGCAGCTGTACCTCACGGGTGCGCTGCGCGACGACGGCTCGACGACGTTCGGGCAGCAGAATCGCACGGCGCTTTTCCCGAAGGCAAGCGCTGCCTGGACGTTCACGAACACGTACAAGCCGCGGGGGCTGACCTTCGGCAAGCTGCGTCTCTCGTATGGTGAGGCGGGGAACGAGCCGCAGCCCTATCTGACGTCGCCGACGTTCAGCGGCACCAACCTGGTCGGTGGTATCGCGCAAGGCACCGGGTTCACGCCGACGCAGAGCGGTCGCGGCGGACTTTTCTACACCTTCACCAAGCCTGCCTCGTCGCTGCATCCCGAGCGCACGAAGGAGCTCGAGGGCGGCTTCGACATCGGCTTCCTCGGCGAGAAGGCAGACCTCAGCGCCACCTGGTATCGGTCCAAGACGAGCGACGTCATTCTCATCACGCCGATCGCGCCATCGACTGGCTACTCAAGCGAGGCGAAGAACGCGGGGGTGTTCCGGAACAGCGGTACCGAGCTCTCCCTCAATCTCCGCCCACTCACGCGGCCCAATTATGCGTGGGACATCGGACTCGGCTGGGGACGCAACCAGTCGCTCGTCGAGAACATCGCCGGCGCCGACTACCTCTTCACGGGCTCGGCGTTTATCGGCACGGTCGCGAAGATCGGTTACCCGTTAGGCGTCATTCGCGGCGAAGGCTGGGTGCGGTGCGGCGTCAGCCCGGACGACGTCGTTCCCGGGGTCAGCTTGAATGCGGCCTGCGCCGGAAAGCCGAAGGGCACGCTCTACATCGACGACGGCACCAACTGCAGCCCGGATGCGGGAATGCCGTGCGAGGATCCCAACCCGCGTATCCTCGGCGATCCGAATCCGAAGTGGACCGGCAACGCCCACACGACCTTCCGGTTCCACAAGTTTGAAATTTCGGCGCTCGTCGACATCCGCCATGGCGGATTGATGTGGAACGGCACGCGCGGCGCGCTCTGGAGCTACGGCACGCACAAGGACACCGAGAACCGCGCAGTTTGCACGGGTCCGAACAACGCGGACTGTACGGGCAACCTGCACGCCTTCGGTGACGCGGATTGGTACTCCGGGCCGGTAGCTGGACCCGGCGCCGGAACGAAGATCCCGATCGGTTACAACTGGTTCTTCGCCAGCAACCTCGCCGCGTGCCCGTTGACGGGCATAGACGAGCCCTGCATCGAGAATGCAGGCTTCGTGAAGCTGCGCGAGATCTCGTTCGCCTACTCGTTCGATCAGCCCTGGGTCGGTCGCACGTTAGGCATGTCGAGCATCGACGTCCGCGTCTCCGGACGCAACCTCCACACCTGGACGAAGTACACGGGACTCGATCCGGAGACGAACGTCGCCGGCCCGTACGAGCAGATCGGCGCGGCGGACTACTTCAATCTTCCGCTTACCCGGTCGTTCGTGATCACCGTGGGCCTCAACCGCTAACCACAAGGAGCATACGATGCGCATTATGCGAATTGTCGCGGCGGCGGGAGTTGGCCTCGCGGTTTCCCTCGCCGGCTGCTCGAACTTTCTCGACGCGCCGAAAGCCGTGGCGGACCCGAACAATCCGACGGCCGCGAGCATCAATCAGCTGTTAGTCGGCGTCGAGGCGAACATCTTCGGGCAGCAGGAGGGGCCCGTCGCCATGCTCGTCTGCGAATGGATGCAGCAGTGCGCCGGCGTGAATGGCCGCTTCGTCGATCAGCAGGGTGTGTACAGCGTCACCAACGGCAGCTTCGACGGCTCCTTCCAGTCGATCTACACGGCTGGTGGGCTCGGCCAGATCAAGCAGGTCGAGGCGCTCGCCGACAAGGCGGGCGACAAGATGTACAAGGGCGTTACCGAGGTGCTCGAGGCGATGAACATGATGTTCGCCACGGACATCTGGGGCGACGTGCCGTACAGCGACGCCGTCGGCGGGTCGTCGACGCCGAAGTTCGACGCGCAGATGACGATCTATGACAACTTGCTGAAGTTGCTCGATCAGGCGATCAGCGACATGAACGCCGGCGGCGCGGGTCCGGGCGACTACGATCTCGTGTACAACGGCGACAAGACGAAGTGGATCGAAGCCGCCCATACGCTCAAGGCCCGCATCTACCTCCACCGCGTCGAGAAGCTGGGCGTCGGCGAGTATGCGAAGGCGCTCACCGAGGCGAACCTCGGTATCTCCGCCCCGGCGAACGACTGGAAGACCGTGCACTCGAGCGCCACGTCGGAGCGCAACATGTGGGCGCAATTCCAGACGACGTCGTTTGGAAACGATCTCGTCGCCGGGTCGGTCCTCGTCGACATCATGAACGCGCAGAACGATACGCGGCGCGCAGAGTACTTCGCGAAAAACCCGAACGGTGCGTATGGCGGCTACAACGTCACGACGCAGGCGACGGACGTGAAGGACATCTCGCCGATTATCGGTTCGGGCCGTACAGACAACGAATCGTTCGCACAACCGATCATCACTTATGATGAGAATCAACTCATCAAGGCCGAGGCGACGTTCGTCACGGCCGGGTCGGCGGCGGCGGCCCCGTTCCTGAACTCGGTGCGGGCGCGCTACGGCAAGACGGCGATCGCGAACCCCACGCTCGCCGACATCATGACGGAGAAGTACATC
>DATEPP010000456.1:0-6773 GCA_035273165.1 Gemmatimonadaceae bacterium
ACAAGTCCTCACGTTCATTCACCGCCAACGCTCCCCCGGGCCGCGGCCGGTCCAATCGTAATGTGTCGGCAACTGGAGCGAGGTGGACTTCAGCGACGGCGATGTGCAACGAGCCACCAGAGTGTGAGTAAGAGGGCGATGCTGGGGAGGGCAATCCAGCCCGTTGCAGCCAATGGAAAGGTGACGAGGAGCCCGCCAATGAAACTCCACGTCCCGCGGATGCCGACTGGATACGGAATCAGGTAAGCGAAGTTGCCTCGACGGGCGAAGTCCCCCGCGCTCTGCTGAGATAGCAGGACGCATCGCTTTTCGCGGCCACCCCTTGCCATGCTGCAACACTCGCGTTAAATACTGAACCATATGGTTCAGTATCTGACGGCCCGACTCGATACGTCATTCGCCGCGCTCTCGGACGCCACGCGGCGTGGCGTGCTGGAGCAGCTCGGACGAGCCGACGCGTCGATCACGGACCTCGCCGAGAAGTTCCACATGACGCTCACGGGCATGAAGAAGCACGTCGGCGTGCTCGAGCAGGCGGGGCTCGTCACCACGAAGAAGATCGGGCGCGTGCGGACGTGTCAGCTCGGCCCGCGCCGATTGGAGGAAGAGACCGCGTGGCTCGAGAGATACCGCCGGCTTTGGGACGAACGCTTCGACGAGTTGGACAAGGTTGTCGAAGAACTCACACGAAAGGAGAAGAGCGATGAGCGCAAGAATCGAAAGTAAGCCCGGCCCCGTGAAGAACCGCACCTCGGTGGAACGAACGTCCGACCGCGAGGTGGTTGTCACGCGGACCATCAATGGCCCGGCGCGGATCGTGTTCGAGGCCTTTACCAAGGCGGAGCTGTTCAAGCGTTGGTGGGTGCCCAAGTCGATGGGAATGACTCTGCTCTCCTGCGAGCTGGATGTTCGTGTCGGAGGCAAATACCGCCTGGTATTCGACCACGCCCCCGAGCCTGCCGCGTTTTTCGGCACGTATGTCGAAGTGAAGCCCTATTCGCGCCTCGCGTGGACAAATGACGAAGGTGGCGAGGGCGGGTCGGTCACCACGGTCACGTTCGAGGAAAAGGGCGGCAAGACGCTGGTGGTCCTGCGCGAGAGCTATCCGTCGAAGGAAGCGCTGGACGCTGCCGGCACCGGAGCAGCCGAGGCGATGGTCGAGACGTTCGATCAGCTCGACGAGCTGCTCGTCGCGCTGGGCGAGAGCTCGGGACAGTAAATCTTGCGATCGGTGGTCCGATAGTCCCGGCTTACACTGGCCGGGACTATCTGCCTAACGGCGCAGTCGTGTCATCGGAACGTCGGGAACAGGTCGTGCGCCGGAAGCGACGTGACTCCCGCGAACGCTTTCCAGAGCGTCGCATCGAGCTCGGACTCGGAGTTGGTGGTGGGAGTGATGACGCGACCGTTGAACAGCCCGATCCACGCGACGTTGTCATACGTGCGCACGAGCATGGCGGTCGTGCCGGGCAGCGATCCCCCGTGCCACCAGTTCGCATCGCCGTGGGTTGGGCGAACGAACCAGCCAGCTCCGTAATAGCACGCACCATCGGCACACGCCGCGGGGCCGGCGCCGGTCATCTCAGAAATGAGTGTCGCGCTGAGGATGTCCGGACGACTGGGGCGGCCATCGATACCGCCGACGACTCGCAACAGATCGATCGTCGACGAGACCCAGCCACCGCTTGCGTCACCTGCTTCGAGGTGGAATCCGCCATAGGTCAGTGGCACCATCCCTTCACCCGGAAAGACGGAAGGCACCATGAGTGCGTTGACGTTCCAACTCGGGGGAGAGTAGTACCTCACTTCTTCCGCGAGGGCGTCAGTCATGTGTGATCTGCCTTCCTGTGTGCGGTTGGCGCCCACGGGCTGGAGCACTCGTGTGCGCACATACTCCTGGTACGGCATGCCGCTCACGCGCTCGATCACGCGACCGAGAACGATGTAGCCAAAGTTCGAATAGGCGAACTTTTCGCCGGGATCGAAGTCGAGCGGCATTTCCTTCATGTAGCGGATTAGTGTTTCGGGCGACGCAGGCGCGGGCGCGCCAACCGCGGCGGCGGCGATCTCCGGCCGATCGATCGGGTCGAATCCGCCATTCGGTTTAGTACGATCCCAGCCTCCGGCGTGGTTGAGCAGATGCCGAATCGTGATCTGCTCCCACCGCGGATCGACCGTCGCGCCCGGCGCAGGAGTGAGGTGCGCGATCAACGGCGCCACGCGATCATCGAGATGGAGCTTGCCTTCCTCTACCAGCTTCATGATGGCCGCGGCGGTGAGCGTCTTGGACACGCTGGCGATCCGGAACAGTGCGTCCGGCTGCACGAGCTTCTTGTTCTCGACATCGGCGTACCCAAAGCCACGCGCGTAGATCAGCTTACCGTCGCGCATCACGGCAACCGCGCCACCGGGGATGGCGAGCTTCCGCATGAAATCGGTGACGACCAGGTCGAATGACGCCATTCCCGGCACGGCATTGCCGGTGATCGGGATCTCCGATTGCCCAGACGGCGTGACGGGCGGCGTCGGCTCTCTCGCGCAGGAGAGCAGAATGGCGAGGCCAGCGATCTGAATCGTCGTCAACGCTTTTGTGCGTGTCATGGAGACACCTCCGCGCCGGAAACCCGACATAGACTCCTCTAAATGGTTCGGCGTGCCACCCACGTCATCATCGACCGCGTATTCTGGACGACGCTCGTCTTGAGCGGATCGACGAGCGTCCCGCCCACACGGCGCGTCGCGTCCACGATGAATGCTTCGTCGACGAGGAAACGCTCATCGCCGTCTGGCATGATGAACCGCCGCTTGCCTAACGGTCGCACCCGCGTCTCATGCCCGATGTCGGTTGCCAGTCGGGCAAAGAAGAGCCCACCACGCTTGAGCACACGCCACATTTCTCGAAGCATGGCGTTCCACTGCTCCTCATCGCTCGCGAAATGCAGCACGGCGCTGCTGACCACCACATCGAACGTCTCGTTCTCGAACGACATTCGCTCCACGGGTTCGACGCGAAAGTGGTCGGCGGGAAGCGACGGCGCCAGGATCGCGGCCTGCCCACGCGCCGTCGTGAGGGCGTGCTCGTTGGCATCGGTGCCCCAGACGTCGAAACCGCGCCGGTGGAGATACACGAGATTCCGGCCCGCGCCGCACCCAGCGTCGAGCACCTTCATGCCCTCGGCGATACGACCGCGATGCAGTTGGTCGAACAAATAGATGTCGATGTCGCCGAACTCGCGGCGAAGGTCCTCGCTCGGTTGCGTCACGGCGATCCCGTGTGCGAAAGTCTTGTCACGGCCGGTGGTCTGACCGTCATGGATGCGCGCCTTCTGATGAGACCATAGGACGCATCGGTTTTCGCGGCCAGCCCCGATCGACCGGTGCGCGTCATCTTGGAGGCGTTCGCCAAGGCCGAGCTGCTCGAGCGGTGGCTGCGCGAGAGCTATCCTTACATGAGCCGCGTTTCAGACCGAAGACCACGATTTCGCTACGAAGGAGCGACTGCATGATCTCACGTCGTGAGTGGCTTGGTAGATCACTTGGCGCCGGGGCTACGCTGGCGCTCACTCCGGAGCTGCTCCGCGCCCTGCAGGCATTTCGCCAGCCCGTCGGAGCGCTGATTCACCGAGCCATTCCGTCTACCGGTGAGACGCTCCCGGTGATCGGACTCTCGTTCTCGAACCACGTGTCGTGCGCGAGTCCCGCTGCGCTCAGGGAGGTCTTCAAGGCGTTCGTCGAGAACGGCGGCAGAGTCGTCGACGCGATGCATGGCAACGCGGCCTCGGAGCAGTTCCACGCCACGGTCGCCAATGAGCTTGGGGTTCAGAACAAGGTCTTCTGGTCGACGCGTGGTATCGTCCCCGGCGGCCCGGGCGGCCCGCCGCAGCCCGGCGCCGCCACGGTGAATGCGCAGATCGACACGTGGTTGGCGAGGACAAAGGCGCACAGGATGGACCTGGTCATGCTGCCGGTTGCGGGTGACCCCACCTGGCTGGCTGCCCTGAAAGAGGAGAAGAAGGCGGGGCGCGTTCGATACATCGGTGTGCAGACGATTGCCGTGAAATCGCAGTCGGCCCAGCTCGAAGCGATCATGCGCAACGAGCCGCTCGACTTCATCGGCGTCGATTACGACGTGAGCAATCGCCACGTCGAGAACACGATCCTGCCCCTCGCCCGGAAGCGGAAGATCGGCGTGATGGCGTTCTTTCCTCTGAGCAACAATGCAGGATCGAGTTGCACGGCGGTGAACCGCAACCTCTTCGCGCGTGTCGGCACCACGCCCCTTCCCGAGTGGGCCGCCGAGTTCGACGCGAAGAGCTGGGCGCAGTTCTTCCTCAAGTACGTGATCAGCCATCCGGCAGTCACGGTGGCCCGTGTGGGGACGACCAAGGCGACGCACATGCTCGACGACATCGGCGGCGGCATTGGCCCGTTGCCTAACGATTCGACACGGAAGCGCATCGCGGCGTTCGTCGATGCGCTCCCCGCGCTTCCGCCACTCCCTGCAGGACCACGCCTACTGCATGGTTAGGCAGCTTCCGATCTCTTCGCAGCCTAATCTCACCCACTCGCAGCCTAAGCTGCGGGAAGCCTGTTCGTCGGCCGAGCCGGTGCCGCATCACGCCGCACTCAACTGTCGCGGCGGCACCGCGTCCCTTTGTTCAGAGCGCTCGGATCGGTGGGGTCTTAGCCGAATCTCCCTCCTCACATTTGGCTTGATCGCGAACCCCGTATTCAGGGGACTCGACGATCCGTCGCACGTCGCTCATTCTTGTGCCTTCCCCAACATCACCCCAATGAAACGCAAGCTCCTCCCCGCCCTCTTCCTCGCCGCGCCCGCCATGCTCGCCGCACAGACGCGCATGCTCCGCTCGCCCTCGATCAGCGGCAATCAGATCGCCTTCGCGTACGCCAACAACATCTGGATGGTGGGGCGCGATGGCGGCACGGCGCGCCGCCTAACGAGCTTCCAGGGCGAGACCTCGGATCCCAAGCTCTCGCCCGACGGCTCGCTCGTCGCGTTCAGCGCCCAGTACGGCGGCAACGTCGACGTGTACGTCGTCCCCTCCGTTGGTGGCGAGCCGAAGCGGCTGACCTGGCATCCCGCCGCGGACGAGGTCCAGGGCTGGACGCCGGACGGCAAGAGCATCCTCTTCGCCTCCGCGCGGGGCGGCGACGCGCCGCAGGCCGTGCCGCGCTTCTACACGGTGCCGGCTACGGGCGGCATCGAGGCGCTGATGCCGATGCCGCGCGCGTATCAGGGGAAGATCTCGCCCGACGGCAAGCGACTCGCGTACCGGATGAACAATTCCTGGGACGAGGAGCGGCGCAACTACCGCGGCGGTCAGAACCGGCCGATCTGGATCCTCGATCTCGCGACGAACAACATCGAGACGCCGCCGTGGACCGACACCAAAGAGATGGATCCGGTGTGGGTCGGCGACAACGTGTATTTCCTGTCGGATCGCGATGGAGTGTCCAACGTCTGGTCGTACGACACCAAATCCAAGAAGCTCACGCAGGCGACGCACTTCACCGACTTCGACGTCAAGACACTCGACGCATCGCCGGACGCCGTCGTCTTCGAGCAGGCAGGCTACATCCACCTGCTCGATCCGAAGACGAACAATGAGCATAAGCTCAACATCGTCGCCGCTGGAGACTTCCCGTGGATGATGCCGCAGTGGAAGGACGTCACCAACCGCGCGACGAGTCTCGCCCTCTCGCCGACGGGCAAGCGCGCCGCCGTCGAAGCGCGCGGCGAGATCTTCACGATCCCGGCCGAGAAGGGCGACGCGCGCGACCTCACCGCCGCGTATGGCAGCGCGTCGGCCGAGCGCGATCCGGCGTGGTCGCCGGACGGGCGATTCGTCTCGTACTTCAGCGACAAGAGCGGCGAGTACAAGCTCTACATCGCGCCGCAGGACGGCATCACCCCGCCGCGGGAGATCACCCTCCCGGAGCCGAGCCATTTTTATACACCGTCGTGGGCTCCTGACGGCAAGCACCTGGTGTACACAGATACGAAACTTCAAGTCTGGGTCCTCGATGTCGCCAGTGGCCAGGCGAAGTCGGTCGGCAGCGACGAGTTCATGATCCCCGAGCGTTCGCTCAACCCCGTCTGGTCTCCCGATGGTCAGTGGCTGGCGTACGCGAAGCGGCTGCCATCGATGTACCGGGCGATCTTCGCCTACAACGTCACCACGGGCGAGACGAAGCAGGTGACCGATGGTTTAGCGGATGCTAACTGGGCCGCCTGGGACGCGAGCGGCAAGTATCTCTGGTTCCTCGCCTCGACCAACTTCGCGCTCAACTCGGCGTGGCTCGACATGTCGTCGTACGACCGGCCGCAGACGCGCGCGCTGTACCTCACGGTGCTGCGCAAGAGTGACCCGTCGCCAGTGCTCCCCGAGAGCGACGAGGAGATGGTCCGCGTCGACAGCGCCGGCGCACGGCCAAGCCGCCCAGCGCCGAACGCCGAACGGCCCGACAGCTCCGCGCAGGGAACGCGCACGGGTCCGCTCGATTCGGCGCGGGCCGATCGTACGCCGCGCGCCCAGCCCGTGCGGATCGATTTCGACGGCATCCAGCAGCGGATCATCGCGATTCCCGGGATCGCGCAGCGGAACTACACTCAGCTGCGCGCCGGTCCGGCCGGCACCGTCTTCTTCGTCGAGCCCCTGCCGCCGACCGGGACCGCGGAGCCGGTGCCGGGCGGTGGCTTCGGTGGCCAGCCGACTGGCACGCTCCATCGCTATCAGCTGAAGGACCGCCGC
>DATEPP010000457.1:0-20939 GCA_035273165.1 Gemmatimonadaceae bacterium
GACCTCGCGCGCGAGCGCCGGGAGCTGCGCGACATGCCGGACATGGAGCTCCAGGAGCTCGAGCAGATCTACGTCGAGCGGGGTCTCGAGCCTGAGCTTGCGGCGAAGGTCGCGCGTCAGCTCACGGAGCGCGGCGCGCTCGCGGCCCATGCGCGCGACGAGCTCGGGATCACCGAAGCACTTGCCGCGCGGCCCGTTCAGGCGGCGATGGCCTCGGCGGCGACGTTCGCGGTCGGAGCGGCGCTTCCACTGGTGACCGCGGCGCTCGTCCCCGAATCGCGAATTGCCGTGGTCGTTTCGGCGACGTCGCTCGTCTTTCTCGCGGCGTTAGGCGCGCTGTCCGCGGGCGCCGGCGGTGCGAGGATTACCCGCGGTGTTGTGCGCGTCACCTTCTGGGGTGCGTTCGCGATGGCGCTCACCGCGGTCGTCGGGCGGCTGTTCGGCGCGGCGGTCTGAGCCGGCGTGTTACAAGCTTACTAATTTCCCGCGCCCACAGCACGGCACTCGCCGCCGCGGCGCAGCGTATCCAGTCGGCAATTGTGAGCGGTACCGTGCTGAACGCGTGCTGCAACGGGTGCACATAGAGGACGAGCAGCTGGAGAATCAGCGACAGCGCGATCGCGCCCCAGAGCCATCGATTGGCGAAGAGGTGCACGAATGCGCTCTGATCGTCGGAGCGGGAATTGAAGGTGTTGAAGAGCTGCGCGAGGATGAGTGTCGTGAACGCCATCGTGTGCGCGTAATCGAGGTTACCGGTTCCCTCGATGAGGCCACCGGGAAGGGACGCATCGATGACGAGCAGCGTCGTCGCGGCCATCACGACGCCGACAAAGACGATGCCGATCCACATGCTGCCCGTGATGACGCGCTCTGCACGTGGCCGCGGTGGCCGCTCCATCAGCTCCGGCTCCGCCGGGTCTACCCCCAGCGCGAGCGCTGGTGCGCCGTCGGTGACGAGATTGACCCAGAGGATCTGGGTCGCGAGGAGCGGCAGCGCCACGCCGCCCGCCCCCTCCGCCGTGAGGCCGAGGTGGCGTGCGAGGATGACGCCGAAGAACATCGTCAACACCTCGCCGATGTTCGACGACAGCAGAAAGCGTAAGAACTTGCGAATGTTGTCGAAGATCGCTCGCCCTTCCTCGACGGCGGTCACGATCGTCGCGAAGTCGTCGTCGGCAAGGACGACATCGGCCGCTTCCTTGGAGACGTCAGTGCCGGTGATCCCCATCGCCACTCCGATGTCCGCCATCTTGAGCGCCGGCGCGTCGTTTACGCCATCGCCAGTCATGGCCACGATCGCACCCTGGCGCTGCAGCGCCTTGACGATGCGAAGCTTGTGCGCGGGATTCACCCGGGCATAGACGGACGCTCCGTTCACCGCGTCGGCGAACTGCTCCTCCGACATCGTATCGATCTGCGCGCCAGTCACTGCTACCGCATCGTCCTCAGTAATGCCGAGCTCTCGTGCGATCACCGCTGCCGTGCGCGGATGGTCGCCAGTGATCATTACCGGCCGTATCCCGGCGCTCTTCGCGCGCGCGACGGCAACGGCTGCTTCGGCGCGCGGCGGATCGATCATCCCGACGAGGCCCGCGAAGGAGAGGTCGCGCTCGAAGCGCCGGGCCTCGGCCTCGACATCGGTCGTGTCCGCGACGTCCTCCGCGGGCAGCCAGTGCGCCGCAACGCCTAACGTGCGCAACGCCTCGTCCGCAAGTGAATCATTGATCCGAAGGATCTCGGCACGCCTCGCCGGTGTCAGTGGACGCCGGCCCTCGCCGACGATCTCGTGGGAGCATCGCGGCAGGAGTACGTCCGGCGCGCCCTTGCTGAACACGACAAGACGGTCGTCCGCCGTAGCACGGTGGACCGTGCTCATGATCTTGCGCTCGGAGGAGAATGGCACCTCCGCTTCGCGGGGCAGCCGCCGGTCCAGGTCGTCGTGGCGAATGCCAGCTTTGCGCGCGGCAACGAGAAGCGCTGCCTCGGTGGGATCGCCCTGCGCGCTCCAGCGTCCGTCCTGCTGGAGGATCGCGGCGTTGTTCGCCCGGTCTGCCGCCGCGAGGACGCGATCCAACTCGACGTGCAGATCGCCCTCGACGGAGCCGGCGTCATCCCGGCGCACCTCTCCCTCGGGTGCATAGCCGGAGCCGCCGAATGACACGCGTCCGCTGGCGGTCACGACGACGCGCACCGTCATCTCGTTCCGGGTGAGCGTCCCCGTCTTGTCGGATGCGATGACACTCGCCGCACCAAGTGTCTCGACGGCGCCGAGATGCCTGACGATGGCATTGCGCTTCGCCATCCGTTGGACGCCGAGCGACAGAACCGCGGTGACGACCGCGGGCAGCCCCTCGGGAACGGCCGCGACCGCGAGCGCGACGCCGAGGATCAGGACGTCGAGGATGGCGGCGAGGCCGTGGACGTCTTCCACGAGAATGATCGTGCCGATCATCACTACGGCGATCGCGACGACGATCGCGCCCAGCAGCTTGCCGACGTAGTCCAACTCCTTCTGCAGCGGCGTCTTCTCATCCGGCGTCTCGTGGAGCATGCCGGCAATGCGTCCGATCTCCGAATGCATCCCCGTGGCGGTGACGAGGGCGGCACCATGACCATACGTCACCGCGGTGCCGCCGAAGAGCATATTGCTCTGGTCGCCTAACGAGGCAGGTCGGTCGAGCGGCGCGTCGTCTTTGTCGACGGGGAGACTCTCGCCGGTGAGCGCAGCTTCGGCCGTCTGGAGCGCGGTGGCGGCGATGACGCGAGCGTCAGCCGCGATGGTATCGCCCTCCTCGACGAGGAGGAGATCTCCCGGTACGAGCGCGCGCGCTGGAATGCGCCGACGCTCGCCGTCTCGGACTACCGTAGCCTCCGCCGCGGTGATGGCGCGCAGCGCGGCGATCGCCGCCGCGGCTCGCGATTCCTGGAGGTAGCCCATCACGGCGTTGAGGAGGACCACGACGAAAATGGTGATCGCCTCGTATGGCAGCGTCGTGTCGCGCTCGTACGCCCAGAGGGCCACGGAGATCGCGGTCGCGACGAGGAGGAGCACGACGAGCAGGTCCGCGAACTGCGCGAGAAACCGCCGCCACGCCGGAACGGTGGGCTCGGCGGCAAGCTCGTTCGGACCGAAGCTGTCGAGTCGTGCGCGCGCTTCAGCTTCGGTCAGACCGAGTTTTGAATCTGTGCCAAGTCGGGTCGCGGTATCGGCGGCAGTGAACCGGTACAGCTCCGTTGCCTCCGAGGGCGGCGTCCCAGCCGTCACCCGCCGCACTCCTCGAGGTCCCGCACCTCCTCAGTCCGCGTGCGCGACCCGCTCTGCGCCCACGCCGCGTGGCTCGGCCTGTACTGGCTCGTCGCGAGGCGTGAGTCGCTGACCCTCGAGCGTGGGCGCTGCGGGGAGCCCCGTGACTTCGAGAATCTCCTGCTCATCGAGCGTCTCACGCGCGAGGAGTGCCTGCGCGAGCGCCTCCAGCTGCGCGCGGTGAGCCGCAAGCAGTCGTTTCGCCTCGCTGTGACACTCCGAGATGATCTTGAGCACTTCCTCATCGATGGCGCGCGCGGTCTGGTCGCTGAACGGCTTGGCACCGCTCTCGAACCCCTGCAGGCTGTTCAGGTACGGGTTCTCCCGCGGCGCGAGCTGGACCAGACCGAGTCGTTCGCTCATCCCCCAGCGGGTGACCATGCTACGCGCGAGCGTCGTCGCCTGCTCGATGTCATTCTGGGCGCCCGTGGTCTTCGTGCCGTAGACGATCTCCTCGGCGGCGCGACCGCCGAGCATGCCGATGATGCGCGCGCGAAGATAGCCTTCCGGATAGTTGTATCGGTCGCTGTCGGGCCGTTGATAGGTGACGCCTAACGCCTGGCCGCGCGGGACGATCGTGACGCGGTGCACAGGATCCGCGCCCGCGACGACGAGGCCGAGAATGGCGTGGCCCCCCTCGTGGTAGGCGATGCGTTCGCGGTCCTGCGGGCTCATGAGCAGGGCGCGCTCCGGACCGAGGGTGATCTTCTCGAGGGCGTCGAGGAAGTCGCGCTGGCGCACTTCGTTCTGACCGCGTCGTGCCGCGAGCAGCGCCGCTTCGTTCACGAGATTCTTGATGTCCGCACCGGCAAGGCCGGGCGTGGACGCGGCGATCTCGGCCAGGTTCACCTCGCGCGCGAGCGGAACGCGCCGCGTATGCACCTCGAGGATCGCTTCGCGCCCACGCCGGTCGGGAAGATTGACGACGACGTGCCGGTCGAACCGCCCCGGACGGAGGAGCGCCTTGTCGAGGACGTCGGGCTGATTGGTGGCGGCAAGGACGATGATCCCTTGCTCGCTCGAGAACCCGTCCATCTCCGTGAGAATCTGGTTGAGCGTTTGCTCCTGCTCGCTCGATCCACCGAGAACGCTGCGCCCGCGGGCACGACCGATCGAATCCAGCTCGTCGATGAAAATGATGGCGGGCGCATGCTCGCGGGCCTGCTTGAAGAGGTCGCGCACGCGCGCGGCTCCGACGCCGACGATCATCTCTACGAACTCGGAGCCACTCATCGAGAAGAAGGGAACACCGGCTTCGCCCGCGACCGCCTTCGCAAGGAGCGTCTTGCCCGTACCGGGCGCACCGACGAGCAGTACGCCCTTCGGCGCGGCGCCGCCGAGCCGGGTGTACTTCTGCGGATCGCGCAGGAAGTCGACGACCTCGACGAGCTCATTCTCAGCCTCGTCGATCCCGGCGACGTCGTCGAATGTGACGCGGTCCTGTTTGTTGACATCGAAACGCTTCGCCTGGCTTCGACCGATGCCGAGCATCCCACTCATACCCATGCCGCCACCTTGCTTGGCGGCGCGGCGGAAGAGCCAGACATAGAAGACGATGATGAGGAGGGCCGGCCCGAAGCCGAAAAGGAGCGTCGACAGCGGACTATTCCCCTGATCGATCGGCTCGGCGCTGATCTCGACGCCATTGGCTATGAGGAGCGACTCGAAGTCATTGCCGACGAAAGAGGGAAGTGTGGTCGCGAACGAGCTCACCTTCTTCGCCGGCGTTTTGGTGGTGCTGTCGGCGGAGGGATAGGTGACCGGCGTTCGAAAGTGGCCGGTGATCCCCTCGCCGCGGCTGTAGATCGCCGCGACGTTGTGCTTGGTGACCTGGTCCCGGAAGAGCGTATACGGTACCGTGACCGGCTTGTCCGACGGCGGAAAGAGCAGGCGTGCGATGATGAAGTTCAAAACGAGGATGACGAGAAACCAGGTGAGCGTCCGGCGCGGCGGCATCGGCGTGCGCGGCGCGGGCGTCTGCCCCGGGGGCGTACCCGGACCGCGCGGTGCATTCGTGGCGTTCCGGCTGGCAGGCTGCGGGCTCGTGCGATCTGGCGAGGTCATGGCGCTCTCGTACAGGGAGACTTCCGTCGATTCCTGAGCATACTACGGGCGCAGCCGCTCGGCATAGTACGAAATAGCGGCCAATGTCCGCCTGGACGAAAGAGGAAGTGCCGTGTCCGCGGAACTGCAGGGCACGGTGCGCTTCTCCACCGCAGAATCGTTCAACGCTCGGTAATCGCTCCGTTCAAGACGTACAACCAGTAACGGAGCACCTTTCCCGTCGAATCGAATCATTCGGCGCGAGAGGGGAACATGCGATCCAGGGTAGGAAGAGGGTGCCTAACGGTGGCGGCGATCGTTGCGTCGGCAGCAGGTGCCCGCGGGCAGGCGGCGCCGGCGTCGCCGATTGCCATCATCCAGTCGGGCACGCTCAGCTTTTCGGGCCACGCCACGGTCGGGGATTTCACCGGCTCGACGACGACCATTAGCGGCGCCGTGACGGGCGAGCTGTCCGACGCCCACGGCTGGGTCGAGGCGCGGGTCGGCACGCTCGTCACCGGGAACGACCACCGGGATCGCGATCTCCGCGCTTCGATGGAGGTCGACAAGTATCCGACGATGCGCTTCACCCTCGCGCGGACTGCCTACGACGCCGCCACCGGCGCGACGCCGATCGTGCTCCACGGGGCGCTTACGATCCATGGCGTCACACGCGATGTGGATCTTCCCGCGACAGCCGAACGGAGCGCGGACACCATTCACGTCACCGCAGGCTTCCCGCTGGATCTTCGAGATTATCACATCGGCGGGTTGACGAAAATGCTCGGCATCCTCCGCATGGACCCACACATCGAGGTCCACGTGGATCTCCGATTCCTCGCCACATCCTCCGTCAATCCCGAGCAATGATCAGATCGCATGTTGCCGCTGTGCTGGCCGCGGCGTTAGGCACGACTGCCTTCGCCGCTGCCGGTGCGCAATGCCGTCCGCCCGCGAGCAGCCACGAGGCGCGGCTCCTGGCGTTCTATGAAGCGCCCGTGCTCTTCTCGATGGGGAGCGCGCCTGAGCGGCTTGCTGCCGGCGCATTGCGCATCGGCGGCGAGGCGATTCCAGTTCCCTCACCCGATCAGCTCCTTACCCATCCGAGCTTCTGCTATCAGTACACGACGAACAACACGAAGCTGGCGCCGCTGTTTGGGCGGCCGCGCATCGTGGTTGGTCTGCCGGCGGGCTTCGCGTTCGAGGGGAGCTACGTACCGCCCGTCTCCGTATCGAGCGCCCGCGTCACGATCGGCAGTCTCGCGCTCTCGCAGACGCGATCGTTCTCACTGGGCGGAGCAGCGCTCCTGCTGCAAGCGCGCGCTCACGGAACGCTCGGCCGGATTCACGGGCCGATCACCTGCCCGCGCGGCAGCCTTCAATTGCAGGACGAAGCGGCGCCCTGCTACGGTACCACACCTTCCCGCGACAGCTACGATCCCAGGTCGTTAGGCGCGGAGCTCGCCGCTTCGGCCCAATTTGGCCGGCTCGACGTCTTCGCTGGCGGCGGAGCCAACCGACTCGACCCCCGATTCCGCGCCGGCTTCACCGACGCGCTCGGAAATGTCGACCATACGACGGTGGACGTCGCGCTCGTGCGGGGAGTCGCCTTCGGCGGGGCGACGCTTCACCTCCGGCACGACCTCACCGTATCGGGCCAGCTCTATGTCGTTCCCGCCGACGTGTCGACCGTGCGCCTCGGCGTCGCCTATCGCGTGCGTTGAGGCGGCGACGCTCGAGCGTTACGGCTGGGATGCCTTACGCCGCGGCAGCGGTGATCAGCCGAGCGAGACCTTTCGCGGCCATACGCTCCCACTGCCAGCCGACCGTGATCGTGATGGGCGCTTCAACCGTAGGCGTCGTGCAGGTGAGGAGGACGTCCTGACCCTGCTTCTGCGCGCCGGCGCCGCCGGGTATGCAAGTCCAGACTCGCCCTTCCTCGTCGGTTACGGTGCGATTGTTCGCCATGCTGTCCCTCGCTCGGAAATCGGTGGTAGATCGTGTCGGTCAGTGGCCAGGAAATGGACGATTGGCCGAGCTCGGCGCCACCTGACTTGCCATGGTAAGTGCAATTCAACATCCACTCACCGCTTTCGCACTCGTCCGTTGCCAAGGTCGAGTTTAACGACTATACTACGGCCAGCGAAACACGCGGAATCACCGCGTGGACAAGTTCCGACGAATAGGGGCCTGCCAAATGCGAGCGGGCCCCTTTTGCATCTCGTCGGCGCCGCCGGTTGGCGGCTCCCCTGCGTGAGGGCAGTCTTCACGCGCGCGCTGCCGCGGCCTCGCTTGGCATCGGACTTCGGTCCGTGCTCCGGGACAGCGTATTACAAACAGGTTAGGAGTTTAGAACATGCGAACGACCGGCACCGTCAAGTGGTTCAACGAGACGAAGGGATTTGGCTTCATCAGCCGCGCTGACGGCCAGAAGGATTGCTTCGTCCATCATTCCGCAATCGAGGGTCAGGGCTACAAGACGCTTGCCGAAGGCGAAGCGGTGGAATTCGACGTCGTCGAAGGGCAGAAGGGCCCGGCGGCGGAGAATGTCCGACGCATTGGTCGCTAAGCTCCAGCCAGCACCGATGGAAAGAGCCACGTCGAAACGACGTGGCTCTTTTGTTTTCCAGCCTTGCTTCCGCGAGAAGGGCCGCTATCGGCAGGCGGACCAGGTGCCGCTCCCCGCGCGCTGAAGCCACCGCCGCCCCTCTTCGGCGCGCCCGAGCTGAACCAGCGAACAGCCCAGGTAGCCCTGCGCGACGTGATCCGCCGTGTCCGCGCGAATGGCGCGCACGTAGAACGCACGCGCGGCCTCGTAGTTCTGCATCGCGAACATCGTCGTCGCAAGCTCGCGGAGCGCGGGGCCATTGGTCGGCGCGAGGCGTACTGCTGTCACTCCCTCTGCGCTCGCGGCGCTGAGGTCATTGGACTCGCGCGCGAGACGCGACAGATAGACGTGCGGTGCCGGATCGTTAGGCAGTCCCGCGCTTGCGGCGGCGAGACGGTCGCGCGCGACGTCGCGACGACCCGCCCTCAACGCCGCGATCCCCTGCACGAGCGCTCGGCGACCACGAGCGGCGCGAATCGCGCCACGGCCGGCGACGGCGCTCGCGACGAGAACGAGCGCGACGATCCCCACGGCGCTCCAGCGCATTCGCCGCAGCCGCTGGAGCCGTGTGCCGTTGCCATCCCACACCGCGTTCGGTGACGCAATGCGCGTCGGCGCCGAGCTGGAGGACGACGTCGTCTCGGTGACCGGCGAGGCCGTGACGATCCGCGTCGACATCATCGCCGCGCCGGCGTGCAATGCATGGGCAAAGTCGCGCGTCGTCGCATAACGACGTGCTGGCTCACGGTCGAGCGCCTTTGCCATCGCCGCCTCCAGCTCCGCCGGCCACGCAACCTCGGGTCGCACAGCCGCGAGCGTCCGCGGACGCTCCGTGAGACGCATGACCACCATCGTCCCCGTCGATGCCGCGGGGAATGGCAGCTCTCCGGTGAGCAGGTTGAAGGCGACCATCGCGAGCGAATACTGATCGCTGCGGCCGTCGACGGGCTCGCCCGCGAGCTGCTCCGGGCTCATGTACTCCGGCGTTCCCACGACGATGCCCGTACGCGTCACGCCCTGTGCTACCTCGCCCATCGCCTTCGCGATCCCGAAGTCGACGACCTTGACGCTGTCGAGGCCATCCGCGTCGGTACTGACCATGATGTTGTCCGGCTTCAAGTCACGATGGACGATCCCAATCGCGTGCGCGGCGTGGAGTCCCTCGGCAGCCTGACGAGTGATGTCACTCGCGCGCAGCGGTGTGAGTGCGCCGCTCCGGCGCATGAGCTGCGTCAACGTCTCGCCCTCGATGTACTGCATGGCGAGATAGAGCAGCCCGTCGTGCGTCTCCCCGAAGTCGTAGATCGCCGCCACGTTCGGGTGGTCGATGCGACTCGCGTTCGCGGCCTCGCGATTGAAGCGTCCGATCGCATCCGCGTCGCCCGCCATGGCCGGATGCAGCACCTTGATCGCGCACGGCCGCCCCATCTTCACATGCTGAGCGAGGTAGACGCGGCCCATGCCGCCTGCGCCCAGCCGCTGAGTGATGTGATAGCGCTCGGCCACGATCGAACCGATGAGATCCGTCGACGTGCCGCGCTGCAGCTGGAGAGCGGCGCCATCCTTGGGGCAGAATCGCTCCGTCTCCGGGTATTCGACGTTGCACGTTGGACAGATCTTTGCGGATGGCACGACGCGATGCTCCGGATGACGAGAATGGGCGCGATTGAAAGACGCGTGCAGCGCTCGCCCAGTCACGTTCGATGAGCCAGGGAGGCATTGCATGTCGAATTCGCAGCGCGGTGAATCGTCGGACGTCCCTCGGCGCGCACTCGGCAGTACCGGCGAGCGCGTCTCCGCGATCGGGCTCGGTGGCTGGCACATCGGCCTCTCCCACGTCGACGAGTCGCTCGCCATCCGTCTCGTGCGGAGCGCGATCGATCGCGGCGTCGATTTCATGGACAACTCGTGGGACTACAACGAGGGCGCGAGCGAGGAGCGGATGGGGAAGGCGCTCCGCGACGGGTATCGCGACCGGGCATTCCTCATGACGAAGATCGACGGCCGGTCGAAGAAGGAAGCGGCGCGTCAGCTCGATCAGTCACTGAAGCGCCTCGGCACCGACCGCATCGACCTCGTGCAGCATCACGAGGTGATTCGCTTCGAGGACCCGCATCGGATCTTCGACGACGAGGGCGCGAATGCTGCGCTCCTCGAGGCGCGTGAGGCGGGGAAGCTGCGTTTCATCGGCTTCACCGGGCACAAGGATCCGCACATCCATCTGCACACGCTCGAGATCGCGCGCGAGCACGGCTTCCATTTCGACACCGTGCAGATGCCGCTGAATGTCATGGATGCGCATTACCGGAGCTTCGAGCGGCTCGTGCTCCCGGAGCTGGTTCGCGACCGGATCGGCGTGCTCGGGATGAAGTCCATGGGGAACGGCATCATCCTGCGGTCGAAGACGGTCACGGCACGAGAGTGTCTTCAGTACGCGCTCAACTTGCCGACCTCGGTCGTGATTACCGGCTGCGACAGCATGGAGATTCTCGATCAGGCCATCGAAGTCGCGCGCGCCTTCCGTCCGCTGAGCGAAGCCGAGGTAAAGGCTTTGCTTGCGAAGACGAAAGGCGCGGCGTCGAAGGGGGCGTTCGAGCCGTTCAAGACGAGCTCCATCTTCGACTCGACGGCGACGCACCCCGACTGGCTGGGTGAGGAGCCGGAGCACATCCAGGCATTGGTGCAGGAATGATCCGCTGGAAAGCGGAATCCACTTACCACTTAGCACTTTTCCCACTTCTTCCACTGACTAATTCAGTTTTCAGTTCCTGAGATCTCAGAAACGGACAACTGAATTAGTCAGTGCAACAGTGGGAGAAGTGGTAAGTGGTAAGTGACAACCGGCAACCGACAACACCCCCATCAACGCTTCGTTCCGATCACTCGACGACGATCTTTCCCTGCATCTTCGGGTGCAGCGAGCAGAAGTAGTCGTAGCTCCCGGGCTTGTCGAGCGTCGCGCTGTACCGCTGGTCGGTATCGAGCACCGGGGACGCGCGAAACTTGTTTTGCGCGTTCACGATCAGGTGCGGCACGTCGTCCATGTTGATCCAGGTGACCTTCGTGCCCGCCTTGACGGTGAGCAGCTTGGGCGTGAACTCGAAGTTGTCGATGCCGATCTCGTTAGGCGCGAGGAGGACCGCGCGGCGGTTGCTGCGGTTGCGCATCATCGCGTCGTGCGACGCCGCCTCGAATGCTGGCGGCTCACCGGAAAGCGTCGCGTCGACGATGGCGAGTGCGCCGCGGCCCGGTACGAAGGTGACGTCGGTGATGCCGAGGACACTCTTGAGCCGCTCGGGCTCGACCTTCATCGGTCCGGGCGATGGAGCCGTTCCCGGCGTCGGCTGGGGGAAGGCGGTCGACATCGCGGTGTGGAAGGAGATGTTCCCTTCCACTTTCTGCATGATCTGGTGGATGTGGCCATTGAGGACCGTCACGGAGCCGAAGCGCTTGACGAGGGCGAGGGCCTGTTCGGAGTCGTCGGTGCCCCATCCCCATTCGGGGTAGACGGTCCAGAGCGGGACATGGGCGAAGAGGACAACCGGCGTGCTCGCGGCGAGTCCGGCCAGGTCCTTCTTCAACCACGCGATCTGCTCACTGCCTAACGAGCCGAGTCCGCCGGCTTTGAGATTGAGGACGTTGACGAGGCCGACGAAGTGCACGCCCGAGTGCTCGAAGCTGTACCAGCCGCCGCCCTGAGTGCCCCGGCCATAACGACGGAGATACGCGGCCCCGTTATCGGTGGCGACGTCGTGCTCGCCGGGAACGTAGAAGACGCGGTCCGTGCGGAGGGCGCCGAGCACCTGCGCGGCCGTGTCGAACTCCTCGGGCTTGGCGAGCTGCGTGATGTCGCCCGTATGAAGGACGAGGGCGGGGCTTTGCGGCAGTGCGTTGACCTTGGCGACAGCCTGCTGCAGCGTGGCCGTGACGTCCTTGTTCGCCTCCTTGCTGAAGCCGATGTGGCTATCGCTCACCTGGACGAAGAAGATGCTCTTGCGCTCCGCGGTGGTGAGAAAGGGAAGCCGGCTGAGTGGGAAGGATTTCGGGATGCCGCCAGATAGTCCCCAGACTGTTGCCGTGCCTGCCCACGCCATGCAGCGGAGAAAGCCGCGTCGGTCGATGCCGTCGTCGCTCGGGTCGGACGCGATGTAATTGCTGCCGGTGGGACGGGTGTTTCCCTGGTCATCGAACCGGTGGTCGTCACGGTCTTTGTGGTCGTGCATCGATGCGGTCTCCAGATGAGAGTCGAACTTTTGGACTTCCGCATCCAGACCACATCAAGGTCGGGCTTATTCCCGGTCCGGGTCGGCTCCCTCTTCAATCACAGATCAACTGTTCAAAAACGAAACGGCCGGAAACTGCCAGGAAGGAGCCTGAAAAAGGAACAATCCGGCTGTTTCCTGGCCGTTTCAGGCAGTTTCGTTGTTCAGAACAGTTAATGCTTGCCTAACGACGGAGCTAACACGGCGAAATCGACTCGAATCGATCGATCATCGCGCGACCGAGCACCGCGCCGCCATCGCCGCGATAGCCTCGGGCCCGAGCCGCATGGCGAACTTCACGATGACGCGATTGCCGGCGCGGAGCGCCCCGAAGAGTGCCGTCGGCGGTTGAATGCCGAAGTCGGACATCAGGATCGGAACCGTGCCGCGGGCTTCGATCGTACCGTCGGCAAGGCGTGTCGTGCCGACATCCATCGTCACCGAATTCTCCTGACCGGCGATGGCGAGGGCGCCGATGGTGCTGACGGTCAGCGCCTTCGTGGTGTCGCTCCCATCGCGTACCGCGTCGAAGGTGGCGGTGATGTACGCTGGGCGGGTAGCATCGTCCGCCCGGAGCGCGTGGCGGAGGCTCTTTTCCATTTGTGCGTGACCGCATTTCAAAGCGCTTACCGGCACCCGGACCTGGACCCTCTTGAGGTAGCGCGGGAAGTCCCGGTCCTCCTTGAAAGCCACTTCCACCGCGATCGTCGCGTCGACGGCAGTGGCGCTGCAGCTCCAGCCGGAGAGGTTGGTCGTTCCCTCGATCCACACCCGGCTATCCTCCCCGACCGCAAGCTCGGCGACGGATTGGGCAGGGGCTGCCGTGGCGACCATTGCGATGAGAGCGAGGGCGATCGGGGTTCGTGTCCACATGGTCGTGAGGCTCCGGGTTGCTTCGGCCTTCCGTTCTCTCTTCTGCTGCCCTGGGAGAAGAGTAGGGGAGCTGTGGGGGCCGGTCTGTCGGGTGTAGGTGGGAAGATCGGTGCGGTTATGACCTGCGTTATGCCGGGGAATCGCCGACAGGGTGTCCTGTCCGAGTCGGAACCCTTACGACTTTCGGTGTTGCGACCGCGCCGCACTGGTGACCCGGGCGCGGGGTGTGCGAGTATAGCAGGAGTATCGACTTGCTCGACGCTTCGCCTTATCGTGGTTGCCGCATGTCACTCAGCTGCTGGCTGCACGCGCCGATGCGTGCACTCGTCCGTGTTTCGAGCCCGCTCATCATTTGCGGCGGCATACTCGCGTGCGGACACGATCGTGTCGCGGCGCCGCCGCCTTCGCCCGGACGCATCGACGTCGCCTCCGGTGACGCGCAGCTTGGCACTCCAGGAAAGCCATTGGCGCTGCCGATCGTCGTCGTGGCGCGTGATGCTGCCGGCGGCGTGGTGAGCGGCGTCCACGTCGGGTGGCTCGCTGACGATGGCGGCGCGATCGCTCCAGGTGAGAGCATCACCGACGCGACCGGTCACGCAACAGCGACATGGACGCTCGGCACGAGCCGCGACGCGCACCGCGCGCG
Source organism: Gemmatimonadaceae bacterium (assembly GCA_035273165.1). Lineage (GTDB taxonomy): Bacteria > Gemmatimonadota > Gemmatimonadetes > Gemmatimonadales > Gemmatimonadaceae > AG2. The sequence continues at coordinate 13,737 of DATEPP010000457.1, forward strand.
GGCTGTCGCGGTCGGCTACAAGGTCGCGGAGTTCACCGCGACGTCGCCGGCGGAAGTCGAGCTGCCCCTCGACGTCATCGTGCCCCTCGCACTCGAGACTTACGACCGATCGGGACAGACGGTCCACCCGGATTTCGTCGCCACCGGTCCGGAATGGACGCACGCCTCCGATTATCTGTTCATCACGCCATACCCGAATGGCAACGCGATGCTGGAGAATCCATCCGTCTACGAGAGCGCGGATTTTCTCCACTGGAGCGCGCCGGGCGGCGTGACCAATCCGATCGCGGCGCCTGGGGAGGGCTACCTCTCCGATCCGGACGCGGTCTTCGTTCCGGACCGCAACGAGCTCTGGCTCTACTTCCGGCAGGTGACGCAATCCAACGTGGTCCGCCTCACGACCTCGCGCGACGGTGTTACATGGACTCCATCGGTTGAGGTCGCGCGAGCGCCCAATCATCAGCTCATCTCGCCCACGGTCGTCCAGCGCGGACCTAACGAGTGGCTGATGTGGGCGGTGAACGGGAACGTCGGCTGCACCGGCGCCGACGCGACCGTCGAGCTGCGGCGCTCGATGAACGGCACGGTGTGGTCGAATCCGGAAACGGTGGCGTTGTCACAGCCCGGACTCTTTCCCTGGCACATCGACGTCGAGTGGATTCCGAGCCGCGCGGAGTACTGGGCTCTCTACAACGTGAAGACGCCAGGGACGTGCACCACTGGCGCGGTCTACCTTGCCACGAGCAGCGACGGCGTGCACTGGCGCACCTACCCGTCTCCGGTACTGGCCCACGGCGCCATTCCCGAGTTGCAGGACGTCGTGTATCGATCGACGCTGTCGTTCGACGCCGCTTCGGATGCCGTGACGATCTGGTATTCGGGTGCGCGCTTCGAGAACAACAACTACATCTGGCGCTCCGCCGTGCAGCGGCGCCGGCGCGCTGATCTCTTCGCCACGATCAACACACCGGCGAGCCTCACGCCGGAGAAGGCGATCGCGGCCAGCGCTCTCCGCCTGCCGCAGCCGCGCGACTTTCCCTGAGGAGCAATTCTTGCAAATAGCGCTTGAGTTTTTCACCCAGGGAGCGCGTATGTCGAGGCACGGAGTAGCACTCGCGGCCGTCGTCTGGCTGTCGCTGACGGCCTGTGGCAAGAAGGATCAACGGGCGGACACCTCCGCCGTCGGGAGCGGCGCCACGGCGTCCGCGGCACCGGCGCCGACCGCCGGATCGACGACCGGTGCGAGCGCGAATGCGGGCGCGTCCGCGACGCTGACCGACCCGAACATCGTCGCCATCCTCGATCAGGCGAACGCCGCGGACAGCGCGCGTGGCCGCCTCGCCGAGACCAAGGGAACAAGCGCCGACGTCAAGAACTTCGGACGCCTCATGGTCGGCGAGCATCACGCGCTGCGCCAGCAGGGGCAGCAGCTCGCCAAGAAGCTGAACGTCACCCCGCAGCCGCCGCCTAACGATCAGAGCGAGGCGCAGGCGAAGACCGAGATGGACAGCCTCAATGCCATGCCAAAGGGAAAGGCCTGGGACAAGGCGTACATCGATTACGAGGTCAACTACCACCAGCAGGTGTTGCAGACCGCCACCAAGGCGCTGGACGCGGCGCAGAACCAGGAGCTCAAGGATCTCATCAAGAAGGCAGCGCCCGTGATCCAGAAGCACCTCGACCGCGCCAAACAGATTCAGCAGAAGCTGGGCTCCTAGCGTCGAGACTATACTGGCGCGCGACAGAGCAAAGGGAGAACGGATCGCACGCGATTCGTTGCTCCCTTTCCTCTTCTGACACTACGTCTCTGCAGCTCGCGTCGGCCTAACGATCCGCACGCCGTCGATGCCAGAACGACTCGCTCCTCCACTCTTCTTCGCCACCGGTGAGGAGTTCCGCGCGTGGCTCGCACGGCATCACACCGCCGCGACCGAGCTCTGGGTCGGCTTCCACAAGAAGCACACGCGCCGCCCGAGCCTCACCTGGCCGGAGTCGGTAGACGCGGCGCTCGCCTTCGGCTGGATCGATGGCGTGCGCAAATCGCTCGACGCCGACGCCTACGTGATCCGCTTCACCCCCCGAAAGCGGGGCAGCACGTGGAGCAACGTCAACGTCAGGAAGGCCGAAGCGCTCATCCAGGCTGGACTGATGCACTCCGCAGGTCTGCGTGCTTTCGAAGCGCGCGACGCGAAGAAGTCCGGCGTGTACTCGTTCGAGCAGCGCCGTCATCTTCGCCTGAGCCCGGCCGAGCTCAAAGAGTTTCGTGCCAATGCCGCGGCGTGGAAGTTCTTCCAGGCGCAGCCGCCCGGCTATCGACGTCTGACGACGCATTGGATAATCAGCGCCAAGCGTCCCGAGACGCGCGAGCGCCGCCTTCACACCCTCATCGAGGATTCGGCCGCCGGAGTGCGGATCCGTCAGTTGCAACCGCCGAAGCGACGTTGACCGTTCGTCTGCCTAACGATCGTGCGCGGCGCGCGCGCGCGGGAGCGACAGGATGAACGTCGAGCCGACACCGACCGTGCTCTCGGCCACCAGGTCGCCGCCCATTCCCCACGCCAGGTCGCGGCTGATCGACAAGCCGAGCCCGGACCCCTCGCCGACATTGGTGAGACTGCGGTCGAGCTGCACGAACGGCTCGAATACCGCCTGCAGCTTCTCCCTCGGGATGCCGACGCCGGTGTCACGCACGAAGAGGCGCACGGTGCTGTTCTCGGCTTCACAATCGAGAGCGATCGATCCGGCGGGCGCTGTGAACTTCACCGCGTTGGAGACGAGGTTGATGATGATCTGGCGGACCTTGTCCCCGTCCGCTTGCGCGGCAAGCGATTCGTCGCAATCGCCGACACGGAAGTTCAGCTTCTTCGCTTGCAGCTGAGGAGAGATGAGCGCCTCGATGTCGTTGAGCAGCGCGCGCAATGGTACACGCTCGTTGCCGAAGGTCACCTTGGCCGCCTCGAGGCGGGCGAAATTCAGAATGTCATTGATCAGTGCGAGCAGGGCACGCTCGCTGCGGGTAATGCGATTGAGATCGTCGATCTGCTCCGGCGTGACGGGTCCGCGCAGTCCCATGCGTATCAATTCGGCGTAGCCGGCGATCGCATTCAGCGGAGTGCGCAGCTCGTGGCTCATCACGGCGAGGAACTCGGTCTTTGCGCGGTTCGCCTCTTCCGCCGCCGCCCGCGCGAGCTCCGCCTCGGCGGCCTCCTGCTGCAGGCGCTCGTTCGCCTCCTCGAGCTCCTCGGCGAGACACCGTGCCTCCTCGGTCTGTGCCTCCAGCTCCAACGCTTGCTGCTGCAACTGCTCGGTGACGTCCGCGAGATGGTCGCTGACGCGTTCGGCCTCGTGTCGGGCGGCCGTTTCCGCGGCGAGGTTGCGGGCCTGTTCCTCGGCGTTTCGCCGCTCGGTGAGATCGCGCGTGATCTTCGCGAATCCGACGAGCGCTCCTGTCGTCCTGTCGCGGAGTGCCGTAATCACGACATTTGCCCAGAAGCGCGTTCCATCCTTGCGAAGGCGCCAACCCTCGTCCTCGACCCGACCCGTCTTCGAGGCGACCTCCAGCTCCCACGCCGGCTTCCCCGCATCGATGTCCGGCTGGGTGTAGAAGGTCGAGAAGTGTTTGCCGACGATCTCGTTCTCGGTATACCCCTTGAGGCGCGCCGCCCCCGGATTCCACGAACGAACGTGCCCGCGCTCGTCGAGCAGAAAGATGGCGTAGTCGGTCACGCTCTCGACGAGCAGGCGATGCAGATCGGCGAGGTCCGCCGCGCTCGCGCGCGTCGGGCCTCGCTCCGACTCGGGGGTGGCAAAATCGTTATGCACGCCGCCCGCGCTGCTCATCGGACATCAGTCGATCGGGGAAGGGTAGGAATGGGAAAGCTCGCGCACACGATCATCTCGGGCAATCCTTGTCCGGCGCCACCATGGTAACTGCTAACTCTTGTCGGCCGTATCAGCGCCTGCCACCGTTAGACTGGTTGCGATCAACCGCCAGCTACGGAAACGCCTCATTATGACTTCCCGGTACGACGCCATGACCTATCGCCGCTCCGGACGGAGCGGTGTGCTGCTGCCGATCATCTCGCTCGGGCTCTGGCACAACTTCGGGAGCGTCGATCCGTTCGAGGAGTCGCGCGCCATGGTGCTGCGCGCTTTCGATCATGGCGTCACCCACTTCGATCTCGCCAACAACTACGGTCCCGAGCCGGGATCCGCCGAGGAGACCTTCGGCCGCATCCTCGGCCGCGATCTTCGCGAGCATCGGGACGAGCTGATAATCTCGACCAAGGCCGGATGGCGCATGTGGCCGGGGCCGTACGGTGAATTCGGCTCGCGCAAATATCTCGTCGCGAGCCTCGACCAGAGCCTGCGACGCATGGGCATTCCCTACGTCGACATCTTCTACTCGCATCGTCCCGATCCGGACACGCCGTTCGAGGAGACGATGGGCGCGCTGGACTTCGCGGTGCGCAGCGGCCGAGCGCTCTACGTCGGCATCTCGAGCTACTCGCCGGAGGACACCCGGCGCGCGGCAGAGATCCTCGATGATCTGGGAACGCCCTGCCTAATCCATCAGCCGCGATACAGCATGTTCGATCGATGGATCGAGAAGGGTCTCCTCGACGTGCTCGAGAAGCGCGGCATCGGGTGCATCGCCTTCTCCCCGCTCGCGCAGGGCCTGCTCACGAATCGCTATCTCCGCGACATACCGCCGGACTCGCGTGCGGGCAAGCCGCATGGATACCTCCGGCCAAACGAGATTACGCCGGAGCGACGGGCGCGGATCGCGGCACTGAACGAGATCGCGGCCGCGCGGGGCCAGAGTCTCGCGCAGCTCGCGATCACATGGGTCCTTCGCGACGAACGCGTGACGTCGGCCATCATCGGCGCGAGTCGCGTGTCGCAGCTCGAGGAGAATCTGGCGGCGCTGTCTGCCGCGCCGCTCACGAAGGATGAGCTGCGACGAATCGACGCCGTTCTCGAGGGCGACGAGTGAGCGTCAGCTCAGTGCCTCCCGCAGCAGGACACTCCCCTCGCGCACCATCGTCGTGTCACAGCTGAACGCAAAGCGGAGCGCGTCCGAGCAGCTGTTGCCAAACGCGTCGCCGGGAGCGGAGCCGATGCCCTGGTCCGCGAGCAGCGTCGCGAGCGCGTCCGCGTCGTCGACCTCGAGGCGCTCGTAAAGCGACGGGTCGAGCTCCGCCCAGACATAGAAGGCGCCTCGCGGCGCAAATGGACGCACGCCGGGAATTCCGGTGAGGGCTCGCAACATCGTGTCGCGCCGCTCGTGATAGACCTCGCGCATCTCGAGGATGTGGCGGTCGCTGCCGGTGACGGCGGCGAGGGCCGCCCACTGCGCGATGCTGTTGACGCCGTTGATGGTACAGCGGAGCAGCTTGGGAATCCTGTCCTGCAGCACAGGATGGCTCGTGACGATGTAGCCGGTGCGCAGCCCGCTCATCGCGTGGCTCTTCGAGAATGAGAAGATGCTCACGACACGCCGTTCGTCGGGATGCGTGAGCGCGCCGATCGAGTAGTGGACGTTCGGCGCGTAGATCACGTCCTCGTACGCTTCGTCCGACACGACCCAGAGATCGTGTTCCCGGGCCAGCTCGAGGATGGCGGCGAGCGCGTTCGCGGAGAGCACGGCACCCGTTGGATTGTGCGGCGTGTTGAGAAAGATGGTCGTCGTGCGGGGCGTGATCGCCGCGCGGATGTCCTCCACGCGATAGGCGTAATCGTCGGCGGCGCGCAGTGGTACGCCAACCGGAACGCCGCCAGCGAGGCGAATGTTCTCGGCGACCTCGGTCCACATCGGATCGGGGATGATCACTTCGTCGCCGGGCAGCAGGAGCGCACCGAAGGCCACGAAGAGCGCGTGCATCGCGCCGTTGGTGACGAAGACATCATCGGAAGTCGCGTTCGTCAGGCCATTCTTGTCCGCGACCTTGCGGGCGAGGGCGCGCCGCAGCTCGGGAATGCCGTTGTTCGGGACGTAATGCGTCTTGCCGGCGTGCGCGGCCTGGGTGATGGCGTCGACGACGTGCGGCGCGGGGGCGAAGCTGGGATCGCCCGACTCGAAGCGATAGACGCGCTTTCCCGCGGCCTGGGCGGCAAGGAGTCGCTCGCGGATCTGAACGATCTTGCCGAGGGAGAGGTGGTCCAGCGGATGGTCGTGGGGAAGGGCCGGAGCGGTGAGAGCAGCAGCGAGTGAGGCGGCGGCGACATCGGGCACGGCACTGGGCGTCATGAGAGCCTCGATGAATAGACGGCGGAGTGTAGCGGCAATGCTGCACATTTCGCAAGTGAAGCCCATCATTATCCGGCTTTGACAGCCCAAAACCAACGAAACGTGCATCGAATATTGCATTTCGTGCAGAATTTGCTTGACAGGGACAACGGCGGCCTGCACCTTTCGGGCGTCGTTTTCTCTGACCAGCTCCAGGTCCCGAGGATGAAGCTCATCACCGCGCTCATTCGTCCCGAGCGGTTGCGCGAGGTCAAGGAGGCGCTCTTCCGCGTCGGCGTCACCGGCATGACGCTGTCCCGCGTCAGCGGGCATGGCGGTGAGCGGGAGATCGTGGAGCACTATCGTGGCTCCGCGCTCGTGCTCGAGTTCCGCGAGAAGGTCAAGATCGAGGCGGCCGTCTCGGAGCCATTCGTCGAGCCGACGATTCGCGCCATCGTGTCGGCCGCGCGCACGGGCGAGGTTGGCGACGGCAAGATCTTCGTGCAGGAGTTGGAGCGGGTCATCCGCATTCGCACCGGCGAATCGGATATTGCCGCCCTCACGCCCGTGACCGCGGATATGGTGCAGGCGCGAGCGCGCCACGCGCAACTCGAGGAGGCGCTGTGACTCCAGTCATCTCGGCGGGCGATACCGCCTGGGTGCTGCTGAGCAGCGCCCTCGTTATGCTGATGGTGCCCGGGCTCGCGCTCTTCTACGGTGGTCTCGTGCGCCAGAAGAACGCGCTCAACACCTTCATGATGAGTCTGAGCGCGCTCGGGATCGTCACGGTGCAGTGGGTGCTCGGCGGCTACTCGATCGCCTTCGGTCCGGGCAACGCGTGGCTCGGCGGCCTGTCCTGGTGGGGGCTCGCGGGCGTCGGCGCCGCGCCTAACGCGGCCTACGCGTCGACGGTACCCCATCTCGCGTTCGCGGTCTTCCAGGCGATGTTCGCCGCGATCACGGTCGCTCTCATC
>DATEPP010000458.1:0-19309 GCA_035273165.1 Gemmatimonadaceae bacterium
AGCCGACCTCCACGATCTGCGAGCTCGGTACGCGCGCCAGCCCTTCCCGGAACACGGCGCGATAGTCCCACGGGAACGCGCGCAGCGGAAGCGCGAACGCAACGAGCAGCAGCAGAGCAAGCCGACGCATCAGAGCCCTCGACCATGACGGGATAGTCTGGAGACGATCCAGTCGCGCTCGAAGTCAGCCGTGGTAATTGCGTCAGCGGCCCGCCGTTCCCCCGCGTATAGAAGGCGCCTACCCACCGCCCGGAGAACTCGATGCACCGCCCACCGAAGACGTTCGTCGCACTGCGGCGATCTATACTCGCGCTCGCTCTCTGCGCTCTCCCCGCGCTCGCCTCCGCTCAGTCGAATACCGGCGCCCCCGCGCAGCAGGGCGCCGCGGAGAAGAAGGATCCTGGCGCGCTCAAGGTTCTGAATCTCCCTGACTACGGGCGCTGGAATCGCATCACCAGCACCGCAATTTCGCCGGACGGCAAGTGGATGACCTACACGTTGCAGCCGAACGATGGCGATGCGACGCTCCTCGTGAAGCAGCTCGACGGAGACAAGGTCTACACGGCCAATGCCGGGACCGCCCCGACGGCTGGGCGCGGCGAGGGTGGGGGTGGGGGTGGATTCGGCGCTGGCGGCGCTGGCGGGCCCGCCTTCTCGGACGACTCCCGTTTTGTCGGCTATTACGTGAATGCGCCGGCAGCCCAGCGCCGGAACGGTCGCGGCGGGCGACCCGGCGGCCCCGGCCGCGGCGCGAACGCCACCCCGGCCACCCCGACGCCCCGCAAGTTCGAGCTGCTCGACCTCGAGACTGGCGCCAAGCTGGATGTGCCTAACGCGGCGAGCTTCAAGTTCGCGAAGGGCGGGCACTGGCTCGCGGTGCGTACCAACAAGGCGGCGGGAGACACCACCCACGACGGCGCGGATCTCCTGCTGCGCGATCTGACCGCCGGCGCGAGCCGCAACATCGGCAACGTCAACCAGTACGATTTCGACGACAGCGGCCGTCTCTTCGCCTATACCGTCGACGCGAGCGATCACCTCGGCAATGGCGTCTACCTCGTGGACCTCGCGAGCGGAGAAACGAGGACACTCGATGGCGCCATGCAGACGTACGACCAGCTTCAGTGGAGCAGCGACGGCGCGAACCTCGCGGTGCTTCGCGGCACGAAGCCGACCGGAAAGGCGCAGCGGGAGAATGTCCTTCTCGCCTGGTCGCAGCTGGGGACGCCAAAGTCCGTGAAAGTCGAGTACGAGCCGGCGAAGGACACCGGCTTTCCCAAAGGCCTGGTGTTGAGCGAATTCTCATCACCGCGCTTCAGCAAGGATGGCTCGCGGATCTTTGTTGGGGTAAAGGAGCAGGACGACGAGCCAGCCAAGGGTGACGACCCACAGGCGAACGTCGACGTCTGGCACTGGAAGGATCCCGATCCGCAGTCGGTGCAGATGGTGCGCATCCAGCAGCTCCGCCGTACGACCTCGCCGGGCGTGGTCCTCCTCGGGTCAAAGCGATTCGTCAAGCTCGGCACGGACGGCATGCCGCAGGTGACGCCAACCGCGGCGGGCCAGTGGGCAATCGGGCGCGACGACTCGGCGTACCGCGGTGAGGTCGCGTGGGGCGGCGGCCACGCCGACTACTATCGGATCAACACCGCCACTGGTGAGCGAACGCTGCTCGTCAGCAAAGTCGTACGAACGATGGGGACGTCGCCGGACAGCAGGTGGTTCTTGTATCTGAAGGACAAACACGTCAAAGCGACGAATCTCGAGACGCTGAAGACCGTCGACCTCGACGACGGCGAGAAGTTGAGCTTCGTCGACGTCGATGACGACCATCCATACGAGCTGCCGACCTACGGCGTCGCGGGATGGAGCAAGGATGGCAAGTACGTCCTCCTCAACCACAAATACGATGTCTGGGCGCTTCCGCTCGAGGGCGGCAGTGCCGTCGACCTCACGCGCGGCGTCGGAGCGGCACAGCAGATTCAGTTCCGTGTCGTGCGTCTCGATCGGCGCGGTGGACGCGCCGGGCGCGGCGGTGGCGGCGGTATCTTCGGCGCCGGACTTGGCGGAGATGATGACGAGGGACTCGACCTCACCAAGCCGCTCGTCCTCTCCGCCTACGGCGAATGGACGAAGAAGAGCGGCTACTGGACGGCGTCGTTAGGCAAGGCGCCCGCTCCGCTGATCTTCGCTGACAAGCAGATCGGTCAGGCACAGAAGGCGGAGAAGGCCGACCGCGTCATCTTCACGGAACAGACCTTCAACGAGTTCCCCGATTACTGGGTATCGACGACGGCGTTCGCCACGCCGCGCAAGATCACCGACGCCAACCCACAGCTGCACGAGTACGCGTGGGGAAGCAAAGTCCTCGTCGAGTACACCAACAGCAAGGGGAAGAAGCTGCAAGGCACGTTGACGCTGCCGGCGGGTTACCAGCCGGGCAAGAAGTACCCGATGCTCGTGTATTTCTACGAGATCATGTCGAACACGCATCACACCTTCTCGATGCCCGTGTACGACGATCGGCCGCATATCTCGACCTACGCGTCCAATGGCTATCTCGTGCTCCAGCCAGACGTCGTGTACGAGATCGGGAAGCCGGGAAGCTCGGCCGTCGATTGCGTCGAGAGCGCGGTGAAGAAGGTGATCGACCTTGGCTACGCCGATCCAAAGCACATCGGCCTGCAGGGTCACAGCTGGGGCGGATATCAGAGCTCGTACATCCTCACTCGATCGAAGATGTTCGCTGCCGTCGTCACCGGCGCGCCGCCGACGGATCTCATCAGCTTCTACGACGAGACCTATCCAGGCACCGGCACGCTGCAGCAGGGAATCATGGAAGTCGGTCAGGTCCGGATGGGCGAAGGCGTCACGCCGTGGACGGCAAAGGATCTCTACGAGGACCAGTCACCGATCTTCCACGTGCGCGACATCAGCACCCCGTTCCTGATTCTCCACGGCACCGCCGACAATGCGGTCGACTGGCATCAGGGACTCGAGCTCTATGGAGCGGCGCGGCGGTGGGGGAAGCAGGTCATCCTCCTCTCGTATCCGGGAGAGCCGCACCACCTCGCGCGCACGGAAAACCAGAAGGACTTCCAGGTGCGCATGAAGCAGTTCTTCGATCACTACCTGATGGACAAGCCCGAGCCGAAGTGGATGAGCGAGGGCGTACCGCAGGTGAAGAAGGGAGTCGAATAGCCGTTGCGAATCGAGCTGTTCATTTCGGGCATCGTCATACTCTGCGTCGGCGCTCCCGCGTCGGCGCAGAAGCCCTTCGAGGGGACCATCGTCTACGACGTGGTTGCCGGCGAGAAATCGATGCAGATGACGGTGTCATCGCGAGACCACAAGGTGCGGCGGGATGTATCGATGCCCGACGCACCGGAAGTCTCCCGGGGCAACTACCAGATGATCGACTTCAAGACTGGAGAGGCGACGATGGTCTTTCCGGCGATGAAGCGCTACATGGTCATGGTGATCCGCGGGCTCGGCGACGCGGCCGCCGACGCGACGACCGATCCAGCCGCCGACGTCCAGGCCACGGGGCGAGTCGAGACGATCGCGGGAGCGCGCTGCACGGTCTTCACGATGAAGAGTGTCGCCGGCAGCGAGTGGTGCATAACGAGCGGCGCGAAGAATGATGCCGAGCTCAGTGCGCTCATGCAGGACTCACCGGCTGCCGCTGGCGGCGCCGCGCCCGGCCTGCTGCGCGGCTTTCTGCGCGGTACGGTTGTGCTTCGTGCGCGGATGATCGACCGGAACGGCGGCGTGATGACGATGGTCGCGAGGAAGATCGACCGCGCGACACCGCCGGCAGCACTCTTCCAACTACCGGGCGACTTTCAGGAGATCAAGAACCCGTCGATGCCCTGACCGAGCTGTCATTCCGAGCGAAGCGAGGAATCTGCTTCTACTTCTCGACAACGGTCCGATAGGCAACGACGAGCGGTCCGTCGCGACCGGGGCGGGTCTCGGGCCAGAGCTGGATCCGCGCGCCACCGGCACTCGTGAGGCGAAAGCCGCGTGAGGGGAGCTTCGTCACGAGCTCGTTAGGCGCGACGAGGCTGCCGGCGGGCACGGCGGCGAGCAGTGTGTCGGCGACGGTGCCGTAGACGCTGGGGAGAGTCTGCCTCACAATCGCCTCGAACTTGTCCGCGCGTCGCGTGCGCGTCGGCGATGCGTCGAAGTGAACGACCACGGTATCGCCGCGCCGCTCGAGATACACGCTGTCCTTGAGATCGGTACGACCGATCGGGATCACGGGCCGGATCACGGGCGCGGGCGTCGCGGGCGGGACCGGTCGCGAAGCACCGCTATCCGCTGGCGCAGATCCAGGATTCTGCACTGCCGGTGTGCTCACCAGTTGCGCCGCCGAATCGGCGACGGCCGAGGCGGCTGACGGCGCGCCCTGCTGCACGACCGTCGCGGAAGCGACCACGAGAGTCGAGTCGCGCTTCGGCGCAGCAGCGGTCTTTGGCGACGGCCGTCGGGTGGTGACAGGAGCCGCCGTCGTCGCCGCGGGATGCATGGCGGCGTTGACGGCCGCGGTGCCCACCACGCCGACGATGATGAGAGTCAGCGTCCAGGCGCTGAACCGGACAATCGCGCGCCGTCGACGCTCGCGCGCCTCGACTCGGGCGTTGTGGAGGCAGTGGAGACAGACCGCCATCCCTGGGCGGCGCTCGTGGGGACAATCGATTCTCTGGCGTCGCGACATAGCAACGAGGGGACGACGCGCGGTACTCGGGCGTAACGTCCGCGTCGCGGCGACTCGACAAGCTCGTCACCAGCGCAGCCGCCGTTCGTCCTCGGGTATCCCAGCCGTCCAAACCTTGCATTAGCCTTCCGAGAGATGAACCGTCTTCGCGCCTCAGCGTCCGCGCTGCTGCTCCTTGTCCTGACGTCGGCCTGTGCGGCCCAGCGCACCGGGACGCCAATGATGATGGCGGCCATCGGTGGTGATGACGCCGTCGTCGTCACTGCGTTTCGCGCCCTCCTCAGCGAGGTGATCGGTGACAGTGCCGATCGCGTCTGCGTGAGCATCGCCCGCACGGCGGGCGACGGCGAGCTCGAGGACGCCGATCCAAGCGCCTCGGTGCTGCATGCGCTGCGCGGCGCTGGCGGCTCGACGACAGTCCTCCCCCGCTCCGCTTGCGCCGCCGACGAGCGCAACTTCGGCAATCCGCGGGGCCTCCTCCGTCTTCGCGACGTCACGCCCGTCGATGAGCATACGCTCATCGTCCACGCCGAGGCGATCGGCGACCACTCCGCGCGCTACGAGTGCCTCGTCCCGCGCGCGTCCCGCTCCGCGCACGCCCGCTGTCGGATCACGGATCGGGATTGGCCGGGAAGCCAGGTGCGAAGCTGACGCTTCGCGGCTATCAGTCCATAGCTGATAGCTATCTGCGAATCGGAGAGAAGCATTATGGAGGGCAGTGGCGTGCACTTACCATTCCCCACATGCCCACTGCCGCCGACGTGGGCTACAGGCTTGGAATCTCAGCCACTCCCTCGCAATGCGGTCTTGCCTCGCGAGCGACGAGGGGAGTCGGTCGCGGATTCACGAAGTCCAGCGGTGTCCCATTCAGCGAGTCCGGCGCGGGCGATCCAGTCAGGTGGCACCGCTCGTTCGACAGTTCGAAAGCAGTGGCATGAGGAAGTCGCTGACCCATATGGCGGTCGATCAGCCGCTGATCGGGGCTCCACTCCTCACCCTCAATCCTTCGCTGCACGATCCCCACCGCTGCATGGCCGTGCTTCAATGCCAACCGCGCCTGTTCGCACACGATCTCCTGCACAGCGGGCGCTGCCTGAGGAAGCGTCCAGGCAGCGCGGTAGAGCGACCGCAATGAGTCGGTGTTTATCGTACGAACAATCGAGTCGATGACGGTCGAGTCTCGGAGCCAGCGATCGAGTCGACGAACGTAGTCGGCGGAGTCGGAAGCCCAACGCGCTTGCGCCGATGGTGAGATCTGCTCCGGCTCCGGCCGTCGACATGCCATCGAGACGAAGAGAATCGTCATGGCCGACTTCACGACGAGATGCGAGCGATATCCGTTCACGGTGGTTTGCAGATCCCTCGCTTCGCTCAGGATGACAGCCGGCCCATCAACGGTTCGTTCCGATTACGCAGATAGCTATGGACTATCGACTGATAGCTGCACCTACCTGTATTCGTCCATCAGCGCCTGCAACGCTTCGCTTCCAGGACAGAGGGACTCGTAAGGCACCTCGACGAGCGGCCGCGCGACTGTGTTCGCGGTCTCGTGCATGTCGGCCGATTGCTCGTCGATGTAGAGCAGGCCGGTGACGATCTCGCCGCGCTCCTGACGCGCCCGCACCTCGGCGTAGGCCGCGTCGCGATCCGTCGGATCGTAATCGCTCGCGACCTCGCGAAATCGCACGATGCTGCCATCGTGCATTGTTACCGACACACTCGCGCCGGCCTCCGCGTGCGCCGTGATCTCGCGCTGCAGCGGCACGAAGTCTACCGCCGCGAGCTCGTGATAATTCTCGCGAGTGAAGCGGTAGCTCTTGGTCGATCCCTCGTGGTCGTTGAAGCTCACGCACGGCGAGATGACGTCGATCAACGCGAACCCTTTATGCCGGAGGCCTGCCTTGAGCAGCGGCACGAGCCGCGTCTTGTCACCGGAAAAGCCGCGCGCGACGAAAGTCGCGCCGAGGCTGAGCGCGAGCAGCACGGGGTCGATGGGACGCTGCACGTTCGCCTCGCCGCGCTTCGACTTCGAGCCGACATCGGCTGAGGCCGAGAACTGCCCCTTCGTGAGGCCGTAAACGCCGTTGTTCTCCAGCACATAGAGCATGTCGACGTTGCGCCGGATCGCGTGGCAGAGCTGGCCGAGGCCGATCGAGAGCGAGTCGCCGTCGCCGGAGATACCGATGTAGACGAGATCGCGATTGGCCGCGTTCGCACCGCTCGCGACCGACGGCATCCGCCCATGTACGGAGTTGAAGCCATGCGACTGGCGCATGAAGTACGCGGTGGTCTTCGACGAACAGCCGATGCCGCTCATCTTCGCGGCGCGGTGCGGCGGAATGTCGAGCTCGTAGAACGCCTGAACGATCGCCGCCGTCACGGAGTCGTGGCCGCAGCCCGCGCAGAGCGTCGACATCGCGCCCTCGTAGTCGCGTCTCGTTAGGCCGAGGGCGTTGGCCTGCAGCGAGGGGTGACGGACGGGCGGCTTCTGAATCGACGTCATGCGACACGAACCTCCATATGGCGCGCGACCTCCGCCGTCACGAAGTCGGCGGTGAGGGGCAAGCCACCGTAGTCGAGCAGCGCGATCATGCGGTCGCGTGGCGTACCGGTCTCGATCGCGAGGAGCGAGCGAAGCTGGGCGTCACGATTCTGCTCGACGACGAACAGCGTTTCGTGCGACTCGAGAAATTGTCGCACGGCGCCGCCGAACGGGAACGCCTTGATGCGCATGTAGTCGACGTCGATGCCGTCGCGGGCGAGGGCGTCGCAGGCCTCGAGCATCGCCGCGTGCGTACCGCCTAACGCGATGAGTCCCACCGACGACGGCATGCCCTTGCGCTGGTGGATCTCCGGTGCCGGCACCGCCTCCTCGGCTGTCTTCAGCTTTCGCGCGAGGCGATCGACGACCTCCTGATAATCGGCAGCATCCTCGGTGTAGGCGCCGTGCTTGTCGTGGCCCGAGCCGCGCACGAAGTACGCGCCCTTGGGATGAACGCCGGGCAGTGAGCGTGCGGCGATGCCATCGCCATCGACGTCGAGATACCGCGAGAAGCGCTGGACCTTCTCGAGCGCCTCCGCGTCGAGCACCTTGCCACGATCGGGCCGGTAACCGTCGTCCCACGTGAGGCGCGGCACCATCCAATCGTTCATGCCGATGTCGAGATCGGAGACGACGAAGACCGGCGTCTGGAACCGCTCGCTGAGATCGAACGCGTTCACTGCCATGTAGAAGCACTCGCCCGGACTCGACGGAAAGAGCGCGATGTGCTTCGTGTCGCCGTGAGAGAGGTAGGCGATCGACAGCAGATCCGCCTGCTGCGTGCGCGTTGGCATCCCCGTGGAAGGGCCGGTGCGCTGGATATCGAAGAAGACGCCGGGAATCTCCGTGTAGTATGCAAGGCCGATGAACTCGGCCATGAGCGAGATCCCCGGACCCGCGGTCGACGTGAACGAGCGCGCGCCGGCCCAACCCGCGCCGATGGTGATACCGGCTGCCGAGAGCTCGTCCTCCGCCTGGAGGATGCAGTAGTTGTTCTGCTTCGTCTCCGGATCGACGCGATAGCGCTTGCAGAATCCGGAGAACGCTTCCATCAGCGACGTCGCGGGCGTGATCGGGTACCAGGCACCGACCGTAGCACCCGCATAGAGGCAGCCTAACGCGGCGGCGGTGTTGCCGTCCATCAGCACCTTGTCGCGCGTGGCGTTCATCCGCTCGAGCCGGATGGGGAGCGGACACTCGTAATGCTTCTTCGTGTAGTCGTAGCCGAGATGGAGCGCGCGGAAGTTCGAATCGAGCAGAGCACGCTTCTTCGCGAACTGCTCACGGATCATCTCGCTCACGACGTCCATGTCGATGTCGAGCAGTGCGACGAGGGCGCCGGTATAGGCGATGTTACGCATGAGCGTTCGCTCACGGTCGCCCGCGAAGGCCTCGACGCAGAGAGTCCCGAACGGGACGCCGAGAATGGTGATGTCCTCGCGCCGGAGCGCGCGATCGAGCGGCCAGGAGGAATCGTAGAGCAGCCAGCCGCCGGGTCGCACCGCCGCGACGTCTTTCGCGTACGTCGCCGGGTTGAGCGCGACGACGAGATCGATCTGCGCCGGACGCGCGGTGTAGCCATCCTTGCTCACCCGAATCTCGTACCAGGTGGGCAGCCCCTGGATGTTCGACGGAAAGACGTTCTTCCCCGAGACCGGGATGCCCATCCGATAGATCGCCGACATGAGCAACCCGTTGGCACTCGCCGAGCCCGTCCCGTTCACCGTCGCGATCTTGAAGGCGAAGTCGTTAATCATTTTCCCTTGGGTTGTCATCCCGAGGAGCGCAGCGACGAGGGATCTGCTTTTCGCTGGGGCTCAAAGCAGATCCATCTTATTTGGTGTCGCGAGCGCGGTGCGCTCGCTCCTGTCCATCGCGCTTTCCAAAGCAGATCCCTCGTTGCGCTCGGGATGACATGATGCATTCAAGTTGCTGCCATCGGCCGACGCGTCTCGGCCCTTGCAAGCGGGACCAGTTGCGCCGGGCGTCCGGCGTACGGCACCAGCAGATCGAACCTTCTCATGTCCCACGCCGCCGTGGGGCAGCGCTCGGCGCAGAGACCGCAGTGCAGACAGACGTCCTCGTCCTTCACCATCACGCGCTTCGTTTGCGGCAGCACATCCGACACATATAGCGGCTGCGTCAGATTCAGCGCGGGCGCCATGAGCCGCGTGCGGAGCTCCGGCTCGGCGCCATCCTGCGTGATCGTCAGGCAGCTCACCGGACAGACGTCGACGCAGGCGTCGCACTCGATGCACAGATTCGACGTGAAGTGCGTCTCGATGTCGCAGTTGAGACACCGCTCCACCTCGGCCACCGTCTGGTCCGGGGTGAACCCCAGCTCGACCTCGACCGAGAGCTTCGAGAAGCGCTTCGTCAGCTCCTCGTGCGTCATCTTCGAGCGCGGTGCGGGGTTGTAATCGTTGCTGTAGCTCCAGGCGTGCATTCCGACCTTGCTGCTGACGAGATTCATCCCGTACGCGGGGCGCTCGTCGAGCGGAATCCCCATGCAGTGGTTGTGAATCGAGATCGCCGCCTGGTGCCCGTGCTCGACGGCCCAGATGATGTTCTCCGGACCCCACGCCGCGTCGCCGCCAAAGAAGATGCCGGGTTTAGTACTCGCGAATGTCTGCTTGTCGACGATCGGCATGCCATTCTCGTCGAAGTCGATGCCGAGGTCGCGCTCGAGCCAGGGGAAGGCGTTGTCCTGACCGATGGCGAGGATCACCGAGTCGCAGGGGATGACGACGGTGTCGATCACCTCGCTCTTCTGCTTCCCGTTCTGCTCGAACCAGCGCAACCGGTCCATCTCCATTCCGACCAACTTGCCCTGCTCGATCACGAACCGCTTCGGCGCGTGGTTCTCGATGATCTCAACGCCCTCCTCTTCGGCATCCTCCAGCTCCCACGGCGACGCCTTGAAGTAGGGCCGGGACCGGCGCGCGATCACTTTGATGTCGGTGCCGCCGAGTCGGCGTGACGTCCGACAGCAGTCCATGGCCGTGTTGCCGACGCCGATGATGAGTACTCGCTCACCAATGCGATCGATGTGGCCGAAGTGGACGTTCGCGAGCCACTCGATGCCGATGAAGATCTGGTCGGTTTCGCGTCGCCCAGGCAGCTCGAGCTCCTTTCCCTTCGGCGCGCCACTGCCGACGAAGATCGCGTCGTAGCCTTCCGCCAGCAGCGATCGCATGCTCGTCACGGGCGTGCCATACCTGACGTCGACACCCATGTCGAGGATGATCTGCGTCTCCTCGTCGAGGACTTCGGCCGGAAGGCGGAACGACGGAATGTTCACGCGCATGAGACCACCGGCGCGCTGGTGTTTCTCGTAGATCACCACCTCATAGCCCAATGGCATGAGGTCATTGGCGACGGTGAGCGACGATGGACCGGCACCGATGAGCGCAACGCGCTTCCCATTCTTCTCTGTCGGGATCGCCGGCAGGTACTCGTGGATGTCGTCGCGAAGATCGGCCGCCACGCGCTTCAGCCGGCAGATGGCGACCGGCTTCCCGTCCACACGTCCGCGCCGGCAGGCGGGCTCGCACGGCCGATCGCAGGTCCGGCCGAGGATTCCCGGGAAGACATTCGACTGCCGATTAACGAGATATGACTCGGTGTATCGGCCCTGCGCGATGAGCCGGATATACTCCGGCACGTTGGTATGCGCCGGGCAGGCCCACTGGCAGTCGACGACCTTGTGGTAATACTGGGGGTTGCTGACGTCGGTGGGCACGCGCTCGCCGCTCCTCGGTCGATTCGGTGGAGAGAGGTCCGGATTCGGGCTAGATGATCGTTCCCGGACCGATGACTGGCAAGCTAACCCGCGGTCCTGCGCCCGTCTGTGGTTGAATCCACATTCGCCGGTCCGGCGTACGAGTCGCGGTCACGTCCTCCGCCACCCATTCACCAGTCAGAGCGATGACCACTCTCTCGCAGGACCTGCGTTACGCCGGCCGAGTTCTCCGCAAGAGTCCGCTCTTTACCGGGGTGGCGATCCTCACTCTCGCTCTTGGCATCGGCCTCAATACGGCCGTGTTCTCGGCCGTCGAGTCGATGTTATTGCGTCCTCTCCCCGGAGTTCCGGACGCGTCTCGCCTCGTTCAGCTCTTCCGGACGTGGCCCGGCTACCCGTACGGTGCGACGTCGCCCGGCTTCTACTTCGACGTACGCGCTCGCTCCGCCGACGTCTTCTCCGGCATCGCCGTCTGGGATTTCGCCCCACTCAATCTCTCCCTGGGCGGACGCACCGAGCGGATCATGGGACAGATGGTCTCGGCGAATTTCTTCGCGACGCTCGGCATTCGCGCCGAGCGAGGCCGCACGTTCACCCCTGACGAAGACACGAAGCCCGGAGCGCACCCGATCGCGGTCGTGAGCCACGCCGGCTGGCAGTCCGTATTCGGCGGCGATCCGCAGATCGTGGGACGGACAGTTCTCGTGAACGGCCACCGCTACACCGTCGTCGGTGTCACACCGCCGGCGTTCCGAGGACCTGTTTCGATTGTGGTACCGGTGCTCTGGGTGCCGCTGATGCAGATCGCGGAGATCGATCCCAGCCGGGAGCGCCACCTCGAGGATCGCGGCAACAATTATCTCAACGTCGTCGCGCGGCTGCAACCGGGTGTGACGATCGAGCGAGCGCAGGACCGCATGAAGGCAATCGTGAACGAGCTGCGCGAGCTCTATCCGAACGAGTACAAAGACGCTGGCGTCAAGCTGCTGACCCAATCCGAAGCGGGCATCCACCCGCGCTTCCATGCGACTCAGGTTGCGCTCTCGACGGTCGTGATGGCTGTTGTCGTCCTGTTGCTTCTTATCGCCTGCGTCAACGTCGCCAATCTCTTCCTCGCGCGGGCCCGGGATCGCAGCCGTGAGATGGCGGTGCGTCTGAGTCTCGGCGCGAGCCGCGGTCGTCTCGTTAGGCAGCTGCTCACCGAGAGCATCGTCTTTTCGCTGCTCGCCGGAGCTGCCGGCGTGCTCGTGGGGTGGGCCGTGATCGCGCTCGTGAATCGCATCCGTCTCCCCGTCGACATCCCGATCGATCCCGATCTGCAACTCAATGGGACCGTGCTGCTCTTCACCTTTGTCATCGCGTTGATCACCGGGATGCTCTTCGGGTTGGTGCCGGCGTTGCAGGCGACCCGTCCGTCACTCGTACCCGCCCTCAAGGGCGAGGCTCCCGCTGGTGGCTCGCGGTCGCGCATGAGCCGACCGCTCGTCGTGGCCCAGGTGGCGCTCTCGCTGGTGCTGCTGGTCTGTTCGGGGCTCTTCGTTCGCAACCTGCGCGCGGCGACGACGCTCGACAAAGGCTTCACCAGCGACAATCTGCTCCTCGCTGGTGTCGATCCGGCGATGAACGGCTACAACCGCACGCGCGTCGACGAATTCTATCGGCGGCTGCTGGAGCGGCTGCGCGAGATGCCAGGTGTGAAAGCAGTCGCTCTGGCGGAGCAGGTCATCCTCGGCCTCGGCAATTCCGACACTGGTGTCCAGATCCCGGGCTACACGCCAGCAAAAACCGAGAGCATGAATGTCGGATACAACATCGTCACACCGGGCTATTTCGCGGCGCTCAACATGAAGCTCCTTCGCGGGCGCGACTTCACCACGGCGGACGACAGCAGCGCGCAGCGTGTGCTGATCGTGAATCAACGCTTTGTCGACCGGTTCATGCCGGGGCAGGACGTCGTCGGCAAGCGTATCAAGGTCGGCGGCGAGGACCGCACCATCATCGCGGTGGCGGCAACGGCCAAGTATCACTCGTTAGGTGAAGAGCCCGCCAGCTTCATGTACTTCCCGTTAGCGCAGAACCGGCTCGGATCGGTCGCGATCCACATCCGCACCGCCGGCGATCCGGCCGCCTTTGCGCCGCGCCTTCGCGCCGAGGTGGCCGCGCTCGATCCCGACCTCCCGCTCTCCGACGTCCGCACGATGAACAACTTCCTCGGCGTGGCGCTCTTTCCGGCGCGAATCGTCGGCGCGGTGCTCGGAATCTTCGGCTTTCTCGGGCTCGTTCTCGCCGCGGTGGGTGTCTACGGCGTGATGTCGTACTCGGTCTCGCAACGCACGCGCGAGATCGGGATCCGCATGGCGATCGGCGCGGCGCGCGAGCAGGTCGTGCGTCTCGTCATGCGCCAGGGGATGCAGCTGGTCGTGATCGGGACGGTGGTCGGCATCGCCGGCGCTCTCGTGGCCGCGCGACTGCTGCGTGGCATTCTCTATGGCACGTCCACGATCGACGCGGTCGCCTTTACGATGGTGCCTCTGGTGCTGTTGTCGGTGGCAATGCTAGCGATATGGATTCCCGCGCGGCGAGCGGCAAGCATAGATCCAATGAGAGCACTTCGGAGTGAATAAGGCTAGACCGCGCTGAGTTCCAGACTGCGCTGGGTTCCAAAAGGGCGCGAAGTCCCAAACGACGCTAGGTCCCAAACGACGCTAAGTCCCAAACGACGTTTAACGACGTTTGGGACTTCGCGCATTCTGGGACTTCGCGCACTTTGGAACCCAGCGCCGTTAGGGGACCTCGCGCAGTTAGGGACCTCGCGCTCTCAAATGCCCCTACGGCGAGGGTCTCGGCCTTGGCCAGGGCCATGGCCACGGCCACGGACCTTTCCGGCCCGACAACGCACGCACCGCCAGCTCGCGTGTCTTGTCATCCTTCGACTGCAGCATTCCCTCGAGCGCTTCCTCGGAGTGCTCACCCGATTCCAGCAGCGCGCGCACGAGTGCCTGACGAACGCGGTCCGGCTGATCCTGTTTGAGAGCTTCCGTCACAGCCGGCACGGCAGCCGGGTCTCCGATCTGACTCAGCGCCCATGCTGCTTTCATCCGCACGTCATCGTCAGCGTCCTTGAGCGCGGCGACGAGCGATGGGGGCGCGTGTTCGGAATGGATCTGTCCGAGCGCCCACGCCGCGGTTGCTCGCACTTCCGATTCGCGGTCGTGCGCCAGCACGTCGGCGAGAACGTCGGCGCTCGTGCGCACATTCATTTCGCCGAGGGCCCAGGCCGCGGTCTCGCGCACGTCGGGGCTGTCGTCGCCGCGGAGCGCTGAGGTCAGACCCTCCACTGCCTCGCGCGAGTGCATTTGACCAAGCCCCCAGGCGCACATCTCACGGACTTCGCTGCTCCGATCGCTGCGCAACGCGGCGGTGAGGCCACCGATCGCGGCACGAGCCTCCATTTCACCAAGCGCCCATGCCGCGACGCGGCGAACCTCCGGACTGGAGTCGTCGCGCAGCACACGGAGTAGCTCGTCGACGTTGTCCCGGGCCTCGAGGTGCCCGAGCGCGACGGCCGACGCCGCGCGCACATCCGGGTACTGATCGCGAAGCAACGTCGCGACGTTCCGCGCCGCGGTCTTGTCGCCAATGCGGCCGAGTGCCCAGGCGCCGTTGGCGCGAACGTCCGGGGAAGGATCGCGCAGCACGCGGAGGAGAGGCGTTACCGCGTCGCGCGCGCCGAAGAGGCCCAACGCGACTACTGCCGCCTGGCGTTCTCCAACCGAATTGGACGTGGAGCGCGCGATGAGCGGGGCCACGAACGATTTGTCGTTGCTCCGACCGATGATCGTCGCCGCGAGATGGCGCACGCACGCGTCGTCGGATCCGAGTCCTTCGAGCAACGAGTGCTCGTCCTCTCCAGTGAGCTGAGTGCGGAACATCTCGCGCACGCGCATTCGGACCTCGCCGCCAATCGCCATCGCGGGCGCGTCCCAGTAGCCGCCGCCACCCCATCGCCCTGTGGACGCCACGCCGTCCCCAGCGAGAAGACAGACCACCGGCGCGACGCCTCGTGCGCTGCCGAGCACTTCGCGGATGTCCGGGGTGTGATGATGCATCGCGACCGTGGCGGGCGCGAACCGCGCCGCACCCCCAGTGACGAAGACGCTCATGATGAGCAAGCTCGAACGCAACATGATCTCCTCCAGAAAGTGATGCTGAATCTTCAGCACTAACAGCCACGAGCAGAGCCCGGAGGGATGCTCCGGGCGCTGCCTAACGATCTATCAGGGCATGGGACGAGGACGGGGCCGCGGCCGCGGCTGCGGCCACGAACCGCCCGACCCGGCGATCATCCGCACGGCGCGGGCACGGAGCTCCGGGTCCTTCGACTCGAGCGCTGCGTCGAGAATCGAGCGGTCGTCGACGTGCATGAACGTCAGTGCGCGAAGCTCGGCCATCCGGACGTTCGCGTTCGTCTCCCGCTTGAACGCGGCCTGGACGGCGGGACCGGCGTCCTCGTCCTCGATCTCCGCCAGCGCCCACGCCGCGGTCTCTCGGACATTGGCGCTGCGGTCGCCTAACGCGGTGATCAGCGCGCGCGGCGCGGGACGCTCCGGCGAATTGCCGAGTGCCCATGCGGCGGTCTCGCGAACATTTTCGTTCGCGTCGGAGCTGAGCGCTTCCTCGAGCACGGCGCGATCGTCGTCGCGCAGGTCGTTACCGAGCGCCCACGCCGCGCTCTCGCGCACATTCTCGTTCGGATCGCGGCGAACAGCCGCGCTCAGGGCACGCCGCGTAGACTCGCGTCCGGGGGATTCAGCCAATGCCCACGCGGCCATCTCACGCACGCCGTCGTCCTCGTCACTCCGGAGCGCCTCCGCGAGCGCATCGGCGGCACCGAGTGCGTTCCCGGCTTCGGCGAGGCCCCAGGCCGCCATACGCCGTACGTCGGCGTCGGGATCGCTCCGCAACACCTTGAGAAGCAGGGCGACCTTCGCCGAATCCACACCCTGCTTTCCCTGCCCCTTCACGACCCCCTGGATCGCTGCTGCGGCGGAGCGAACGGCAACAGTCGTGATGCCGCCGACCGCATCGAGCAGGAGAGAGTTGCCGCTCGCATCCGTCGCGGCCAACGTCGCTTTCGGCGACGGCTCTGGTGC
This sequence comes from Gemmatimonadaceae bacterium, assembly GCA_035273165.1. Classification (GTDB taxonomy): domain Bacteria; phylum Gemmatimonadota; class Gemmatimonadetes; order Gemmatimonadales; family Gemmatimonadaceae; genus AG2. The sequence continues at coordinate 16,158 of DATEPP010000458.1, forward strand.
GGGCTGCGGCGATGGTGAAGAAGTCGGAACGGCGTTCGCGCGCTCCGGGGTGCGAGCCACGCGCGTCAACCCGGCCGTGCTCGGCTCGTTAGGCTTGTGCATCAGGCGCAGCGGCGTCGAGTCAGCAGCTGCGGGCGCCGCGACGGTGCGGACGTCATGCGAGACGCGACGCGCGGGCGCCATCGCCGCCACGCTCAGCGCCAGCGCGCCAATGCCGGCCACGACCGCAGCTGACTGCAGTCGCCCGGGACCGATCCGCGCCACTGCCGGATCGAGAATGGCGAGGACGCGACCTTCCAGCTCGCGACGGCGCGCCATCGGCATTGCCGTCGCCGGAGCGCCATGATGACGAACGCTGATCACGATGTCGAGAAGATGATCGGCGTAGTCGCTCGCGCGCGCTCCACAGGAGAGCACAAGGTCGTCGCACGCGCGCTCACTTTCCGCACGGAGGCGGCGTGCGGCGGTCCAGACGAGGGGATGGAACCAGTACAGAGCGCATGTGAGGCGGCCAAGCGTGTGGCCGACGAGATCACGCCGCTTGACGTGTGCGAGCTCGTGAAAGAGCACGGCGCGGCGCCGACTGTCGCTCCACTCTTCGGCGCTCGCGGGTAGCACGATCGTTGGCTGCACGACGCCGCAGGCGAAGGGCATCTCGATGAGTGGACTCGAAAGCAGACGGGGAACCGAATCGAGATCGAGTCGGTCCGCGATCTCGCAGAGCGGCGCCGTCCATGCGCGCTCGTCGAGCTCGCGTCCGGCGCGAACGATCCGGCGCACCGACAACGCGCCGAAGCCGAGCCAGGCCACGAGCACCGCGGCGATCGCGCTCCAGACCGCGAGCAGCGCCGCCCACATCGGGAGCTGCCGCCCGTTAGGCGACGGATCGGTGGCTGGTGATCGCTGGTCGGTGATCGGTAACTGCTGAACAGCGGCCGACGAATTGGAAGCCTTAGCAACAGGCGCGTTCGCCGGTGCAGACGGAACAACGCCGCCTTCGGGTGCGGCATATTGTGCCAATGAAGGCATCAGGTCGGCCGGCAGGATCGCGAGCCGGAGGGGTGTCCAGACCGAGACGGCCGGTAGGGCAAGAATGCCGGCCAGCGTCGCGAGCCAGACGAGGTGCCGCGTGCCGGCGGAGGCGCGACGCAGCAGCGAGGTCACTCCGAGCGCGAGGACGAGGAGCGCGGTCGCCTTGAGGAGCCATGCGACGAGCGCCGGCTGGGTCAATGTCGTTATGAGAGTGCTCATCATCATCTCCCGCTCGAGCGAGCGCGGCGGATGCGGTCACGAAGACGATCGATCTCGGCGTCGGACAGCTCGGCGTCGGAGATACGGAGCAGCGCGGTCATCGCCTGCTCGTGGGAACCATCGAAGAACGTACGAACCACGTGCTCGAGCGCGTCTTCCTGGGCGCGCTCGGCGCTCTTCGACGGCAGGTATACATAACGAGGGCCGTCGTCGCGGTGGGTGATCTGTCCCTTCTCCGTGAGGATGCGGAGAATGGAGCGGACCGCGGAATAGGTGGGCGGATCGGGCAGCTCGGCCATGACTTCGGACACGGTGGCTTCGCCGCGCCGAAAGAGAATGTCCATGACCTGTCGCTCGCGGCGCGTGAGCGCTTCGTCCGCGCGATGGGGTGACACCAGAATAGCCTCAGGAAGCGGGTGTGTTGATTTTTCAACACTGAGCACGAAAAGTCAAGGGGGTCGGAAATGTCCCGACAAAGAGGTCATTAGTTGCCTCACGACTTGGCAGGTCGTCCCCCTAGCGACGGGCAGTCCCGTCAGATGTGAACACGATCACACCCACTCCTCTTGGAGGACGGATCATGCGGAAGTTCGCCATCGTTCTGACTTCGCTCACGTCGCTGGGAGTCGCTGCGTCCGCTCAGGCGCAAGGCCCGAGCGTCGGCGACCTCGCCGGCTACGTCGCGCTCTCTGCGACGCCGGTCGGCGCGATGACGCCGGTCGTCAGCAGCGCCATGCTCGGCAGAATTGCGAAGGGCTATTCGGTCACCGGCCAGTACGGCCATCTCTCTGATGACGCCGCGGGCTTCAACTCGTTTGGCGCGTCGGTGTCGATGCCGCTCAGCGGGTTCACGGTCGGCGGCAGCCTGGGCTTCATGAGCCCGAGCGCGCAGGGATCGAAGAGCAACCTGATGCTCGGCGCGAATGCCGAGACCAACCTCGGCGCCTGGGCGCTGGGTCAGGGCAAGAATGCCAACCTGTTCACCTTGAGCGCTCGTGGTGATTTCGGTTGGGCAAATCCTGATGACGGCTCTGGCAACAACAGCATCACCGCCCTCTCGCTCAGCGCTGGCGCGCCCCTCGCGCTCGTGCTGAAGAACGGCGACATGACGTGGGCTCCGTTCGTGACGCCTGGCCTCGGCTGGGGACGTCTCAGCGCCACCGGCGCTTCGGAGAGCGGCACGCGCTTCATGATGGGCGCGGGCCTCGGCATGACGCACCGCAATGGTTGGGGCGTCAGCGCTGGCATGCAGAAGGTGTTCATCGATAACGGCAAGACCGTGTTCGGTTTGAACATCTCTTACGGGAAGTAATCGCTCGTCATCCGAGCGATGTTCGCGTGGCACGGTCCCTCCGTGCCACGCGAACTTTTTTTTCTGAGGCTCGAGTCAGACCGAGGTCTCCGCTCTCGGAATTGAGATCCTTCCATTTCGATTCGCCGCGCGAGCATCTCAGCCCGTACCGCGAGTCCAGCATCGAGACGTAAGCATCGCGTTTCGAGACGTGAGATCGAGATGGTTGAAGTAGGGTGAGGGATGCATGGAAATGATGGCGGGAGTTGCGGTCGCTGTGGGTATTGTCGGGCGTGCAAGACTTCAACACCTCAAGTGCTGGCAGCGTGCTCACGCGCTTGCAATCGCGCTCCACAAGGTGTCGCGCCGCTTTACGCGCGGCGGCTACGGAAAGCTTCGCGCGCAGCTCACGAGCGCAGCCGATAGCATCGGGGACAACATCGTCGAGGGATGTGGAGCGGCGACGAAGAAGGACTTCGCCCGATTCCTCGACAACTCCATCAAGTCTGCAAACGAGACAGAAGGCCACCTGCTGAAAGCACGCGATCTCGACCTGATCTCACTCGACGAATGGCAGAAGTACAGCGCCGAGACAATCGAGGTCCGAAAA
>DATEPP010000459.1:0-7178 GCA_035273165.1 Gemmatimonadaceae bacterium
GCTCGCAGCTTCCTAGCACCTAGCACCTAGCACCTAGCACCTAGCACCTAGCACCTAGCACCTAACACCTAGCACCTTCTTTCGAGGCGCTCACATGGCTCATCCTCAAGAGACCTCCCCAGGCGCGCGGCCCTCGCACGCCCACCCCAACTACATCCTCATCTGGGTGTTCCTCGCCGTGCTCACGGCGCTGGAGCTCACGGTGGCGTTCCTGCCCTGGTCGAAGACTGCCATCATCCTGATTCTCGTGGGCATGGCCTTCTACAAGGCTGCGCTCGTCGGCTTGTATTACATGCATCTGCGCTTCGAGCCGAACCGGCTGCGGATCCTCGCCATTGCGCCGCTGCCGCTCTTCGCCGTCCTCGTCTGCGCCGTCATCACGGAGTTCATTTGGTAGCGCCCGCGCGTCCTTCGCCCGTTGCGGCCGCCGGCGCGTCGTTAGGCGCGCCGGCTGACTACCTCGCGCTCACCAAGCCGCGCATCGTTGCTCTCGTCCTCGTCACGGTCGCGGCAGGATTCGTCGTCGGACTGCCGGCGGCGGCGCGCGTGGGCTTCGGAGGCAACGCCGGCACGGCGCCGCTGCTCGTTCAACTGTGGATTCTCGCCAACCTTCTCTCTGGCACCGCGCTCGTCGCCGGCGGCACGAACGCACTCAATCAGATCGCCGAGCGGGATGTCGATTGCCTGATGCACCGAACGCGTCAACGTCCCCTTCCCGCCGGTCGTCTCGAGGCGTCGACGGCACGCTGGTTCGCGTGGTCGATCGCCGCATTGGGCGTGGCGCAGCTCGCGCTGCTGGTGAACTTCACGACCGCGGCGCTGGCAGCGCTCACGCTCGCGAGTTACGTATTTGCGTACACCCCACTCAAGCGGCGCTCCTCGATCGCAACCCTCGTCGGCGCGGTGCCCGGAGCGCTCCCCATCGTTGGCGGATGGGCGGCAACCGGCGCTCCACTCGACGTCGGGGCGTGGGTGCTCTTCGGCATCCTCTTCCTCTGGCAGATGCCCCACTTCCTCGCGCTGAGCTGGATGTATCGCGCCGACTACGCGCGTGCCGGGCTCCGCATGCTGAGCATCGAAGACGAGACGGGCGCCATGACGTTCCGGCAGGCGGCGCTGAACGCGGCCGCGCTCGTGCCGATTAGTCTCGCACCGGCGGCTCTCGGCATCGCCGGCCAGCTGTACTTCGTCGTTGCCGTTCTCCTGTCGGGTATGCTGCTCGTGCTCTCGATCGCGGCCGCTCGCGCGCCATCTGCGAAGTCGGCGCGGCGGCTCTTTCTGTCCACGCTTGTTTATCTCCCCGTACTCCTCGGGGTCCTCGTCGCGAATCGGCTGGTATGATCCCATTTCATCGTTTTCTCATCACGACGGCAATTCTCTTTTGCGTCGGGTTCGCCGCGTGGGCCTTCGTCGCCTATCGAGCGACCGGCGCCAGTGGCGATCTCGCCTTTGCCTTCGCCTTCGCGGCAGCTGCCGCCGCCCTCGGCTACTACCTGAAGAACCTCAACCGGTTTCTCCACCGATGATGCTGCATCCCGACATGAGCGACGACGTGCTCTCGTTGAGCATGTTCTGGGCGGGGCTGATGATGGTGTTCACGCCCCTCATCGCCGCAGCGGTGGTCATCTTCATCTGGCGCCGCGGCCAGGCCAAAGCTGCTCGACCTAACGAGCCCGTACAGAGCTCGAAGTGATGGCTGAAAGACAAAGCGTTGGCGCTGACCAACACGGACAATTGGTAGGGCGACGTCCACGGACATTGAATTTGTCTGTGGTTGTCCGTCAGTGCCCGCGTGTGTCAGCGCCAACGCTTTTGGTGCGGGCGCTAAGATCGAAAGGCCTCCTCGGCCCACTCCTCCGGGGTCGCCAGACGCCCGACATAGAAGTCCCCGAACTCGGCGTATTTGGCGCTCGCCTCGTCGAAGCGCATCTCTGTTACGAGCTTCTTGAAGTCCACCGGATCCTTGGCGAAGAGAGTCACTCCCCATTCCCACTTATCGAGGCCGATCGCGCCCGTAATAATTTGTGTAACCCGGCCGGCATAACGACGCCCCGTCAGGCCGTGACTGTGCATCAATTTGCTCCGCTCCTGGAGCGGCAGCGTGTACCAGTTCTGTCCCGTGTCGCGCCGCTTCGACATCGGGTAGAAGCTCACGTACGGCATGTTTTCCGGCACCGGCGGGTAGAGTCGGCGCAGAGTATGCGGGCTCTCCCGCTCGGCGCGCAGACGCGCCTCACGCTGCGGGTCGTCCTGCCCATGGGCGGCGAGTTGATACAAGCCGAGCTCCGTCACGCTCAGGAAGTACATGACGGGACGCAGGTATTCCATCGCCGGCAAGCGATCCATCCGGCCCTGGACGTCCCGCAGCTCGTCCAGCGTCGGTCGCAGGTGCATGAACAGCACGTCCGCCGTCGAGCCAACGAGCGGCACGACGATGCTCCAGCCATCGCCCGCCTCACTGGTGATCGCGCGAAGCGCGTCGGCGGTCGCGCAACGCACGTCTCGCACGCGCTCGGGCGCGAGCGTACGCAGGGTCCGCCGATCGATGGTGTAGAGCTGATGGAGCGCGTACCACCCCTCGAGTGTCTCCGGAGGCAGTCCCGGTGTTTCGGCCGGTCTTTCCATAAAAGTCGATGAGAGCAGATGTATAGCAGGAAGATGGCGACGCGCCGCGGACGGTGGCAGTAGCCGCTGAACCCGTGGCGTCATCCTGAAAGCCGAGGTGGCTCATGACGAAAGCTCGCGCGGTGGACGCCTTTGTGATCTGGACGTTGAGCATCGTGCTCGCCGGTCTCTTTCTCCTCACCGGCGTTCCGAAGGTCATCGGCGCGGGGGCGATCGGCTTCCAGGCGTCGGCGATGCGCGACTTCCCACAGGCGATGCGTGTGATTGTCGGCCTCGTGGAATGTGTCGGCGCGATCGGCCTGCTCATCCCCTCCACGGCATCATTCGCGGCGATCGTGCTCGCCGTGGTCATGGTGCCCGCGTCGCTGACGCAGTACGCCAGTGGCGAAGGGCACGTGTGGGTGCCAGTGATCGTGCTCGGCCTGCTGCTGCTCACGGCGTGGCGGCGGAACGCGAAGGCAGTGAACACGAGCTACCACCAGTTCGCGGATCATCCGCACCCGTTGCTCCACGACGGCATCATCGCCGGTCTGATTGGCGCCGCGGCCATTGCCGTCTGGTTCCTCGTCATCGACACCATCGCGGGACAGCCCTTCCGCACCCCCGCGGCGCTCGGCAATGGCTTGGTGGACGTGTTCGGCCCGGCCGACGCCACCGATAGCAAGCTCACCTTCGTGCTCGTCTACACAATCTTTCACTTCGGCGCGTTCATGTTCGTCGGACTGCTCGCGGCGCTGATCGTTCATCTCGCGAAGCGGGAGCCGTCGATACTGCTGGGCTTCGTCGTGCTCTTCGTCGCGACCGAGATCGGTTTCTACGGATTCACCGGCCTTCTGCACGAGGCGAGCTCGCTCCGGGGCCTCGCCTGGTACCAGGTGATGCTCGGCAACCTCATCGCGGCATCGGCGATGGGTTATTACTTCTGGCACACCCACCGCGAGCTGCGCGACGAGTTCCGCCACTCGCTGGATTGGGATACGGAGCTCGTGCCGCCCGAGCACCGCGAGGCGATCCCGAGCGCCAAGGCCATCTCGCCGTTAGGCGCCAAGCCTTCCGACCGCGCGACGACGAACTCGACCAACAGCTGAGAGACGGACTCGCGGCATTATGCCGCGTCAGTTCCGGTGCTGGGCTCCGGACCGTGCACATCGGGCCGGGAGACGCCGCCGCGCCCGCGAAAGAGCCACGCAACGAGCTTGTACGTCAGCCAGATCGGAAGGACGACGAAGATCGCGAACTTGAGCGCGAGCATGCCTATCGAGAGCGCCACGAAGAGGGCGCCCATCGCGAGCCCGCCGACGAGAAGAACGAGAAAGATCGGCAGCCCGAAGAGGAACAGCAGAAAGAGCACGGGCAGCGCGAGCACCGCGAGCACGATCAGCAGAGGCAGGCCAACGGCCTTGAGCAGGAAGGCGATTGGCAGAAACGCCACCAGGCCCAGCACCTTGAAGATCCAGCGCACGACCGCGAGTCGCATCGCCAGCCACTTGATCAATGACCACATGCGTGTCGCCTGTGAGTTGAGTGACGCCGACCGTACGCGGCCGCAGTGGCTCCCGTTTCAGAACGTCTCCACCAAGCTTCGCCTCGTCGGCGCGGAACGGCATCTGCAATTGTTTCCCACCGTACATTGGCACTGCGCGATCGGGGGGAGTGAAGTAACTGGGGAGCGGGAGCTGTCAGATGTCGAAGTGGATGCAGATTCAGAGCGGAGTCATCGGAGTCGCGCGGCGGCGAACGGCCAGCCGGGAGCCGCATGAAGGTCCCCTCATAACCCAGCCGCGCGCGAGCGGGCGGGACTACGTTCTCCTGGACGGGCATGCATTCCGGAATGCGATGAACGTGCTCATCGCGCGCGGGCACCAGCCATTCGCCGTGCTCATTCTTCGGACCGAGCAACGCGAGTCGACGCTCGCGCTCGGCGAGACGATCATGCGTGGACTTCGGGGCTCGTCCGGCGACCTCGTCGGCTATCTCGACGGCGCCATTGCGGTGGCATTACACAACGCGGATCATCTTGGCGCGCTCGCATTCGTGGACCGCGTCCGCGACGAGTGGCGCCGCGTGGGCCGCGGTGAGCTCGAGATCGAGATCGCCGAGCATCCCTACGCTGAAGCGCGCGTGATCGAGCTGCTCACGACTGACTGGTCGATGCCCGTCTGGCACGCCCCCGCCATCGACGACGGTGGACGGCCGAGTGGCGATCAGCCAAGTCGCGCGGCCGACGACGCCCGGACGGGGCTCGCAGACCGGCAATAGCTCTCCAGCTCCGACTGTCCACAGGACTCCCAGTTGGCTGGGATCGGCATGAGCCGTCGTCTCGTGCCACCGCCGTCGAAGCAGAGCCACCCGTCGCGCAGCCCACTGGTTAGGGGCGTCCACCGTCCGTCGACCTTGCGCCGCTCGACGCGTCGGCGATCGCCGAACGTCACGGGCTCGCGACAGACTCGCCGATTCCCCATCCGGCGCTCTACCGCCTTCGGCAGGACATCCCACGCCTGCCATTCGACCCCATTCGAATCAATGAAAATACGGTAAGCCATATCGACCTCGTCCGGGGTTTCACAAGGCAGACTTGATGCCAGATTGTGCTTGCGCTCGCTCGGAATGAACCATAACCTGCTGTGGCGACGACGCGATCTGGGTAGGGGAACGCCGGAGGCACCAATGCCGAGGCCGCGGGTCTTACTCGCCCATGGAAACACAGACTGCCGAAAGATTTATGGCAGCGTGCTCGCCCATGAGGGTTACGAGGTCGACCTGTCCGGGGACCTCGAATCGGCTCTGAGCTGCCTGGCCAGCGGTCATTACGACGCCATCATTGCCGATCTCTATCTCTTCGGCGCCGGCGACGAATGCTTTCTGCGAGTGGTAAAGGGGTCGCGGATCGCGGCGCACATTCCGTTCATCGTCCTCACCGGCTGGACGACCGAGCCCCATCGGGGGCTCGCGCTGGAGCTCGGCGCGGACTACTTCCTGCCGCTTCCGGTCCGTCCACGGGAACTCCTCGCTCTCATCTCCGATCTGGTCGCGCCGCCTGAGGTGAGCAATTTCCCCTCTCTGCCCACGAGCAACCCGAACGATCACCCGATCGCCAACGGGTTTTAGAAGGCCTCGGTCGGCACGTCGGCTGCACTGGCGAAGCTTGTTCAGACCACGGGGTTGAATTGCGTGCTCGAAGCATGGCGGTCGTCCTGACGATGACGATCGCGAGCGCAGCGTTGGGTCCGGCGCGCGCGCAGGGTGGCAGTCAGACGTTCTTTCGTTCCAGCGACGTCGCGTGGACAGGTGCATTTGCGTTGGCGTCGTACGGATTGAGCCGGTTCGACCCCGCGATCACCAAGTTCTTTCAGGAACCATCGCGGCAGCGTAATCGCACGATGCGGAGGCTTGCCGAGGGCTTCACGCACGTGCAGGAGACGACGCTGACGATCGGCGGCATCGTCACCTATGGCATCGCACGTCTCGCGAAGGCCCCCGCGGTCGAGACGGCTGCTCTCCACGCCACCGAGTCGGTGGTGGCCGCGAGCCTAACGAGTCAGCTGATCCGCGGCCCGCTCGGTCGAGCGCGTCCGAAGGACGCGACGCCGATGTTCGAAGATCAGTACGAGTTTCACTGGTTCAACGGCTTCCGGCACTTCCAGTATCGCGCCTTCCCATCGATCCATTCGTCATCCGGCTTCGCCGCGGCGACCGCGGTCGTGGCCGAAGTCCATCGCCGCTCGCCTGCGGCGACGTGGTATGTCGCTCCTCTGGCCTACGTCATCGCCGCCGGTCCCGGTTATTCGAGGGTCTATCTCGGCCAGCACTGGGCGAGCGACGTCTTCATGGGCGCGTTCATCGGCGCCTTCTATGGCCAGCGGATCGTCGATTACGCGCACGCGCACCCCGACAACCGCGTCGACCGCTTCTTCCTCGGCCGCGGCCTAACGAGTGGGACGACGATCATACCCGGGCGCGGGCAGATCACGGTCACCTTTGCGCGACAGTTCTAGCGTTTTTTCGCTCGGTGTATCGGTGCATCCGTTGCCAGGAGCCGACAAAGAGCAAAGGGGATACGGATTTCACGGATTTGACCGATTTCACTGATCGCTCCTCGGGCACCGAAGGCTCCAAAACGACACGAGCCGAGATGAACACTTTGTGAACGGCACACCCGCCCGCTCCCGGCGCCAGAGACCTCCCGAGGTAGTTCACAAACACTGATCGTCCGGGCTCGTTGCGAGGGGCGCCATCGCGCCACCAGGAACGATCCGTTTAATCAGTAAAATCGGTAAAATTCGTATCCCCTTTGCTCTTCGGGTCCAGCGCAGAGATCTCGAGCCTCAAGACCTCACTTTGTGAGAGCGGCTAGCGCATTACGCAGACGCGGACCGAGCGCCTCGATTTGGCCTAACGAGACAGCGCCGACACTGAGCCGGAACCAACCCGATTCTTCGTCGGAGCCGAACGCCTGGAACTGCACAGCGGCGAGACCGGCGGCGCGGAGGAGGTAGCGGCGAATCGATTCATTGGTGTCGAGCCGCTCGCCGGTTGGCGTGCGGTAGCCGACG
>DATEPP010000460.1:0-1733 GCA_035273165.1 Gemmatimonadaceae bacterium
CTGGTCGCGGATCGTCGTCAGTGCCTCGGTGTCCTCGAGCGGTCGAATGTCCTGCAGCAGCGTCTCGACGAGGATGAGGATCGACGAGAGCGGGTTGTTCAGCTCGTGCGCGACGCCGGAGATCAGCTGTCCGATCGCGGCAAGCTTCTCCGCCTTGCGGAGCGCTTCCTCGGCGCGCTGGCGTTCGGTGATGTCGGTGATGAGGACGAGGCGCGCATCGTGGCCGTCGAACTCCAGCGAATGGCTGGTGATCTCGACCGGGAAGACCGTTCCGTCCTTTTTCTGGTGGCGCCAGAGCCCCGTCTGGTTATAACCGCGGGGAAGGGTACGCACGCGTTCGGCGACGGCGGGAGCATCATTGTTCGGCCTGACGTCCGCGATCGTCCGCGCGAGGAATTCGTCGCGGGTATAGCCGTAGTTCTTCGTCGCCGCATTGTTGACGGCGAGGAAGCGCAGCGTGTGAATGTCGTACACCCACATCGGGACCGGGTTGTTGTCGAACAACAGCCGGTAGCGCTCAGCGGCGAGCCGGGTCTCCTCGAGCGTCGATGCACAGGACGCGTCGAGTGGATTCGGTTGTGAGTGGTCGATCATGAAGCTCCGCGGATTTCCGGGCGACATCGCCCGAGTGAAGACGATCAGCGGAGGGGTCCGTTTCCCGGCGATGGTGAGAGTGCTCTAACGAAAACGGGGCCCGGTGACCCGGGCCCCGCATTCGACGTGCAGCTGGCTGCCTAACGGTGCGGCGGTCGGCTCAGGCGGCGGTCCAGAAGCCGGCGAGAGCGCGGCCGTCGGGCGACTCGCGGAGCTTCTCGAAGGCGCGCTCGCGGATCTGCCGGATGCGCTCGCGGGTGACGCCCATCAGCGCGCCGATCCGCTCGAGCGTCATCGCCTCGGAGCCTTCCTCGAGGCCGTAGTAGAGGTAGAGGATCTTCCGCTCGCGCGGGGTGAGGTAGCGGGTGAAGACGCGATCGATGAACTCGCGCATCAGCTTTCCGTCGGTGTCCTCCTCGATCTCGACGCCGTCCTGGCCGGCGAAGCGCTCGCCTAACGTCGAGGCCTCGCGATCGGAGCGGTCGACCGGCGCATCGAGGGAGATCTCGGTCGCCGACATCTGCTTGGAGGAGCGAACCTGCTCGGGGCTTTCGTCGAGGAGACGTCCGAGCTCTGCTTCGGTGGGATCGCGCTTGAGGACCTGGGCGAGGACCGTCTCGGCGCGCGCGAGACGAATGAGCTGCGAGTTCTGGTTGAGCGGGATTCGAACTGACCGCGTCTGTTCGGCGAGCGCCTTGAGGACCGCCTGGCGCACCCACCATACCGCATAGGAGATGAACTTCACTCCCTGGTCCGGGTCGAACTTCCGGACCGCCTTGAGGAGTCCCTCATTCCCGATCGCTACGAGCTCACTGAGATCGAGTCCGTGTCCCTGGTACTTCTTCACGTACGAGATGACGAAGCGGAGGTTCGCTGTGACGAGTCGTTCCGCGGCTTCGGTGTCACCTCGCTGCGCTCGCCTGGCGAGGCGGCGCTCCTCTTCGGCCGAGCCGATGAGAGGAAGTTTCTGGATGTCGTGAAGGTACTGATCGAACGCGGAGGAGGGAGACGAGCGGAAATAACCCTTCGACCTGGTCTCGGTCACTTGCTCCATACACGCTCCTTAACCACAGTGGAGTGGACGGGGCACGTAGTGTGGCCCGTCGAGTCCTGGCAGGACGGCCACGATAATGAACGGG
>DATEPP010000461.1:0-3520 GCA_035273165.1 Gemmatimonadaceae bacterium
TGGGAATGGCGCCTTTCCGTCCGTTTGATGAGCATGGCCCGGTCATGAGCTACTATCAGCTGCCCGAAGAGGTGCTCGAGGAGCCGGAGCGCCTTCGTCACTGGGCGGAGCGGGCCATCGCTGGCGCTCGGGTAGCGCGCCGAAAGAAGGCGAAGGCGGTGAAGCGACGAACTACGAAGAAACGAAAGCGCAAGAAGTGACTTCTACCTGCGAGGATTTCTTCGAGCTCGACTGATCGGCTTTCCCTCGAGCACGCGAACGATCGACTGGATCGTATTCCAGTTGCGCGTCGTTGCCGCCGCGCCGAACAACTTGTCGATCCGGCCGAGGTAACCGATCGTCTTCATGTGCCGGCGATACTCGCCGAAGACGAACTGCCCGTTCGCCGCGATGAGACGAACGAGCCACTGATCGCCGTCTGGTAAGGCGAGCGGGATCGGCGCCTGCTGTGGCGCGGTCCGGGAGAAGACACTCACGAACCGCACGACATCCGCCTTCGACGGCGCACGACCGAATGGATGGTCCGTCTCGAGACGCGCGATGTCGCGTCCATCGCAGATCATCACCTGCGTCTCGAATGGCAGCTCGGCCCGGAGCGCGGCGACAAAGCGCGACCGCGCTCCAGGTTTTCGCACGACGAACGTGCCTGCCGCGCCGATGTTGACCACATCATACGCGCTTAGTGACTGCGCGAGCGCGCTCGGTTTGAAGCTGCGGTGTCCGCCCACGTTGACGCCGCGAAGAAAGACCACGAGAGCCATGGCGCGATTATAACCGGGAAAGAGACGCCCGCCATCGACAACAGTCGCAGATGGCGGGTTCTCGTTCTTGCGGCAGCGAGCGCCGACCGGCTATAGGAAGACGCTTGCGGTGGTCGTGTCCAGCTGTTGGCCCGTGCGCGTGTCCCAGAGAATCAGCGTGAAGGTGTGCAGCTGCCCTTGGCAATTGACCAGTGTCGACGTCGCCGACCAGTACTGGGTCACGCCTGGCGACGTGTTCTTGGCCGCGACGAAATGCGGGAGCACGACCTGACAATACGGATCCGGATTCTGATCGATGAAGTCGACCTCGAAGGACTCGTTATGCGAGCTGCAGTTGTAGGCGCCGCCGGTGACGCCAATCCCCGTGCGGGTCGTATAGACGACGATGTTGTTCTGCGTCTGGATGTTGGTGAGCGTCCCACAGGACACGTTAGAGGTGCCGCCGCCGCCACCTCCGCCACCGCCACCGCCGGACACCAGAGAGCTGTCGAGGCCCGAGGTGCCTCCACCACCGCTGTTGACGCTGCCGCCCGATCGCAGCACCGGACCGGGGCCTGTGAGTTGATGTGGGCTCGTGGAGTCGCTACACGCGGCCACGGTCGCGGCCGCGACGAGACAGAAGACGAGAGAGAACTTGTTCATGGGTGCTGCTCCGGTATGAGGGAGGTCGGGGAGCCCTGCAGCCTGCATTCGCCTGCTGCATCGTTGGGCGAGAGACGCCAAGGCACTCCACGTTCCAGGGTGCGTCAGATCCACTTCGGCGCTGCAACTGATTTCACGACATCGCATTCCGCGGTCGGGTCCGCCGCGCTGCGATAACTCTGGGCCGCATTGCATCGTTACAGAGCTGCAGTGCGATGATACGAGGCGTCTCGGGGCCGCGGCCTCTTGAGCACCGGGGAGCCATCGAAGAAGTTCTCCCGACCTCACTCCCCTGACTCGCCGATGGACACTCCCCGCAAGCCCGCAACAGCTCCGCGTCAGGACGAGCGGCTCGGTATGAACGAGCCGATCTCGAGGCGCGATTTCGTCAACGGGACGCTCGCCGCCGGCGCCGGCCTCGTCCTTCATGGGCGCCTGCCTAACGAGGTACCCCCAGTCGATGGGTGGACCGGATACGGCGGCGTCGGCGACTACCGCCGCTCCAACGGGAACACCCGTGCGGTGATGGACGCCGCGCACCTGATGCGGGACGGGGTATTCGAGCGGTCGGTCGCGCAGGCCACCGACACGGGTGAGGTGTACGACCTGGTGTGCGTCGGTGGCGGCATCAGTGGGCTCGCCGCGGCTGTCTTCTTTCAGAAGGAGAATGGCGGCCCGTGCCTCGTTCTCGATAATCATCCGATCTTCGGCGGCGAAGCGAAGCGCAATGAATTCGTCGTCGACGGGCAGACCGTCGTGGCGCACCAGGGTTCGGCGATCTTCCTCGTGCCCGGAAAGGGCGGCTACACCGATCGCTTCTACGAGATGATCGGGATGGATCGTTCAGCATTTACTTATCAACGCTGGGCCGGGCGTAAGCCCGAGATGCCGCTCGGCAAGAGCCCGTACGACGAGCCGAAGAACTACGGCTTCTATTTCGGGCCGAGCTTCGTCCAGCGTCCTGGCGGCGTCTGGGTGATAGACCCGTGGGGACGAAAGCTCGAGGGTGCCCCGATCAGCGATCGCGCAAAGGCGGAGCTGATGCGGTGGCGGACGGTGCGCGACGACGGGCCGCGTCCAAAGACCGAAGGCGACACCGTCTCGCGCCAGCTCGACGCCATCACTCTCGAGGAGCATCTGATGGCGCGGCATCAGATCAGTCGCGACACGGTGCGCACCTATCTCTCGCCAACGGAAGGCGGCGGCTACGGACTCGGCCCCGACGCGCTCTCTGCATACTGCGCTTACGCCATCGAGACGCAATTTCCCGAAGACGGCGACGATTCGTTAGGCGACCAGATGTTTCCCGACGGGAACAGCGGTTTCGCGCGCCTGATGGTGAAGACCCTCATTCCCGGCGCTATCGCCGGCCCGCGCACCGTTGACGCGGTCTGGCGGAATCCCGTCGACTTCGCCGCGCTCGACCGACGCGGCCAGCCGACGCGCATTCGACTCGAGTCCACGGTCGTGCGCGTCGAGCACGAGGGTGACCCCGCGAGCGCGTCGCATGTGCGCGTCACCTACGTGAAGGGAGGGAAGCTCTTTCGCGTCCGCGCACGCGGCGTCGTCATGGCGGGTGGAAGCTGGACGACCAAGCATATCGTCCATGACCTCCCCGCGACTCACCGCGACGCGTACGGGCAGTTCTACCGCTCGCCCTGTCTCATGGCGAACATCGCCGTCCGCAACTGGCGCTTTCTCTACAAGATGGGAATGTCCGGCTGTCGGTGGTTCGGCGGACTCGGCGACTATCTCTCCGTGCGCAAGATGGCGGTCGTTGGAGGCCAGCCCCGGGAGTTCGGTCCGGATTCACCAACGGTGCTCACGATCAAAGTGCTGTTCGCGAAACCTGGTCTGCCAACGGGCGAACAGGGGACCCGCGGACGTGCCGAGCTCCTGGGCACGTCGTTCGCGCAATACGAGCGCGCATTCAGGCAGCAGATGGGCGACATGTTTGCTCCAGGTGGCTTCGATCCGCGGCGGGACATCGCCGGAATCATTCTCAATCGATGGGGACACGCGTACGTGAACCCACAGCCTGGCTTCTTCTTCGGGACCGAGGGACGCCCGGCGCCGCGCGACGTAATCCGCGACCAGCCTCACGGACGCATCACCTT
>DATEPP010000462.1:0-3037 GCA_035273165.1 Gemmatimonadaceae bacterium
CGATTCGCGGAGACGATATCAGGCGCCGACGATATCTCTCGCAGACGCCACTCAGTAGCGCCAGCGCCTCCAACTCCACCGCCGTCGATCGATCGTGGTCGGCACCGCCCGCGCCGAGCGTCCGCCGTAGCCGGTGGAAGCCCATGAGCAGATGCATATCAAGGAGCGCCGACAGTGCTGGAGCGCCGTCGGCGACCTCCGGCTCGACCCGAGGGGAGACGGTCGACGAGGCGGCGCCGGTGAACGCGAAAAGGGTGAAGGCGTGACCGGCGTCCCCCGCTTCGAGCGCATACGCAACACCCCGCTCGAGCACGAGGCTCTGCAGCGGTTCGGCAGCGAGCGCACCACCGAGCTCCGATCGTCGACGGAGTAGCGCCGCTCCGCGCCGCGTCACGAGCAGACGGTGCCCGGCGCCGCTATCGAGTGGGCGACTACCGTTGGCGTGCGTCTCATGCTCAATGATGGTGATCGGCTCGCCGGCGAAGAGTGTGCGGCCGACGGCACCGTCAGCTCCGCCCCCGAAGCCCCTTGCATACAAACTATATTTGTATGTAAATTGCTGCTGTATTGAATGCATACTGTCCTACATATAATCGACGCCGCGAATCATGACAAGAGCCCGAGCCGCGAAAGGGTGGTTGCCAGCGTTGCACGAGCACTCCGGGCCGCGCTACCGCGCGATCGCCGACGCGATGGAGGCCGACATCCAGAGCGGGCGCCTAACGCCAGGCCAATCATTGCCGACGCAGCGCGAGCTCGCCGATCGGCTGGGCGTCAACTTCACGACCGTCACGCGCGCTTACACGGAAGCCCGGCGCCGTGGACTGATCACGGCCACCGTCGGACGCGGGACGTTCGTCGCCTCCCCACATGCACGGCAGCTCGCGCAGGGCGAAGGGGCGCCGCGCGATCTCGATCTGAGCGTGAATGCCCCCGCCTTGCCTCGCTGGCTCTCGGCGACCTTTCGCACGACGCTCGAGACGCTCGCTGGCGACGAGCGCGTCGCACGGAATGTCCTGAGCTACGACTCGCGCGTCGGCGATGCCGCGGCTCGGGAGGCGGGCGCCGAGTGGCTTCGCGGGCAGAAGCTCGATGCGCCGACCGACCGGATCGTACCGACGGGCGGAGCTCAACATGCTCTCACGCTCCTGCTGTTGAGCTTCACGAAGCCGGGCGACACGGTTCTCGTCGAATCGTTGGCATACCCCGGCTTGCTCAGCGCCGCCGATGTTGCGCGCGTCCATGTCGTCGGCGTGCCGCTCGATGACGATGGCGCGGATCCCGACGCCCTCGCCGCGCTCGCGGAGCGCCACCGCGCCTCGCTCTTCTTCTGCGTCCCAACGCTCCAGAATCCCACGACCGCCGTAATGCCCCTCGCGCGACGTCGCGAGATCGTCGCGGTCGCGCGAAAGCAGCAGCTCCGGATCATCGAAGACGATATTTGCGGACCGCTCGTGCCCGAGGCCACGCCATTGGTCGCACTCGAGCCGGAACACGTCATTTACATCGCCAGTCTCTCGAAGTGCGTGGCTCCGGGCCTGCGCGCGGCGTTCGTGCTGATGCCAGACCTAGCCAGCGCGGCGCAGATGAACGCGGCCGTGCGCAGCTCGCTGCTCATGCTCTCGCCGCTGCCATTTGCCCTCGCAGCGGCGTGGATCAGCGACGGCACCGCCGCGCGCGTCGTCAACGATGTGCGGCGCGAGGCGCGCGCGCGCACGGCGATCGCCCGAAAATACTTTGGTGACCGCGCCATCAGCGCACCGACCGGGTCGCTCCATGCGTGGCTGCGTCTCCCCAAGTCGTGGACAGTGGCCGCGTTCGTCGGACAAGCGCAGCAGCTCGGGATTCGCGTCGCCCCCGCGGATTGGTATGCCGCGCCCTCGAGCCAGGCCACTCCCGCCCCGGCGGCGGTGCGCATAACGCTGGGGGCCGAAGCTGATCGCGACCGCGTGGCAAGGGCGCTGCAGTCGCTGGCTGGTCTGATCGCCCAACCGCCGTCGATGCGTTCCTCGAGTCTGTAATGCCGCCAACGGAGCGCCGTTAGGCGAGGCGACGATCACCGTGGATGTGCGCGCTGTGACCGACGCGCGCGTTAGGCGGTGCCCGGCGGCACGGTGCCGAACGCCTCGAAATGGCGCACGCGGAGCTCGAACTCGAGGAGGAAGTCCTTGTCCTCAGGATAGTATTTCGCGAGGGTAACGTCCGAGCCGGCAAAACGAGCGATGGCGTCCAGCGAATCCCAGAGCGTCAGAATCTCGAAGTGTGCTTCGTCGCCCTCGAAGCGGCGAAGGATGTAGACAGCCCGGTTTCCCGGTACGCTCTGATAATCGGGAATTGCCCGCCGCTCGAGAAAGGCGACGTAGTCGTCCGCGAGGTCGCGTTTCGTCCGACCATGCCAGAGGCGCGCGATCAAAACCACCTCCATCCGGCGCTGTTGAGAGCGAAGAGCCGGGCGCCGGCGACGATGAGACAACAGCCGCACAGAAGAACGTTGGCGACGACGGTGCGGTATTCCCGCCGTTCGAGATGCACGCCGATGGCAAGCAGCATGATGATCGCGAGACCCAGGGCGGCGAGGGGTGTGAGCGCCGGCGCGCGTTGCGACGCCCAGGGGAGTATCAGCCCCGCGGACCCGAGCAATTCCGCGACGCCAACGAAGCGAACCAAGCCGACTGGCATGTGTTCGACTCCAGTCTGGCCGAGCGCGAGCAATCGGGGCACGGGCTGGCTTGCCTTGGTAGTGCCCGAGTACGCGTAGACGAGAGCAAGCAGAAGCTGAAGCGCCCAGAGAATGATATTCATCGAAGGTCGAGAGGTCCGTGTGCGCGGCCCCACGCCGCCATCCGCCGGATCATCGCGAGAACGACGTCGTGGCGCTGCCAAGTATTTGCACGACGCGCAGCCCGAGCTGCCGAGCTCGCGGAGTCGTTAGGCATGACGCACATCCGGGCGCTCGGGCGCCGTCGCCGCAGTCCTCAGTCGCTCCTCAACACCTCGGCCGGATCCAGCAACGTGGCTCGGCGCGCCGGCAGCAGGG
>DATEPP010000463.1:0-1545 GCA_035273165.1 Gemmatimonadaceae bacterium
CGCACAAGCTCGAAATTGTCTCGTCGCAGACGCCGGGCGTGATGGCGCGCTACCCCTGGATACCACCGCGAGCGTTCGCCGAGGCGCTGCAGATGGTCGCGCGTGACGGAACGACCTGGTCCGGTGCCGCGGCAATTGAGCATTTGCTCGACGTGTTGCCAAAGGGACGGCTCATCTCGTGGCTGTTCAAGATCCCATTCGCTCGGCGGCTGGCTGACAAGTTCTATCGCTGGTTCGCTCGCAACCGGTACAAGCTGGGTTGCGGCGAGCACTGCATGACACGTCCACCAGACGTGATGTTCCGCGAGGCGGAAGGCGGCTGACGCCGGTTACACCCCGGCGTCGTGCTGCTTGCGCATGAGCACGAGCTCCTCCGCCCAGCGCTGCACCACCGCCGCCTCGCTCTCCGACAGCGATTCCGCGCTCCGCCGGACCTGCGTGGCGTGGCCGCCCGATGCCTTCACGACGTTTCCGATGAGCAGCGTCCAGGCTCGATCCTGAAGCGTGTCGCCTAACGTGCGCATGACCACGAGGTCGGGAATCGAGGCCGCGCGGTCGTAAACCTGCACCTCGAATCGAACCGCGCCATTGACGGGCTCCGTTTGCATGCGTACGGCGCCCGCCAGCGGATGCCCCTCGAGCGTCATGAGCGTGAATCGGCGCTCATCGACTTCGGCGACTCGCACCTGGACGTGACCTCGCAATGGCAGATCGAGGGTGAGTGTGACCCCCTCCTCGACAATCGAGGGCGTCCCTGGCTCGGCGGACGCTGACATTATCGCCGGAGCGAGAGTCGAGAAGTTGAGCCGCACGTAGTCGAGGAGTCGGTCGGCGTCGAAACGGCTGTCGGCGATGTCCGCCCAGAAGCGCTTGCGCGTGAGCGGCCCGATGCCGTCGTCCGGCAGCTGCTCCGGTTGTACGTCGGCAAGACGACGCAGCCCTTCATCGAGCGAAAGCGGCGTGATTCCGAAGACACGCGTGAGAGCGTTGTTCGCGTCTGGCGGAAGCGCGCTGCCCTCGATCAGCATCTGCAACTGACTATCGCTGAAGCCAAGGTCCACGCCGACGGCACCCGCCGCCTTGATGCCGAACTGGGCGAGCAACTGCGGCACGGGGATGTCCACGCTCGAGCGGTTCGTGAGGCGTCTCATCCGGTCGACGAGATCGCGCTGCGACGTGAGCTCCGTACCAGCAAGATCGTACACGCCGGCGTTCAGGTCATCGCGCTCCGCGGCTATCGCGATCGCGGCGGCCGCGTCCTCGTGCCAGAGGGGCTGCACCGGCTGATTGCCATCGCCAATGATCGGCATGGCGGGGAGTGTCCGCACCATGCGCAGCAGGACGGACAGATGCTCGTCGCCGGGGCCGTAAACCGCTCCGGGACGGACAACGATCCATTCGCCGCCAAAGCTGCGCACAATCTCCTCACCAGCGAGCTTGGAACGGTGATAGGGCGACTCGCCTCGCTCGCAGCCTAACGAGGAAACGTAGACGATCTTGCGAACGCCGGCACGCTCGGCTTCGGCGACGACGTTCCGTGTTCCG
>DATEPP010000464.1:0-2033 GCA_035273165.1 Gemmatimonadaceae bacterium
GCTGGCGAGCTGCTGGCCGCGCTCGAGCCGCTGGCGACGCCGAGCGGAGGGCTGGTGCCGACGAGTGCGCGGCTGGAGGCGGTCGTGCGGCCCGCATCACCACGCCGAAAATATCTCGTGGGTGCGGCCATCGTCGGTCTCCTCGTGGTCGTTGCCGCCGCTGTCGCATTTACATCGCTTCGCAAGGTTGCGCCCTCGATCGCCTTCGGACGCGCTACGCAGTTCACGAACGAGAGCGGTCTGCAGATCTCACCCGCGATCTCCCCCGATGGAAAGTTCGTAGCATTTGCGGCCGGCAACTCGGCGCGCGCCAGAATATTCATCCGTCCGGTGAGTGGCGGTCGGACCATTCCGCTCACCGACGACTCGACGCAGGTGGAGTTCGAGCCACAGTGGTCGCCCGATGGCTCGCAGGTGCTCTTTCGCACACTCGGCGGCGTGTCCGTAGCACCGGCGTTGGGGGGACATGCGCGACCGCTGCTCGCGAACACCACGAATGATACGGTATCCACCGCGAGCTGGTCTCCGAATGGCAAGGAGCTCGTGTTCGCGCGGCTCGACTCGATATTCGTAGGCAGTGCGGACGGTCAAACGCATCGACTCCTGGCGACGGGCGTGTTCCAGCCGCATTCGTGTCGGTGGTCGGGACGTGTCGCGCTGATCGCCTGCACGACCGGCAACGCGATGGCGCGTGATCCGGGTGCGAACTTCGCGAACAAGGCGCCGAGCGGGATCATCGCCGTCCCGGTGGCGGGCGGAGCGGTTGTGCAGCTGACGAACGACCACGCGATGAACCAGAGTCCCGAGTGGTCGCCGTCGAGCGACCGGCTCTTCTTCATTTCCAATCGCGATGGTCCTCTAGACGTCTACGAGGTTGCGGTCGCATCGAACGGAACACCGCGTTCGATGCCGATGCGACTCACCACGGGGCTCAACGCTCGCTCCATCTCCATCACGGGAGATGCGAAGCGTGTTGCCTACTCGTTGTATACGGGACACGCGAACATCTACTCGCTTCCCATCCCGGCGAATGGCGTCGCGCTATCGACCGATGCGACGCCCGTGACGAGCGGCGCACAGACCATCGAGGCAGTGATGGTTTCGCCAGACGGCAAGTGGGTCGTATACGATTCGGACCACGACGGTGTGGCGAACCTTTACCGCGTTCCGGCGGCTGGTGGGGACGCGGAGCAGCTCACCAACGAAACGTTCGACGTCTTCGCGCCCGACCTGTCGCCCGACGACAAGCTCCTCGCGTATCACTCCTTTCGGAACGGCACGCGCGATGTCGAGGTCAGGCCACTCGATGGGGGACCGATCGAGCTCGTGACATCATCGAGGGCACAGGAGAGCTATCCCATCTGGTCTCACGATGGCAAGCGGCTCGCCTTTCTCGATCAGGCCACCGGCAGCGCGTTTGTGACGACGCGTCTCGCGCCCGGCAAGTGGTCGGCGCCGCGCAGGATCTACTTCGATGGCACACCGCTGATCACTTCTACGGCGTACTCTACCTGGTCACCCGACGACAAGTGGATCGTATCCGTGCGTGGTCGAGCACTCGTGCTCGCGTCACCCGACTCGGGCGCGAGCCGCACGGTGTACACGTCCCCACCCGGCGATCCAGTTCCGGAGACCGCCATGTTCAGCAAGGATGGACGCTCGATCTACTACAAGTCGCACGACGCTGCGGGCCACGCCATGCTCAGCGTAGTACCGGCCACGGGCGGTCAGGCGCGCGTGATCGTGCGCTTCCCCGATCTCGCGCGGCCCTCGTCGCGGCAGGGATTCAGCATGAGCGCAACGCGATTCTACTTTCCCGTGGAAGACCGGCAGAGCAACATCTGGCTCGCGGAGCTCGCGCAGCCGTAGCGATCGTACTTCCGCGACTTCGCCTTCAGCTCGTCGATGAAGTGCTCGTTCACCACGAGAAGTCCAGCCTCCGCAGCGGCGGTCTCACGCATCATTAGGAACCGCTTGTCGTCGGGGGCCACAACGTAGGGCTGTATCTCGCTTCCGAATGCGATCCCCGTGAG
>DATEPP010000465.1:0-3227 GCA_035273165.1 Gemmatimonadaceae bacterium
CGAGTGGCTGCTCGGCGAGGCGGTCGCGCGATGATGAGCAAAGACTCAACGTGGAAATCCCGGCGCGGGTCGTCGCGCGCGATGGCGATCGCACTGCTCGCGGTCGTGGGCCTGGCTGGCATGGGGCTCGGCTTCGCCGCCGACCGGCTGGCGCTGCATCACGAGCGTGGCGGCCGGAGGTTCGGTGAGCGCGGGATGCGGGACGGGGCACGTGGGCCGTGGGACGCAGGGCGCGGGGCGCGGGACGCGCATCGTGGCGGCGAGGGGATGCGTGACCGGCTCGCGCGCGAGCTCGATCTCACTCCCGACCAGCAGCGCCGCGTCGACTCGATCATGAGCCAGCAGACGCGGGATTTCCGGCGCATTCGTGAGGCGATGCAGCCGCGATTCGATTCCCTTCTCCAGCGGGCGCAGGCAGGTCTCGACTCCGTGTTGACGCCAACGCAGCGGGCACGACTTCAGTCGCTGCGCGCACGTCAGGCGTTTGGCGCGCGTGACAGCTTCGGCGGTCGCGAGATGCGCGGTCCGCCGCCGCCATTTCCGTGAGCTGAGCCCGGTTCTCTCCGTCCTCGCGGCCCGCTCGGCATCACTCCTGCCTTTGAGGCCCGCAAGACTCCAGGGAGGAGGAACGAAATGCAGCATCGACGTGAGGCGGCCCGATTTGCGGCCCTTGGTGTAGCGGTGGCGCTCGGTATCAGCGCCTGCGGTGTGTCGCAGCAGCAGGAAGTTCAGCTCGGCCAGCAGGAGTCAGCGCAGATCCAGCAGCAGCTGCCACTGGTTCAGGATCCGCTGATCAATCAGTACGTGTCGTCGCTCGGCAATCAGATCGCGAGCAAGACATCACGAGCCGATCTCCAGTGGCAGTTCTATGTCGTGAACACGGATGTGGTGAACGCGTTCGCGCTTCCCGGCGGGATCGTCTACGTGAATCGCGGCGTTCTCGAGCGCGCGGACAAGATGGACGAGCTCGCGGGTGTGCTGGGACACGAGATCGAGCACGTGGTTCGGCGTCACTCGGTGAAGCAGATGGAGCAGATGCAGGGCGCGAACGTTGGCGTCGCGCTCGCGTGCACGCTCACCAACATCTGCAGCAACCAGGCGGCGGCGACGGCGATCAACGTCGGCGGCACGGCGATCTTCGCGAAGTTCAGTCGGACGGACGAGGTGCAGGCGGACGAGGGTGGATTCCGCAATCTGATCGCCGCGGGCATCAATCCCGAGGGAATGCTCTCCTTCTTCCAGAAGCTATTGGCCGAAGAGCAGCAGAGCGGGAGCAACAGCGCGGTGAACTCGTGGTTCTCGGATCACCCGGGGACGCAGGACCGTATTCAGGATATTCAGAACATGCTCGCGCAGGTCCCGGCGTCGACGCTGCGGAACCTAACGACTGACACGCAGGCGTTTCAGCAGATGAAGCGTCGTGTCATGTCGCTGCCGCCGGCTCCGCGTCAGGCTGCGTCGGGCCAATAGTGTTTCTTGTTGAGACTGGGCGCTCACGTTGAGACTGAGCGCTCAGATCTCAGCTCTGAGATCGGGCCCTTATGGAGCGCCGGGCGAGCATCTCACCCGGTACGGCGAGTCCAGGTTCGAGACGTCAGCATCGTGGCGTAAGGCGTGAGCCGAAGGTCTCAGGCTCACGCCTGATATCTCGGCCCTGCCATCTCGGACCTGGACTCGCTGTCGTGGGTGAGATGCTCGTCTGTCACATCGAAAGGGACCGATCTGAGACCTGAGAGCTTGGAACTCAGTCTCGTCGTGCCGGACGATGGTGTTTGATCGTCCGTGAGACGTGACAGTCGAGAGCATCAGGAAGCACCCCGGCTATTCGGAAGCCATCTTCTGCAGTGGGGCTCGTGTGCTCGCGAGTGGCGCGATGTTCGCCGGGCTCGCTCTCGCGTTGGGCGGCGGACACTTCACGATCGCGACCCTCGCCGCCCTGCCCTACGCCGCGCGGCTCATGCATCTCGCGATGCCCGAGCTGCTGCGGCGCTTTCACGCGGGGCGCGTGGCGCGCGTGGCGACCTGGCTCGAGCGCGGCGGGTTTCTCATCGCGGCCCTCGCCGGAATCATCCGTCCTCCGGGATTCACGCTCGCCGGCTTCCTCATCGGCTTCGCGATCGGCGTCATCGGACAACAGCTCTATGACGGGAGCATGGCGTCGCTCCACAGCGAGGCAACCACTCCTGACACCTACGGCCGCTACACCGCGATCAAGAGCCGCTGGGGCTCCGTCGCCGGTCTCTCGTTAGGCATCCTCGCCTCCGTCGTCCTCGACGCCACGGAGCGGCTCGGCGTGCCGGCGCACGTCGCGCGGTCGCTGGCGATCGCCGGCGGCGTCGGGATCCACGTCCTCATCGCGCTCCCTCTCGCGCGCATCCGCTCCCGTGCGCGCCAGATCGCGGCGAGCGTCACGCCCACCGGCCCGTGTCTCCCGACTCCGACGACGCCTAACGGCGCGCTCACGCCGCAGCGGTCGTGGGTGGTGCTCCCGCGCACACCAGAGCAGTGGCGCCTCGTGCGCTTCGCGCTCGCGTGGGGGTTCGCGATCGGCTTCTCGACGCGGCAGGGCGAGGCCATGGCGATCGGGCACCTCGGCGTCTCCGTCGGACTGATCATGCTCCTCAGCGCGCTCGCGGTCGGCGGAGGAATCGTCGGCGCGAAGTCCTGGGGCCAGCTCGGCGATCGGTTTGGTGGAAAGGGATTAATGTCCATCGCCTTCGCGGGACTTTCGCTCGATCCGCTCTGGTGGCTCGCGGCGATGTTCATCCACCCCGCGTTCCTCTTCATCGGCTACGTGCTCTACGGGATCTGCAACAGCGGATGGAACATCACGGTGAGCATGACGCTCGTGCGTACGGCCGGCCCAGGGAGCGATCGGATTCGTGCCTTTGTCGTCTACAGCGTCGCGTTCGGCCTCGCGGCGGGGATCGCGCCGATGTTGAGTGGCGCGCTATTGAACGTGATGGACGCCCGCTACGGCGCGACGGCAGCGTACGCGGCGCTCTTCATCATCGCGTTCGCGCTTCGTTTGTCGGCATACCCGTGGCTGCGGCAGGTACCGGCGCCTCAGGCGGAGCGGGGGTCGTACGTCTCGGCGGTCGTGTTGCGGGCCGTGCGGTGGCGGGTGCGGCGAAAGGCTGCCTAACGGTTCCGAGCGGCCGGATGGTTCGAGGGCATCCAACCGGACTAACAGCGAAGACGCGAATTACGCGAATTTCTGCGAATCG
>DATEPP010000466.1:0-6183 GCA_035273165.1 Gemmatimonadaceae bacterium
TGACGGTGATGCCCTGGCTCGAGTTCGTCGTGACGAAGAAGGCGACGAGCGCATCCACGGTCGAGCTCCGGCCCGTCGACGCGGTGCACGCCGAGATGCGGGAGAAGGCGGCGCGCGCCGTGCGGAATCTCTCGAAGGCGAAGGTGATGACGCTCGCGACGCCAATGCGTGCCGGCCTGCACGCGGTACCGCCAGCGAGCCTCGCGTTGCGATTACAGCGACGCGCTCTTCATGCGGTGGATGGACTACGAGTCTGGCCGGTGGCATCCGCCGGCGGCGGTGGCGCGCGGAAACAAGACGTTTCACGGCGATCGTTAGTGGCGCTCGAGCGGTCACGCGTCTAGGATGAGACATGGGTCCACCGGGAGCGGCCCGTGCGTTTTGTCTGGCCCGCACAGCGGTATGATCGCCTAACGAGAAAAGCGACGGTGCTGTCCGTCGCGATCACGACGGTCATCGCGGGCGCGCTGTCGCTGCCGATCGTGACGATCTACCGCGCCGCCAACGGCGAGGCGTCATTCCGCGCCGATGAATCGCGCGAGGTCGTCACGTACATCCGACCCGTGGCGTCTAAGCGCCCGGTCGTCTCCCTGCGCAATCGATCCGAGGTGGGGCAGCCACGGCGCGAACGGCCCACTGAGAAATTGCTGAATCGCGATACCGGCTCGAGTGCGTCCGGGCGTACGGAAACGCCGGCCAGTGCCGCGAGCCCGGGCGCAACTCCCCCGACCGACGGGCACTCACGCGAGAGAGTCGTTGGACCGGTCGCGACCCCTGTCGGCGTGCGCGCGCCGCCAGTGATTGGTGCGCCGCCACCGCCGTGGGGATGGCTGCCGCCGACGCAGGCAGAACGCGACAGCATGGCACGCGAGCAGGAGCGCCGCGTCGCGGAAGCCCGCGATCAGCATCGGCCAGTGGCGATGCCGCTGGGCGGCGCCTCGCTTCCGTTGCCCTTTCTGAGCCGAGGCAAGTCGCGCCAGGAACGCGCCCGCGACAGCGTCATTCACGCTGACAATCTCGCGCGCCTCGCGCGCCTGGCGGAGCGGGCGCGCCTGAAGCGAGACTCGCTCAACGCCGTGAACGCGCTGGCCAGACTCCCGAAGCTCGACAGCGCGTCGAAACCGTACGAACCGCCCCGCTGACGCGCTCGCGCCCGACTCCTGTTGACATTCTACCCGAGCGGCGTCATACTCGGGTAGAATGTCTACCAAAGATACGGGCCCTGCCCGCGACGCCCTGCTCCAGGGCACGCTCGACCTCCTCATCCTCCGCATCCTCGCCCTCGGACCGTATCATGGGCAGGCGATCGCGCGCGTCATCCAGCAGCGCTCGGGTGACACGCTGCTCGTCGACCACGGCTCGCTGTACCCCGCGCTGCAGCGCCTCGAGGACCGCGGTTGGATCAAAGGCAGCTGGGGTACGTCGGAGAACAATCGGCGCGCGCGCTTCTACTCGCTGACGCCCGCCGGCCGCAAACAATTCCTCACCGAAGCTGGACGCTGGCAGCGGCTCGTCGAGTCGATCGCGCGCGTCCTCGGCCCCGAGCTCGCGGAGGGTTGACGATGGCTTTCTGGCGCCGGCGACAGCGTGATTTCGAGGACGAGATCCAATCGCATCTCGAGCTCGAGACCGATCAGCTCATCGCGCAGGGAATGCGCCCGGACGACGCACGCCTCGCGGCGCGAAAGCGGTTCGGCAACGTCGGCGCGGCGCAGGAGCGCTATCACGATGCCGGGGCATTCCTCTCCCTGGAGCAGCTCACGGCGGACGTGCGTTACGCGCTGCGGATGCTCCGCAAAACGCCGCTCTTCACTGCGGTCGTCACGATCACGCTTGCGTTAGGCATAGGCGCCAACACGGCTGTGTTCAGCGTCGTGAACGGCGTCCTCCTCGCGCCACTGCCCTACAAGGCACCTGATCGACTGGTCGAGCTCTGGGAGACACTGCCGAACGCGGACAAGATCATGATCTCCTATCCCGACTTCCTCGATTGGAAGGCGCGAAACCGCGTCTTCGAGGACATCGCGCTCTACGGGCCGTACGGTGGCAAGGCGAACACCAGCGGCGACGTCCCGCGCCAGCTGTCAGTCGGCACGGCGACCGCGAACTTCTTTCACCTGTTAGGCGTGACGCCGATCATCGGCCGCGCCTTTCGCCCGGAGGAGGATCAGCCCGGCGGCGCACCTGTCGCGCTGCTCGGCGCCAGCTATTGGCGCTCCGAGTTCGCCGGCGATTCCGCCGTGCTCGGACGCGTGATCTCGCTCGACGGTGAGCCGTATCGCATCGTCGGTGTCCTGCCGGCGCTTCCATCGCTCGAGAAGCTCGACGCGTGGCTCCCGATGCGCGCCGATCTCGACACGCTGACATTCAACCGAGGGAATCATCCCGGGCTGCGAGGCGTCGGTCGGCTGCGGCCTGGCGTGGGCATCGAGCAGATGCGCGCCGATCTCGCGCGGATCTCGCGTCAGATCGTCGCCGAGCATCCGAAGGAGGCGTCGGGCGTCGGCGCGGGCGGCGACTACATGGCGGATCTGCTCGTGCACAACATCAAGCCGGCGTTGCGCGTGTTGAGCTGGGCGGTGTTGTGCGTGCTGCTGATCGCCTGTGTGAACGTCGCCAATCTGATCCTGGCGCGCGCGACAGGTCGTCAGCGCGAGATGTCGCTGCGCCGCGCGTTAGGCGCCGGCCAGGGACGTCTCGTGCGCCTCCTGCTGGTGGAGAATCTCCTTCTCGCGTTGATCGGTGGCGCGCTTGGCGTTGGCCTCGCGTACGCGGCGGTTCGCGGGATCGCGACGGCGCGGCCCGTGGGTGTCCCCCGCATCGACAACATTCGGGTGAACATTGCCGTGCTGCTGTTCGCCACAGTTGCATCGGTCGTGACTGGCTTGCTCTTCGGATTGCTCCCGGCGCGCTGGGCCGCCGCGGCCGACCCTAACGAGGCATTGAAGGACAGCGGCCGGTCGTCGTCGGCCAGCGGCGCCGCCCTCCGGCTCCGCAGCGCGCTCATGACGCTCGAGATGGCGATGACGCTCGTGCTGCTCATCGGTGCGGGGCTGCTCACCCGCAGCTTCGCGAAGCTGGTGCACGTCGATCCGGGAGTGGAAGCAGCGGGCGTGACGACAGGTTGGCTCGGGTTGCCGACAGCGCGCTATCCAGGCTCCGAGCAGCAGCGGCTCGCGATGGACGACATCCTGCACCGGGTCCAGGGGCTTCCCGGCGTTACGAGCGCGGCCCTCACGAGCGCGCTACCGCTCTCGGGCAACATCCAGTTCAGGGAGACGTTCGAAGGGCATCCGCGGCCGAAAGGCCAGGAGCCGCTGGTTCAGGTTCAACTCATCACCCCCGACTACTTCCGCACGATGGGGATGCGGCTGCTGATGGGCCGAGCCTTCGCACCGAGTGATGGCGCTGGTGGACAGCCCGTGGTCTGGATCGATGAATCCATCGCGAAAACGTATTTCCCCGGTGAGAACCCGGTTGGAAAGTGGATCGTCCACGGCGGCATCGACTCGAAGGCGCCGAAGCAAATCATCGCCGGAGTGGTCAACGCCGTGCACGACCAGGGGCTGGAGGAGCGCGCGACCGGCATCGTCTACATGCCATTCGATCAGAATCCAGAGAGCGGGATGGCGCTCGTGGTGCGGTCGACGCTGCCGCTGGAGCAGGTGACGCCGAGCATACGGCGCGAGATCGCGGCATTCGACAAACAGCTGCCGTTGTCCAACGAGCAAACGCTCTCCAGCGTGATCGATCGCTCGGTGGGACAGGAGCGTTTCACACTCCTCGTGCTCGGGAATTTCGCGGTCATGGCCGTCGTCCTGGCTGGCGTCGGCGTGTACGGGGTGATCGCGTACTTCGTCGCCCAGCGCTCCCAGGAGATCGGCATCCGCGTCGCCCTGGGTGCACAACGGGGGGACGTCGTTAGGCTCGTCACACGCGCCGTTCTCGTCGGTGCGGGCACGGGGATCGCACTGGGTCTGGTGGTCGCGATGTCGGCGAGTCATCTGATGGCGCGACTGCTCTACGGGGTCGAGCCGACGGACCTGCCGACGTACCTGGGGGGCGCCTTTGCGCTCCTCGTTGTCGCGGCGCTCGCGGCACTCGTGCCGACGGCGCGCGCCACTCGCGTCAGTCCGGCGATCGCGATGAAGTCCGACTGAGAGGTCTCGCGGCGTCGCATTTGCGTTCGCGTGCCATTCGCGCGATTGGCGTGCCCTCGTTCCAAGTCCGAACCCCGGTCACCGAGTATGACCGCTAGGCGCAACCGCAAGCAGTTTGTCGGGGACGCTGGAGCGCGGTATGTTCTCCGCCTCTCCTGGAACCTTCACGGTGGCCAATGCGCCGAGCTCTCACCGCTGTCCTGTTCCTCGCTGCCGTGCCCGCCTAACGTCATCAGCAACTGATGCAGCTACTCGATATCGCCAACGCTGTGTCGATCGGCGTCGGGGCGACGCTGTTGATCGATCTCTGGGCGCTGGTGCTACGGCGAGTGTTCAGCGTTCGCTCACTGGACTACTGTCTGCTTGGCCGGTGGGTGCTTCACATCCCGCACGGCGTCGTGAGGCATGACAACATCACAGCGGCCGCGCGGCAGCCGCACGAGTGCACGGTCGGATGGACAACGCACTATCTGATCGGCACCGGCTTCGCGATCCTGTTCGTGCTGCTGGCGTCCGCGGACTGGCTCGCGCAACCAACGCTGCTGCCGGCGCTGGCCTTCGGCGCAGCGACGGTCGTCGTGCCGTTCTTCACGATGCAGCCCTCGTTCGGGCTCGGTATCGCGGCATCGAAGACGCCGCATCCGAATCAGGCGCGGCTCAAGAGCCTCATGACGCACACCATTTTCGGCGTCGGACTGTATCTGTCGGCAGCGTTGCTGAATGCCATTCGGTTCTGAGCCGATCCTGCGCTCCGGTTGCACTGCTCCCCCCGTTGCGGGCCGGGCAAGTGAGCAGTCCTGTGGTGGATGCCACTCCTCTACTTCGGAAGCCTTACCGGGAGCGCCGTCGCGACGGCGTTGTTCGGCACGATCGCCGTCGTCACAGGCTGGAGTGTCACGGCAATCCTGCGACGATTCAGCGCGCGGCCGGGCGAGCTGCCATACATCGGTACAACGCCGCGGGTGCGCCGAGCCATCGGGAGCGCGGTCGCGTTAGGGTTGCTCGCCTTCGTCTGGGCGTGGCTCTGGAGCGGCTTCTACGTACTCGAATTGCGTGCAGGCGCGTTCGTCGCGAGCTACTATGTCCCGTCACGCTCGCGTAGTCTCCCGCAAGGCGACGTCGTGGCGGCCCATTGGGAGGCTGGTCCGAAATCCAGTCGGATTCTGGTTCTCGTCATGCGTGATGGGGAAGAGATCCGGAGTACGCAAACATCGCTCGGTCGCGCAACCGAAGATCGGATATTGGCCGAGGTCGCGGGGGCGCTTGGGGTACGCACGGCGTGCGGGCCTGGAATGGCAACGCAATGTTGATGGCGATACAATACTTCTCAGGATCACAGGAGAAGCGTTGTGAGGAAGCTCTTACTCGTGGTCATCGCCGCGGTTGCGTGTCGTCCCGGAGCGCAGGTCAGGCCGACCGCAGGAGGCGTCAGAGTCGACGAGCCCGCGTACATCGGCTGGGCAACGAAGCGCGTTCTCACGAAGCAGGAGCCTTCGACGCTCCTCGCGCAGGATGGCACCATCTGCCGCGTCTCGGCAGACCGATTCAAGAGCACGGAGATCGGACGCGATACGGCGTGCGATTGGCAGCCCGGGAATCCGCGGCGGTGAACGACGTCTCGGACGAGATTGCGCGGATGGAGAGAGAGCTTCGGCGCCGTCGTCGGATCGAGAGCGCAGTGACCCGCGCCCAGAGTTGGCGTCTACCAGTAGACGCCTCACCGCAACTCCCGACTCGCCGCACGAGCCTTCTCCCGATGATACCGCTTCGGCGACTTCTCCCTCTGTTCTGCGCGCTTGTGCCGTCAATTGCCGGTGCGCAGCGCCCGTCATTGCCTCGGGACAAGGACCCTAACGATTGGGAGGCGTACTACGACCTGGGTGTCGAACAGCTCGGGCACAGCTCGGAACGCGCTCAGGCCGCCTTCGCGTGGGCGTCGCATCTCCGCCCGGACCGGCCGGAGCCGCTCTTCGGCCAGTGGCTCGCGTTCCACATGCGCGACAGTCATCGCTTCGAGCGCTAC
>DATEPP010000467.1:0-4907 GCA_035273165.1 Gemmatimonadaceae bacterium
CTGTCGCGCGCGAATCGGTTGACGAAATGCTCATCAATGGCGATGCCGCCCACGAGCGTGAGCAACCGCGTTCCAATTCGCGCCGAATCCACACGGGCGAGGACGAGCATCGGTCCCTCGGGCGCGCGGACTTTCACGACGGTCGGCCGATCGCCGGCACCGGCGAGTAGCGCCGGGAGCTGCGGCTCGAGTCGATCGAATTCATTCCGAAAGTGGCCGGAGCTGAGGATCCGTCCCGCGTCGTCCTGAAGCTGGAGCATGGAGAGGCCGCTGAGGCGCATCGCCCCTCCAGCCCAATCGAGGAGGAATGAGCGCTCGGCCGGGACGCCCTGTACGGCAAGGCGGAGCTGATTATCGTCGGCAAGAGACGCGACGAGCGAGTGCACTCGTGCCGCGACGTCAGTGTTCTCGCGCGCGAGGTCCTGCATCGCGACGCGAGCGAGCGCCTCGACTCTGCGCCCATGCTGAGCCGTGACGCGCGCCGTGACCTGCTGTTTGACACCAACGGTGAGCAGCGACAACGAGAGGAGCGTCGCGCCGACGAAGGCGAGGAGAAGCCTGGCGCGGAAGCTCACGGCTGACTTCGAGCGCGTCCGAAGCGGAGCGTGCCGCGTCCGTCGACCGTGGCGGAGACGCGCTGCCGGTTGACGATAGCCGTCGCCCGGGTGTCGACGAGCGGGATGAGCCTCGTATCCGTGCCGGTGGCTGACGCCAGCCATGGCGCGGCCGACCAGAGGTCGCGCAGCTCGTCGCATGGCGAGAGCGATGCGTATGGCAGATCGAGCACATAGGCGAGATCGCCGCCATCGTGCAGCGCGCGGACGAAATCGTTGGGCGAAAGGGGGACGGCCACTGTCTGCGCGTCGAGAGCGACGAGCCGCTGGGCAAGGCCCCGCGCGACGGCGTCGTCGCGATGGTAGACGACGCGGTTGGAGCGCTGGGCGCTGGGCAATTCCGCCGGCGAGCCTGGTGACGAACGACAGCGAGCCGCGGCGTCCCACCAGTATGATGATCGAGCAGCGCGGGCTTCCGCGCGCACGGCGTCGCGTGCGAGCGATGCTCGCAAGGCGACGGATTGAGAGTCCGATGCGAGCAGCAGCTGTGCGATCTTCGGTGCCGGTGTGGGAAGCGCGAGCGCGTACGTGTGCGTCCATGGAAGCGCAACGCTGGCGAGGTTCGCGCGGGCGGCACCATAGCTGACGGCGGCCTGATCTCCAGTGACGAGAACGTCGGCGCCGGCGTCGATGGCGTCCCGAGGATCATTGGTTGGTACAGGGCGTACGATCAGGTATGGATCGGCGGACGATGACGTCGGCGTCAACCCGAGCGAGCCGGTGGGTGCGCTCGCGTTCTCGTCGATGCGATAAGGCCCTGTTCCAGCGGGCCACTCGTAACCGATCCGAGGCTCGTACACCGCGAGAGCGGGATCGGCGAGCACGAGCCACGCCGTGTCGGGTAGCGAAACGATAAGAGTGTGCTCATCGACGATGGTCGTGCCGCCGGCAAGTTGACGCGCGAGCCGGCCGGCCGGCGTCAGCCGAGCACCGGTCCCCGACCAGGAGTGGAGCACGTCAGCCGTCGTCACTGGCTTTCCATATGAGAAGCGCGCCCCGTCGCGGAGCACGAGGGTGACGCGGGTTCGTGTCGCGTCGAAGCTCCAGGACGCGGCGAGCGCGGGCCGCGGCACGCCGTCGCAGTCTACATCGATGAGCGTCTCATAAAGTTGAGCAAACGCGAATCGCTCGGTTGCGTTCGCGGGCACCGGGGCGTCCGCGGCGTCGACCGGCTCCATCGCGGCCACCGAGATCGTGTCACGAGCACCGGCTGATCCGGAGCCGACGACACAGGTCGTGATGGGCGTCGGCGAGGCGGTTGGCCGGGCGGTCGCGCACGCGGTCGCGCACACGGAGACGGCGCAGATCAAGGAGCCAGCGCGGACGGGTCGTCTCACGCCGAACCCCCGGGGTTGGCCCGTGCACGGACCAACCCCACCAGGCTTGCGAGCGCCCACGTGCCCTCGAGCAGGATGAAGCCGTACTGGCGCTCGAGGACGGCCACGATCGCCAGCACGGTCGAACCGACGAGGTTGAGCAATTGATAGGTGAGCGACGTCGTTCGCATCCGATCGAGCTGACTGGCCGCGAACGGCACGAGGATGCAGATGGCTCCGAGCATTGAAACGATCTGGCGCATGGTGTCGAACTCGAATCGGCGCCGGTGCCTAACGCCAAGGCTCGGCGGCACTCGTTAGGGAACTTTCGGGCCCTCCATCCTCGCGCCGCCCTGCAGCAGCGTCACTTTGGTCGCCTTGCCGCCGTCCACCGTGAAGGTGAAGCGGAGCGCTGGGTCGAAGGAGACTCCGAACTCGTAATTGCCAAGGTAATGGATCTCGTTCGCTCCCTGACCCTGTGCCTGGGCCATGAGATGCTCGCCCTCCATGAAGAACCTGATCGGCAACTGCTGCCCGCCCGGCAATGCGAGGATGTAATTACCGAGTATCGCATCGCGATCTGCCGGGGAGAGTGATGGTGCAGCAGCCTGCGTGGGGCCGGCTCGGCGGCCAACGGGCTCCTCTCCGTACGCGACGCGGAGCAGGTTCGCCACCAGCATTTGCGGCGATTCGGCATCGTAGTTCGTGAACACGACGATGTTCAGCGTATCGTCGGGCACGTACGTCGCGGCCGTCGCGAAGCCATTGATGCCGCCGGTGTGCGAGATGGTCTTGTGACTGTTGAAGACTCCCGGCACGAGACCGAAGCCGTAATTGATCTTCCGGCCGCTGTTCAGCGTGTCGGCGGTGGACATGAGCGCGTACGAGGCCGAGGAGACCACCCTTCCGCCGTCGAGCGCGCGCTGCCACTTCACCAGATCTCCGACCGTGGAACACAAGGCGCCGGCGGAGAAAGGATGCGACAGGTCGAGGAACTGGGCCCGCACCGTGCCGCTCGGTCCCTTGCTGTAGCCCAGCGCAAATGCGGGATCGGTCGTTTTCGACGGACAGTACGACGTCTGCCGGAGACCGAGCGGCTTGAAGAACTGTGCGTCGAGATATTTCGCGTATTTCTGTCCTGACGCCTTCTCGACCACCATGCCGAGCAGGACGTAGCCGGTATTGTTGTAGCGGTATGCCGAGCCGGGCGCGAAGTCGAACGTATCGGCCGCGACGAACTTGATGATCGCGTCGGGCGTCAGCGCCTGGTTCCACGTCTTCTGCCAATCGGGCGACGACGTGTAGCTGTGAATCCCGGAGGTGTGATTCAGCAGTTGGCGGATCGTCACCTTCTTCCCCTGGAGGGGGAACTGCGGCACGTACTTCGACAGGTCGTCGTCGAGTTTGACGCGACCCTGCTCGACGAGCTTCATGATCGCGGCGGAGGTGAATTGCTTGGTGATCGACCCGATCTCGTAGATGGTCGCGGCCGTGGCTGGGCGGCGCGCGTCCACGTCGGCGAGACCGTACGCGCCGTACGCGAGGGTGTCGCTCCCACGTATGACCGCGAAGGCAGCGCTCGGCGCATGCGACTCGGCGAGGTATGTGTAGATGAGTGAATCGGCGCGCAGGCGGTATGCGTCGCGCGCGATGGTGGAGCGCTGCGCGGCAGCCGTCGCGAGGCCGGCGAGCATCGCAAGGCCGGCGAGATGGAGAGAACGCGTCATGTGATTCGTGGGGTCAGTGGTGGGCTGGCACGTCGCCACCCTCGATTGCAAGAGAACGCCGCGAGGGCTGGCTGCAACAGAATGGTTGGATCGGCGCGCTTTGGGTACGGGGTTCAGCGATGGGATTCGCCATCGTTGCGCATGCCCTTCACATTCTGGCACCGCGACCAACTGATTGGCGAGACCGATTTCGAAGGCGATCGCCTCGAGTTCGCTCCCCACGTCGGTGAACGGCGACACCTCGCCGGCATCTTTCGCCCGACGGCGTACGGCCGTCGACTGCTTCCGCGGCTCTGCGGCATCATGACCGCCGGCGTCGCCCTGAAGGAAGAGCTCGTCCGCCGTGGCGTCGATCCCGATGATGCGCCGCCCGAGATGATGGAGCATCTCTTCGAGACCACCGCAGCCGGCGCGCACATTCTCGATCTCGGGCGCGCGCTATCGGAGGTATGCCTCCGCGATCCTGGCGGCGTCAAGATGAAGATCGCCTCGATTGGTTTCATGGATCTCAACGAGCTTGCGTCGCTGTCCCGCATGCTTGGTGAGAGCCAGACAGTGGACTACGACAACGTTCCGTCGGAGGTGGCGGAGTTCCTCGTCTCCGTTACGCTGTCGGACCTCACGCCACTCCGCGGGCACGGGATGTCGCTTCACTAGTCAGGGCGCGATTAGAATGAAGCCTTACGTGACGCGACCATTTCCGGGAGAGCTGACGTGTCAAAGCTGCGCCTGCGCATCTCGATGTCGTTCGACGGTTACACGTCCGGGCCCAACCAGAGCGTGAAGGAACCGCTTGGAGTCGGTGGCGAAGGATTGCATGGGTGGGTCGTCGCGCTTCGCTCCTGGCGGGCCGCGCATGGCCAGGCGGGAGGTCGAGACGACGCAAGCACGCGGGTCTTCGAGGAAGAGATCGCGAACATCGGCGCGACAATCATGGGACGGAACATGTTCGGCGGCCACCCCGGCGATTGGGACGCGAAGGCCCCGTGGAGGGGATGGTGGGGAGACAACCCGCCATTCCATCATCCCGTGTTCGTGCTCACGCATCACGAGCGCGCCCCCCTCATGATGAAGGGGAACACGACCTTTCATTTCGTGACCGACGGAATCGAGTCCGCGCTCGAGCAGGCGCGTGATGCGGCTGGTGACAAGGATGTCGCGCTGGCGGTCGGGGCAGGAGTCTGCCGGCAGTATCTGAGGGCGGGTCTCGTGGACGAGATGCGCATCCACCAGGTCCCGATTCTACTCGG
>DATEPP010000468.1:0-6003 GCA_035273165.1 Gemmatimonadaceae bacterium
TCTGGCAGTCCTTTGCGTCCTTCGCGTCCTTCGCGGTAAGAAAAGGTACGTGTCCTGCCCCCAGACGACACCAGATTCGGCGCATGCTCGCCTGCCCCAGCCGCGCCGAGATCGAGGCAATCGGCCGCGAAACCTACGACAGCTCGATGACCGTCCACTCGGCGCTCGGTCCCGGTCTATTGGAGAGCGCCTACCAGGCCTGCCTTGCTCAAGAGCTGCGACTGCGCGGGCTCGTCGTTGAAACCGAAGTCGCAGTGCCCGTGACGTACCGCGGTGTTCGGCTCGATGTCGGCTATCGGATCGATCTCCTCGTCGAACGTGCGGTCATCGTCGATCTCAAGGCGGTGAAGCAACTCCATCCAATTCATGAAGCCCAGCTGCTCTCCTATTTGAAGCTCGCTAACTACCGCCTGGGCTTTCTCATCAACTTCCATGTCGTCCACCTCCGCGATGGCATCAAGCGAATGGTGAACAATCTCTAGTGATTACCGAGCGCGTATGTGCCGCAGATCGTGCCTCATGATCGGCCGGGCGGGAATATGCCGAGCGATGACCTTGAAGCCGGCGCGTGCGAAGGTCGAGGCATAGCCAGTGCCGGTGGCGCTCGGCGAGAGTGCCGCGTCGAAGGGATAAGCCTCGACTGCCGGCGCCTTCGCGCGCTTGGCAACTCGTAAGGCTTCCCGGATCAGCGCCGTTGTGACGCCGCGGCGACGATAGCCGATCCGGACGTAGAAGCAGGAGATCGACCAGACGGGCGCGTCGTCGACGCGCTTCAATCGCCACTGGCGGTCGAGGAAGGGCAGCGCGTCGCGCGGGGTGAGCTGGCACCAGCCGACCGCCAGGTCGCCGTCGAAGGCGACGAGCCCTGGTGGCGGCCCATGCCTAACGACTTCGCGGAACTCCGCCTTGTTCCGGGTCGCTGGCCGGCGTCGATACGCGCTGCCGATGCGCCAGTACATGCACCAGCAGCCTCCGCACGCGCCGCGCACACCGAACAGATCCTCGAGAGCTGGCCAGAGGTCCGGCGTGAGCGGCACGATGCGGAGGCGCACCTGTGAGTAGGCCTACGGGTTGAGAACCCGCTCGATCCGCGTGGCCATCTCCGTGAGCTGCTGCGCGGCGTCGGGTGACATACGACCGGACAGCACCGCGGCGGTCAGCTTGTTCACGAACGCGCCAAGCTCGTTGGCGGCGGGCTCGTTGTAGCCACGCGACATCTGCTTCGACGCGGCATCGAGCGAGGCGAGCAGCGGCTGCACCTGTTGGCCCACGATAGCGCCAGATTCGGCAAGGAGCTGCACCTGCTGCGCCAATCCCTGTGTCGCCACGAGGGGCGTGGTCACGCGGATGGTGGCTGACGACGTACCGGTCGCACCACCGTCGTCGGTCACCGCGACCGTGAGCGCGAAGGTCCCGGCGTTGCGGTAGGTATGTGCCACGACGAAGCTCTTGTCCACGAGCCCAAGCGGCTGGGCGCCGGCGCCATCGCCGTAGTTCACCGTCGCCGACCAGGCATCGGCACCAGGATCGGTGAAGCTGCCCGCGCCGCTATACGTCTCGCCGGCGATCAGGTCGGCTCCACGCAGCGCCGAGACTGTCGCCGCGACATCCGCGACGTTGAGCGTTTGCGTAACGGTGCTGGGCCATCCAAACGCATCGGTGACCGTGAGCGTCGCCGTATACGAGCCGAATCGGGCGAAGGTGTGGG
Source organism: Gemmatimonadaceae bacterium (assembly GCA_035273165.1). GTDB lineage: Bacteria > Gemmatimonadota > Gemmatimonadetes > Gemmatimonadales > Gemmatimonadaceae > AG2. Next base: position 1,709 of record DATEPP010000468.1, read on the forward strand.
TCGCGGTGCGGCCCGTAGCCGTCGCGCCGTCGCTGAACTGCCACTGATAGTTCAACGCTTCATTGCGGCCGAGATCGTCGCGGCCGAGGTCGGGGTCGCTGCTCGCCGACGCGTCGAAGGTGAGGGTCGTACCCTCGGCGAGCGCTCCGTTCACCGCATAACGAGCCGACGGAGCGTGGTCACCAGCTTCGAGGGCCACGCGGAACGCCGCATCGAGCAGTGTCAGGAAGTGGTAGCCCGTCGCCGTCTCGATCTTGTCGACAGTCGTCAGGTACTTCGCCCACGGATCGTTACGCACGCCGGAGACGTTAGGCATGTTGACGGCGAGAATCGTGAGGCCGGCGACGTCGTCCCAGCTCTGGACATTGCCGCGCGTGAACGGATTGCCGCTGGTGCGTGGGCCAATGAGGGCGATCTTCCACGTGCTGTCCGGGACCGCGACCTTGCCTTCGTTCTTGAGGAACGTGAGACCGTGCGAGCGGCTGTAGAGCGGACCAGTGATGATGTACACCGCGCGGCCGCCCTTCGTCGCGGAATCGCCAAGTGCGTTCTCGAACTGCGCCCAGACACCCTGATTCAGGTCCCCCTGCTGGGGGACGATGTTGGTGAGATAGAAGGTGGAGGCGTTGTCGCCGTTCGCGGCGGTGCGATCGAACGAGCGCGCCATGTGACCGCGGTCGTAGCCGCCGTTCGTGTAATCCGACGTGAAGATCTGCTTGTCGTTCGGGAGCGTTGGATCGGCGGTGAAGCAGTTGCAGCGATCCTGGCCGGCGACGATCTGCCTCGCATCGAGCTCGTAAGCGACCCAGTTCGGCGTGCCGCGCGACTCGTTGTACGAGAGCGTGTACTGCGTTCGCTTGATGAGGAGATCGTTCGGGTTCGACGTGTTCGCGGGCGTTGGATCGCCGAACTCGTCGTTCGTCGCGTAGATCGCCGTCGGCGCGAAGGTCGGTGTCTCGATGGTGATGGTGTGCGTGACGAAGGTGTCGGGCTTGGTGCCGTTATCGGGATTCGGCGTGGCGATGATACGGATCCCGGGTTTGCCGCTCCCGTTAGGCGCGGAGACGCCTGTGATGAGCCCCGAGTTCGCGACGGTGGCAACCGTGGCGATCTCCGGATCGACGGCCTCGAACACAAAGGTCGCGGGAACGATCTGGCCGCCTTGGGCCGTTCGCGCCGTCGCGAAGAGCTGCGTCTGGAAGCCGGCGGGAAAGCTCGCCGACGAACTGCTGACGTCGATCCAGCCGATGGCGGGCGTGCTCACCGTGATCTTCAAGCTTCCAGTCTTGACGATGTCGCCCTGCTGCACGGTCGCGAAGATCGTCACCGGATCGGTGCTACCGCTCACGGCAGTGACTTTCCCGGTAGCATCGACCGTGGCCACGTCCACGTTGCTCGAGCTCCAGCCAGTGATGGTTGCGTCCTTCACCGTCTGATTGTTGGCGTCCTGTCCCGTAGCGGTGAGCTGCGCGGTGTTGCCCATGACGAGCGTTGCTGACCCCGTCACGGCGACATGGTCGAGCGGGCCGATAGGAATCTGCCCCGGGCAGGGATGGACCGGGCTCGCGGTGTTGCGCGGCGCCGGCGCGCTGGCCGTGAAATCCTTGGACGGATCGTTAGTAAACGTGCAACCCGACTCGTTGCGGAACGCAGCCGTCGTGTTCGACAGCGTCGCGGTGAAGGTGCCGCAGTTGGTGCCGCTGCCGTAGCTCACGAGGTCGACGTAGGCACCCGGGGCCGGGCATGCCACGCCTAGTGCAGTAGTCGACCGGACGACGGCGACCTTGCCGGCCGTGCCGCTCATCGCGATCGATCCCGTTGCATCTGGCGTCGGTAGCGCTGTCGTGCCACCCGAGCCCGCTGCTTCCTGCACGAGGAAATAATTACCCGGACCGAGCTTTACCTTGCCGAGCGGCGTGGCCGCGTTGAAGTTGCCCGTGGCCGACGCGTACTGAACGCTCCAGCCGCTGAGGTCGACGGAATCGCTGCCTGTGTTGAAGAGCTCGATGAAGTCGTTCTTGAGCGTTGCGCCAGAGTTGCCTCCGCCACCATACACCTGGCTGATGACGATCTGCGGCCGCGTTGGTGCCGCAGTGGTGACGTCGAAGCTGGCCGCACGCGGCATCTTCACCGACGTCGGCGAATCTTTGCAGGAGAGAACGGCGGCGCCGAGCACAACAGCAAGCGCAGCGCGTGCGGGGTAGAGTCGCATGCGTCGACGAATCAGAGTGAATTGTGGCGGATCCGCGCAATGTCGGCCGAGCCCGGCTCGGTGCGCGTCACGATCGGAGCTCGGGATGATATCCCCCAGTCCGAAGCTCAGAATTCTAACGAATGTTTGCCTTTGCGCGACTATGAATATCGATTGAGCCGCGCCGAGAATTCGGTCAAGATGCCAGTGTCATCCTGAGCTGAGCGAAGGATCTGCACAGATCTGCGACGATCCTTCGCTCACGATGCGCGCAGTCGGGATGACGGCCATTCGCTCCAAGGCTGGGGCTAGCCGGAGCCGTGCGTGACGACGACGTGCATGTCACTCGCAGTCGACCACCCTGGAGGTTTCCGAGAACCGCACGGCTGCATCGGTGCGAGCAAGTCGGGCGATGTCTACGGGCTGGGTAAAGGCCTGAGTCGTACCGCAATGCGGACCCGGCGACGACGTCCCGATCCACACCGTGACGCCGGTGGCGCTCGCGGCGGCAGAGTCGACGAGGATGGTGTAGCCACCCGTCGGCCGCTCGCCGAGCGCGACGAAGACGATCATCTCGCGGCTGAAGTCCACGTTAGGCGGCGCGGGGATGGGAGCGAAGGCCGGCCAGAGTGACGACCACGCGGCTGCCCAGGCAGCCTGGTCACGGATGACCAGGCGTTCCGGCTGCCGGAGCTGACTCACATAGGTGAACGAGAAAGGCTCGCTACGGAGCCTCGTCACCGCGAGCGGCGAGTGCGCCGCCGCCTCGTCGAGGGACGACGAGCAGCCAACCGCGAGCAGGGCGCAGAGCCACGCAGTGAGCGAGCGCATGTTCAGAAAGTAAAGAGCTTGTCGCCTCGAGCGGCAATACCGTCGCCGCCGACGACGAAGGCGACACTCACCCGGTAGGTGAGGCCGGGAACCAGTGGAAGCGCGATATGCGGCGCGGTTGCGCCACGCAGCGTCACGCCGTATGTGATCGACGGCCCGACGGGCATCTGCTCCGCGGCGTCGAGCGACCACACCTGCACCGGAGAGGCGCCTGGCGCCGGAACCGTGCTCACCGTGAGCGTCGTGATCCCGCACCGCGGCGACCAATCGAAGCGCAGCTGCGCTGTGGCCGCGGACGACGTGCTGATCTCGATCGGAACGTCGCCGAGACATCCCACGAGCGGCTTCGTCGGACTGTCGCAGGCGACGCTGGCGCAGCAGATGATCAATGCGACATGCTTGATGTGCGGAGCTTTCATGGCGGTCATTCTCCTCGTCACGCCTCGAGATGCCAAACCGCGCATACTCGGCGCTGGTCACCGTCGCGTTGGCCGTGTGACCGCGCAATTGCCGTTACGTAAGAGTCAGCACGAACGAGAGGACAGGCCAATGATCGCCGGAACCATCACCGGACCATCGTTGCGCGTGAGTGCCAGCGCCGAGATCGGCGCGGCCGCGGTGAACGTGTATCGCATGATCGCCGATTATCGCAACGGTCACCAGCGCATGATACCACCACAGTACTTTCGCAACCTGGAAGTGGATGCCGGCGGCTACGGGGCCGGAACGCAGATCCGCTATGACCTGCGCGCCTTCGGCACGACGCACCATGCCCGCGCGCGCATCTCGGAGCCGGAGCCGGGGCGGGTGCTCGTCGAGACGGATCTCGCCAAGGGCGCGGTGACGACGTTCACCGTCGACTCGTTAGGCAGCCGCCGCTCGCTCGTCACGATCAGCACGGAGCTGCCCATCCGCCGCGGGGTCTTCGGCGCGATCGAGCGCGCGATGGCGCGGCGCTTTCTCCGCAAGGTGTACGCTGCCGAGCTCGCGCGACTCGACGAGCAGGTGAGGATCTGAGAGGTGCTAGGTGTTAGGTGTTAGGTGTTAGGTGCTAGCACTGACAGCTGTCAGGTTCCTAGCACCTAGCACCTAGCACCTAGCACCTTCCCCTCACACCGCCGGCGCCCAGCCCGGCTCGTAGGAGCGCGACCATTTCGCCGCTGCTTCGGCATCGCCGACGATGTGCCCCGTCTTCGGGTCGATCGTTAGGCGGCGGCCGGTCTGATGCGCGATCGTGCCGAGGTGGCAGAGGAGCCCGGTCTTGGCGCCGTCC
>DATEPP010000469.1:0-5214 GCA_035273165.1 Gemmatimonadaceae bacterium
CGGCACCGTGCCCGGCCAGCGCCCATTGACCGCGTAGCCGAGCAGCATTCCGCCGATCCACCCGATGGTCCCGAAGAACGCGACCATGAGGATTCCCGCGAACCCGAATCCGTAAGCGAGCATCACCGCCATCCCGCGCGACGAGCTGGTCGCGCGGCGCGCCGCCCTCCGTGCCGCGCTGTCGGCTGGACTCGCGCGACCAGATTGCACCGCTGCCGCTGTCGTCGCCGAGTCCATCGAGCGCCTGATCTCGTCGAGTGAGCCCTTCGGCACGAACGCCGCCGTCACCGCCCCGAACGCTGCGATCACGACGGCGACGCCCACCAACGCCGCCAGCCAGTGACCGACCATCGACAGCACGCGACCGCGCTTCCGCCAGATCGCGGCAGCGGTGAGCATTCCGAGCGGCGCGAAGAACACGCCGCCAAGGGAGAAGAGCGCGCCGCCGAGTAGAACGATGATCGCGCCGAGGGCGGCGACGACCCGGGCGCCTGCGCCGGCCTGTGGCTCGACGGGTATGAAAGGAGTGCCGGTCGACGGGACCGGCGCGAGAGGGCTAGCCATGATCGACTCTGCAGCGTGAGAGGATGCTGCTTTTTATGGCGTCTGCGCGCCGGCTTGTCCAGCCCCTTTTCCGGCTGGTAACCGTGGTTCTTCTATTACCGTCCTGGCGAGAAAGTCCAGCAGGATGGAGTCGACGACGGCGGCCTGCTCGATGTGTGGTAGATGCCCGGCGCCGTCGATCACGTGAAACTCCGCGCGCGGAAAGGCGGCCCGGACGGTATCGCTGAACATGATTGGGACGGTGTGATCTTCCTTGCCCCAGATTACGAGCATCGGAGTTTGGCTCCGTGCGAGCGTCTCAAAGCTTCGCGCCGGCCGCTTGAAGACGTCGTGCCGCTGTGTCTCGAAAATGCTCCGGCGAAATCCGCGATATCGCATCTGCGGCTCGTAGCGCGACACCCAGTCGGGATAGCGCTCGGGATGCACGAAATCGTCGAGCTGCCCTTTCGCCATCGACGACGCGCCGAAGGTCAATGCGAGATCGCCGGTGAACGCGCTGCGAAGCGGCAACGGTGTGTCGTGCGAGACGCCGATTGCCGGATCGACGAGAATTACCGTGAGCACGCGATCGGGGTGACGGTCCGCAAAATTCACCGCGATCGCGCCACCCATCGAGACGCCCGCGACGTCAACGGGGCCGCGAATGCCTAACGTGTCGAGGAGCTCGGTCAGCTGGCGATCGTACATCGCCAGGTCGTAGGCGAGTGCCGGCCGATCGGAGTACCCGCGTCCGTAATAGTCGTAGCGGAGCACTCGAAAGCCGTGCCCGGACAGCGCCGCGGCGGTCGAGTCCCAGATGTAATACGGCACGGTGGCGCCGGAGAGGAGCACGACGGTCTGTCTGCCGTTCTCACCCGCGAGATCGTAGTGCGTCACGCCCTCGCTCAGTCGAGCGAACTTCCCTGATGCACCGGCACGTGCCGCCACGTCGAGCGACGCATGCTCGCGATCGAACACCAGATACGCACCCGCTACGACTAACAGCACCGCCGCGATAAGCCCGCCAACGATGCGAGTCGCCGTTCTCACCGTATCACGCTCCTCTCCGATAATCGGACGCCCTTCACGACGAGCCAGATCGCAACGGGAATCTCGAACGCCGCCATCGGGATCCAGACGAGGTCCATCAGTGGCGCTGGCATGAGAGCCCCAATCTGTAGCGGCAGGGCAATCACGAGTAGTACCGATGCGGCGACACCAAGCCACGCAAGCGCCAAGGGAATCATTCGCCCTCGTAGCAGTAGCCAGCTAAAGGCGGTGCTGCCCACGGCGAAGAACCACGCCCCGACCGCGCTCGAGTGTCGAAGCACGAGAGTGCCAACGGCCTGCGTCGCATCCGCGCCGGGCGCGTTCGCGCCGCTTGCCATCGCGAGCGACAGCAGCGCGAGCATCGCTGGAATCCCGACCGCACCCGTTATTCCCTCCGCGACCCGGCAGGTGAGACCGAACATCGCGATGTCGCGATCCTCGTCGCGGGTCACGGCGTACAGTGTGACAGCGAGAACGAGCGCGCACAAGCAGCCAAGGAGACCGAGGACGGCGGCGAGGCGCACCTCCCCGGCGTGCTTCGCCATCGTCGCGAGCTTCGTCGCCATGTCGTGTCCAGCCGTCGCGCGACCCGAGAGTACCATGCTCGGGTACGCGAAGGCTATGTACAACAGATAGGCGACACCCGCGATCCGTGCGTTCGCGGATCGCGTCACGTCGATCGCATCGTGATCGCCGGATCGATGCGCGCCGCCCGGAGCGCGGGGATCCAGCACGCGACGATCCCGATCACGCCCATCCCGAGTGCCACGACGACGAACGTCGTCGGGTCGCGCGGCGCGACGCCGAAGAGCATACCGCGCAGAATCGACGCGCCGAAGAACGCGCCCGCCAATCCCAGCGCCAGACCGATGACGAGGAGCTTCCCGCCCTCGCCGAGAATCATCCGCTCGACCTGCGCCTGGTTCGCGCCGAGGCTCATGCGGATGCCGATCTCCTGCGTCCGCGTGCTCACGGAGAAGGCGAGGACACCGGCGATGCCGACGGTGGCGATGATGACAGCGAGGATGCCTAACGAGGCGATCAGCGTCGCGTTGAGCCGGCGCGGCGCGATGCTCTGCTCCTTGATCTGCGCCACCGTCATCATGTGTTCGATCGGCGCGGTCGGGGCGATGCGACGAACGATCTTCGCTGCCGCCGGTGTCAGCAGCGACGGATCGCTGTCGCTCCGGACGACGAAGCTCCCCGCGAACGAGAGCTCCTGCGCGAAGGGGAAGAACATCACCGGTCGCGCCGGCTTGTCGAGCCCTCCGTCCTGCGTCGTCCCGACGACGCCGACGATCGTGCGCCAATCGCCGCTCAGCGGCGTGAACTGGAGCACTTCACCGGTGAGCGCGACGCGTTTGCCGATCGGATCCTCGTTAGGGAAGTAGTGCTCGGCGAACGCGCGATTGATGACGACGACGCGCGCCGCACCCGGCCGATCCGTCGCGGCGAATTCGCGCCCCTCGACCAGCGGGATACCCGCGGCACGGAAGTACGACGGGTCCGCAGTGCGCCAGTCTGCCATCAACGGCGCGGCGCCCACGGCAACGGGTCGGCCGTCGATCTTGATCGGCCAGAGCTCGGACGCCTCGAGCGGCGTCGTCGACCCGATACCGACGTCGATCACTCCAGGCAGAGCGCGGATCTCCCGCATCATCTGATCGTACTGCTGTTTCACCTGCACGTCGGCGGCGAGAATGCTGCGATACACCGCCATCATGTCGGTTCCCGTCGCCGCTCCGAGCCGCATGAGCGTGACGTCGAAGGTCAGCACGTGCTCCGTCTGCAGCCCGGTGCGCACCTCTGACAACTGCATGATCGTGCGCGTGAGGAGCCCGGCGCCGGCGAGGAGCACCACCGAGACCGCCACCTGCGCGACGACGAGCGCCCGCTGAACGCGCTGCCTGACGAGTGAGCCCGCCATCCGCCGGAAGCCGGCGTTCACGATCGACGCCAGCGTCCCCTCGCGCGGAATGAACGCCACGAACGAGAGCAGGAGCGCGAGCGCGACCGAGAGCGCCAGCGCAAAGCCGAGAACGACGAAATCGACGCCGATCTCGCTCGCGCGGGGCGAATAGCGCGCGGCGAGACCGATGAGGAGCTTCACGCCGCCGAGCGCGAGCCCCAGCCCCAGGAGCGCGCCGGCAAAGGCGAGTATCAGGTTCTCCACCAGCAGCAGACGGCGCAACCGGCCGATGCCAGCGCCTAACGCGGCACGCACGACCAGCTCCGCCTCGCGCCGCACGCCGCGCATCAGCGTCAGATTGACGACGTTCGCGGCGGAAATGATGAGTACGAAGGCCGCCGCCGCCATGAGGAGAAGAAGCGTCGTGCGGGCGCGCTCGCCCAGCGCCTCCTTGAACGGGATGAGCGCCACGCGGTAGTTCGACGTCGAATCGTATGCGTCACGATGATCGCGGCGCATTCTATCGTATATCGAGCCGACTTCGTTCCGCGCGTCGCCGAGCGTCGCCGTCGGCGCCAGTCGCGCGATGATCTCCGTCATGCGATGGCTCCGCCCCTGAATCATCTGCGCGCTCAGGTGGTGCGGACTCACCACCATGTTGAGAAACGCATCGACGCGCTTCGGAAACCAGGGTGCCGCCTGCACGACGCCGATGACCGGCACCGAACGGCCGTCGAGCTTTATCGTCTTGCCGACGATGGTCCGGTCGGAGCCGAAGTGCGTCCGCCAGAACTGCTCGGTGAGGACTGCGACGGGCGGTACGCCGGGACCGTCGTCGCTCGGCCTCGTGAGGCGACCGAGAATGGGCGACAATCCCATCGTCTCGAAGAAGTTGCCGGTGACGAGGCCGACGTTGATCCGGATCGCGGTCTCGCCCTCGAGCGTGAAGCCAAAGGGCGAATACTCGGCGAGCTCGCCTAACGACTTCGCCGCGCGAAGATCGGTGACCTCCGGAACGGAGAAGCTGAGATTGCCGCGGTCGTCGGTGGATTGACGGAGGTACACCAGACGATCCGCATCCCGATTCGGGAGTCCCTTGAGCAGCACGCCGTTGATGACGCTGAAAATCGCCGTGTTCGCGCCGATGCCGAGACCGAGGGTGACGACGACGACAGCGGTGTACGCCGGAGCGTGGCGGAGCGTGCGGAACGCGTACCTCACGTCGGCGACGATGCTCTCGATCCATGGGATCGTCCGCTGGGCGCGGACTGCCTCCGAGGCCACGGTGAGCCCGCCCGAAGCCAGTAGCGCTTGCCGCCGTGCCTCGTCCGGAGCCATGCCCCGTCGAATGTTCTCGGCTGTCGCCATCTCGAGGTGCGCCTCGAGCTCTTCTCGAAGCTCGGCGTCGCGGGAGTGGCGGGTAGCGAGCCCGGTGACGCGCGCGAACGCGCCGCGCAGAGTTCCGAAGATACTCATGGTGCCTCTCGTTTGGGGGCGAGGAAGGCCGCGATCAGGTCAGCGGTCTGTTGCCACTCGCGCGTCTCGCGCGCGAGCTGCTTCCGGCCGGCGGCGGTGAGCGAGTAGTACTTCGCGCGGCGGTTGTTCTCCGACTGCCGCCACTCGGCCTTGATGAACCCTTCCTGCTCGAGCTTGAGCAGGGCAGGGTAGAGGGTGCCGTAGTTGAGCGTGAGTCGGTTCTTGCTCGTTTCCTC
>DATEPP010000470.1:0-3746 GCA_035273165.1 Gemmatimonadaceae bacterium
CGGCGGGTGGATCACGATCTGCGTCGCGCCGCTGACGCTACGCGCCTGCTCGACGATCCGTAAGAGTTGCGCGTCACTCGTCTGCTCGCTCGAGCAGAGCACGAGCGCGTGCTGCATTCCCGCTTCCGCGGCCGCGTGTAGCGTGCGGAGTCCGCGCTCCGTCGCCCCCTCCAGTGTCTGCCCTTCGAGGGTGACCTGCGTCAGGCCCACCAGCTTCTTGAGCGCCGGAATCGCCTCTGGCCGCTGACCATCTGTGTCGAGCATAACGGGCAGGTCGACTGGCGGCTTCGCGAATGCGGCGCAGAGATAGTCGACGTTCGAGAGCGGATCACGACCGGAGATCGAGATCGAATGGTACGACGAGCGGCTCACGCTGCGCCGAAGCTCGTTCGCGAGCGCGTCCGCCGTGTACATCGTCGCCGTCTCTGCTTCGGCGGCGAAGCGCACGAAGATCTGGCGACGGCCCGACCACACCCCTTGCGCTTGCAAGCCCGCCGGAACTCCAGCGAGAGCAGCGGTCGGACCGGCGACTTGCGCCATCGTCTTATCCTCCCCTCTCGTTCGCACCGAGAGCGATGCGGACGATTCGTTCACAGAGCTCCGGGAATTCGATTCCCGCCGCGGCCGCGGCCTGAGGAATCAAGCTCGTTTGGGTCATTCCCGGCAGCGTGTTTGCCTCGAGACAGAAAAATTCGCCGCCGTTGTCCTCGCTCATGCGAAAATCGATGCGTGCACAACCGCGCAGCTTGAGCGCCCTGAACGCACGCCGCGCCATCTCCTGAACGGTCGACGTCTGCGCCGCACTAATCTTCGCGGGAAATTCCTCGACGGCCATCCCTGCCTGGTACTTGCACTCGTAGTCGTAAATCTCGTGCTTCGGGATGATTTCGCCAACGGGGAGCGCCTCGTCGCCCAGGATTCCGACCGTGAGCTCCCTGCCGGCGATGAACCGCTCGATCATCACCTCGTCGTCGTATCGAAACGCCTCCCCGATCGCGCCGGCGAGATCCTGCGCCTTCTTGACGACGCTCAGTCCAACGGTGGATCCCTGCTTCGATGGCTTCACGACTACCGGTAGCCCGAGAGACGATAAAGTCTCGTCGCGGAACCGCTTTCCGGCCGCCGACTTCGGCTCCGCCGACTCCGACATCGCCATCACCCACTCGGCCGTCTGCACCTCATTGCGTGCAAAGAGATGCTTCGACAGATCCTTGTCCATCGCAAGCGCGCTCGCCAGGTGTCCGCTGCCGGTGTAGGGGATCCCCGCGAGATCGAGAAGTGCTTGGATCGTTCCGTCTTCGCCCGCGCCTCCGTGCAGCCCGAGGAAGACCACGTCCGCTTCGCGAAGCGATGGAAGCACCCGCTGCATCTGCGGCAGCGTTTCGCGCGCCATCCGGTCGAGCTCAGACTGAGACGGCGGTGTCGTCTGCACGACCTTTCGCGCCAGAAGCGCTTTCTCATCGTCGCGGCTTAGCGGCCCTCGAGCTGTATCGATAGGGACCACGTCGTGACCACGTGAACGCAGCGCTTCGGTCACCCGCAATCCGGACGCGAGCGACACGTCCCGCTCGGCCGAGGTCCCACCCATCAGAACTGAGATGTGCAATGCCTTAGCCCCGCGCCATGAGATAGCTCAGCATGTCCGATCGCGTCACGATTCCCAGCACGTGGCCGTTGGACCGGACGAGCACCGCGGGATTGGATTTGGAGAGAAGCTTCGCGATCGCATCGACGGGCTGCTGCGCGTCCACCATCGGGAATGGCGGATCCATCAATTCGCTCACCGTCGCGTCGAGAAGCTTCGTGTTGTCGAGGCTCTTCGCCGACAGCGACCAGTCGCTTACCGACCCGACACAGTTGGTGCCGTCCATGATCGGCAGCTGCGAGACGTCGTGCAGCGCCATCAACCGGAGGGCCTGACGAACCGTCGTTCCCGGCGCGACGCTTACGACCGGATGGTCCGTCGGTGGTTTTGTGCTGAGGACGCTTGCGAGCGTCGTCTTGTCGGCATCGAGCAGCTGGTTCTCGCGCATCCATTCGTCGTTGTACAGCTTCGAGAGATACCGCTCGCCCGTGTCCGGAAGCATCGTCACGACACAGGCCTCGGGATCGTCGATCCGACGCGCCACGTGCATCGCGACGTGCACGATCAGCCCAGACGAACCGCCCACGAACAGGCCCTCCTCTCGCGTTAGGCGACGCGCCATGCTGAATGATTCCTTGTCGGTTACCGTCATGAAATCGTCGATCACCGACATGTCGAGCGTGCCCGGGACTTTGTCCTGACCGATCCCTTCCACCTTGTACGGCGTTCCTTCCGGCTTGCTCTGCCCGTGCGTCCTCCACATCTCGGCGAGGATGGACCCGACCGGGTCGCCCGAGATGATCTGGATCTTCGGGTTCCGTTCCTTGAGGTAGCGCCCGACGCCAGTGATCGTCCCACCCGTCCCAGCCGCCGCGACGAAGTGGGTGATGCGCCCGTCGGTCTGCTCCCAGAGCTCCGGACCAGTCGTCGCGTAGTGCGCCTCGGAATTGGCGTCGTTGTAGAACTGGTTTGCAAGGATGGCGTTAGGCGTCTCGTGCGCGATCCGCTTCGCCATCATCACGTAATTGTCCGGATGATCGGGGGGCACCGCCGTCGGCGTCACGATCACCTCGGCGCCGAACGCCTTCAGCAGCCGCACCTTCTCCTGGGACATCTTGTCGGGCATCGTGAAGATGCAGCGATAACCCTTGAGCACGGCCGCGATCGCGAGACCGACACCCGTATTACCGCTCGTCCCCTCGACAATCGTCCCGCCTGGCTTCAGCCGTCCTTCTCGTTCGGCACGCTCGATGATCGGCATGCCGATGCGATCCTTCACCGATCCGCCCGGATTGAAGAATTCCGCTTTTGCGTAGACAGGCGTCCGCACCCCCCGCGTCACTCGATGCAGCCGGATGAGCGGCGTCCAACCAATCGTCTCGAGAACGGAGTCATAGGGCCTGCGGTTACGCTCGCTCATCCTTTGGACCCTTGGCCCTGACTCTTTTTCAGTACCGTGTCACCAGGCAACGGCGGCGCGCCGGGAAAGCGAAAATAGACAGGAAAAAGAATGGTCACCGGCTGCGGTTCGCCCTTCGTCTTCGCTGGGACGAACTGAAGCTCTTGCGAGCCGCGGATCGCCGCCGAATCGAATGGCGCATACCCACTCGACTCCACCACCTGCGTCGAATCGGGCCGCACGTGCCCGTCGCGGTCGATGAACAGTCGCAGCGTCACGTTCCCCTGCACTTTCTTCGCGAACAGCGCCGGCGGGTAATGAAACGGCAGCTCCTTGTTTAGCATCTTTGGAGCTTCGTCAGGGTGCTGCGGACCAGTTTCGAAGCTCTTCGCGAGCTTCTGCGTTTGATCCTTGTCGACGCACGCGCCGGCAGTCGCGGCAAGGAGGAGGAACGCCACGAGGAGTCGAGCGCCGGAGCATTCCGGCCTTCGACGAACTCTCGAGTCGCAGGTATCCGCGTTCCGCCTCATCGGCTCGAAATGTAAGACGGTCTCCCCATCCCACTCCACTGCTCTCACGCGCGCTGCGCGGCTTGGGCCAATTCCGCCAGCGTCGTGAGGGCCTCGAGCGGGGTCATGGCATCCGTATTCAGCGATGCCAGACGGTCCACTAGAGGATTGGGCGCCTGCGCAAAGAGACCGAGCTGATCGTGCCCCCGATCACTCTCGCTCTTCAGGCTTCCGTTCGATCGGTGCCGCCCCA
>DATEPP010000471.1:0-2301 GCA_035273165.1 Gemmatimonadaceae bacterium
GTCCACGCGCCGGAGCTTGTCGATGCTGCGAACGGCGAGTCCCGCACCGACAAGCAATACGACCGAGAGCGCGAGCTCGAGCATGACGAGCATGCGCCGCGTTCGCGCACCCGAGCGACCACCACTGGCTCGCGTCCCGCCCGCACCTTCCGACAGCGCCAGCTGTGGATCGCTCCGCGCGGCGCGCGCGGCGGGTACGAGGCCAAAGAGAAACGCGACGCTCAACGAGAGCGCGAGCGCGAAGCCGAGCGCCGGGACGCTGAGGGAAACCGTCTCGATACGGGGCACCTGCGGCGGCGCAATCAACACAATGCCCTTGAGCATCGCGGTCGCGATCGCGAGGCCGAGGGTACCTCCCGCTATCGCGAGGACACCGCTCTCCAGGAGCGTGTGCCCCACGAGGCGCGAGCGACTTGCGCCCAGCGCAGTGCGCAGGGCAAGCTCGCGTTGACGCGACGTCGCTCGCGCCAGCTGCAGATTCGCGACGTTGACGCAGCCAATCAGCAGGAGGAGCGCTACCGCGCCAAGCAGAATCCAGAGTGCGCGTGGTGTCGTTTCGCCGAGCAGGCTCTCGCGCACCGGCGTTGGTACCATCGTTATGCTGCCGCGAATGTCGGGGTGCTCCAGCGACACACGTCGCGCCAGGGTCGCCATCATCGCGCGCGTCTGCTCGAGCGACACACCCGGTTTCAGTCGAGCGATGTCGGAAAAGATGAAGTTGTCGCGGCGCTGCAGATCCGGGTCCTGCTCCGTCGAAAAGCGCAGCGGCACCCAGAGATCGACGTCGAGAGGCCACCGGGCGTCAGGCGGAAGCACACCGACGATCGGCCGCTTGACCGCGTTTACTTCGACCACGAGACCAACGATGTCCGCGCGACTGCCGAACTGCGTGCGCCACAACCGATCTGAGATCACCACCGCTCGTGCGGCATCGACGGGAAAGTCAGCAGGCTGCAAGAGACGACCGCGGGCGGCGGGAAAGCCAAGCGCGCCGAAGAACTGTTGCGTGACCGCGGCCGTCGCGACGCGCACGGGCGCGGCGTCGCCACCCCCGGTGAGATCCATGGACGTCGGCTGGTAGGCCGCGACTTGCGCAAAGACATGGGCGTCACGCCAATCCATGAAATCCGCGTAGCTGATCGACGAGTGACCGCCGGTCTTGGTGTCGAACGATTCGGGGACGACGACGCGCTCTGGCTCGGGGAACGCCAGGGGACGGAGCAGAACCGATTCGACAACACTGAAGATTGCCGTCGTTGCGCCGATGCCGAGGGCGAGCGTGGCGATGGCAGCGGCGCTGAATGCGACACTCTTGCGGAGCGATCGAACGGACCGAACCACCTCTTGGGCGAACACGTTCATACGATCCTCCGTTGAAAGACGAGGCGCCTTGATGCCGGACGCGCGACGCGCGAGTCGAGAACGCCGCCGAGCGGCGTACTCACGCATCCACTCGAGGGGAATGCCGGTGAGCAGATCGAGAATGACGCGCCGCCACACACGCGCGCGCGACTCTCCCGAGCGACGTGATTCAGCCAGACGCTCGGCGTGAAAGGCGAGCATCGCTGAACCGTAGCGCTCTCGAAATGCAGGGGGAAAACATCGTACGAGCACCCGGAGCACCAGCGGCGTACGGCTAGCCGAGTCGCCATCGCTCGACATCATGCGCTCGCTGGAATGATCTGTCGCGCCTCGGCGAGCCTGACGAGAGCTCTCAAGCGAAACATCTCCGCCGCGAGCACTCGACGACCGAACGGCGTGAGGCGGTAGTAAATGCGCCGCGGATCGTCGCCGGCGGGTGCTCGTGCGCGCGCCGCCGCCGCGACGAGATTCTCGGACTCGAGACGTCGAATGTGGCGGTAGAGGTGTGCGGCCTCGAGCTCGATTGTGCCACTCGAGTGGTCGAGGATCTCCTGGCGGATTCCGTAGCCATGGCGCTCACCAGCGGACAGCATCAGGAGGATGAGCGTCTCGACCGGCTTGAGCGGCAGCAGGCTATCAGGAGATCGGGAAGCAGGCGCGCTGGACGGGGACACGGGTCTCTCCAAACTGACTATGGCCAAAATGGCTATAGCTATGAGACACCGTAACCCCCCGGAGAGTTGTAATCGCATCTCGGGTCGCGACGTCGACGAGTGGCGTACACCCAAGTTCCTTGGAATGTCCAAGGAGCAATCGAATCGCCGAAACCTCGTTAGAGATTCTCTATCGGCAGCGGTACTGTGATCCCTCGCTCAACCTCTGGAACTACCCATCGAGGGTTCGGTCTTCCGCTGAACACGTCCAACTCGACCTCGAGTG
>DATEPP010000472.1:0-1506 GCA_035273165.1 Gemmatimonadaceae bacterium
CGGCAGCGTCGGATCGACGCCACCGCGTAGCAGGGAAATGGGCTGCTGGTTGGCCCGGAGGAATCGCGACGTCGCTGGACCAGTCCAGGTGCGAGATGGCAGGGCCGAGAGGGCAGGCGTCAGAGCAACAGCGGCGTCAGACTGACGCCTGTCGGATGTCTGATATCGCTCTCTATCTCACGCCTGTCGTCTCGCTCCTGGCTTCTCGTCCCTGGACTGGTCCAGCGACGTCGCGATGGCTGCATCGCCTGTAGAGCGTTCTCGAAATTACCTGAAGAACCCAAAAGTGCAGATCCTTCGCTACGCTCAGGATGACACCGGGCCGCTCGGATGACTATGCCAGCACCTCACTCCTCTGCGCAACCTGCTCGGCGATGTACGCCGCATCCGCGCCTACTCCACCGATGAGCGAGGAGCTCATGCTGCGCTGGAATCGAAGGCCGAGGAAAAACAGTCCAGGCGCCTCTGAAACCACGCCGCGATCCTGCCGAGGATAGCCGGCGTCGTCGAAGACTGGCAGGTCGATCCAGCGATAGTCTGGGGCGAAGCCCGTGCACCAGACGATGATGCGCGGCTCGAGCACTTTCCCATCGCAGACCGGAAGTCCGCCGCGCTCCGCTTCCAGCCGCCCGACGCGACAGACGCCCGCCGCCGCCAGCTCCCGCTCCGGAATCCCGATCAGCGCGTCTCCGCCGCTCCTTGCCTTACGACGGAGTCGCCGGCCGAAGCGGGTGTCGACGGTGGCACGCGTCAACACGGGCCAGATCCAGTCGAAGACGTCGCGGCCGAGAATGCGGCGCGGCAGGTGGCCGGTATTCCGTCCTGCCAGCCACACCTTGCGCTGGCCAGCCAACTCGAGGGCGATCTGCGCGCCCGAGTTGCCGGCGCCGACGACGAGCACAGCTCCGTCAGGGAGCGCGAGCGGATTGCGATAGCTGCTCGAGTGCAGCTGAACGATCGAGCTCGTGAGGCGTGAGGCGACGGCTGGGATGGACGGCTGCCGAAACGCGCCGGTAGCGACGATGACGTTGCTCGCCTCGAGCCGAGTCTGGGAGCCGGCGACGGCGATGGTGAACTGGTCGCCGTCCGACGTCACCGATTGCACCGGTGAGCTCAGTCGCATCGGCAGGTCGAAGCGCTCCGCGTACCGCTCGAGGTAGTCGCCGACTTCGTCCTTGTCCGCGAGGTAATTCGGCGTGGCAGGGAAGGGCATCCCCGGCAGCCCGCTGTAGCGCGCCGGCGTGAAGAGTCGGAGCGAGTCCCACCGCTTGCGCCAATTGTCACCAACGCGACGCTCGTCGCTCAGGATGACGAAATCGACGTCGCGGGCAGCGAGGTGATGCCCAACAGCGAGTCCGGCCTGGCCAGCGCCGATCACCACCGTGTTGTACCGCTCGACGCGCTTTGCGCGAGATGTATTCGTTTGGACGGCGATAGTCATTGAAGTCTGCTCATCCGGGTCGAGGCACAGTGTGGGTGCCGATGCGTGTGGACCGGATGATCGCG